>CAYQKN010000069.1:0-19411 GCA_964417885.1 uncultured Burkholderiales bacterium | reverse complement strand
CCGGCGGGCCCATCACCGCGCGAACCGAGGTGACCGGCACTTCCTGCGTGCGCTCGCCCGGACGGCGGCGGTATTCATAGGTCGGGGCCGGCAAGGGTTCGGCTACCGGGTTGGCATACGGCCGGCGCTCGTCCACCGGGCGGGCGGAGGAAATGCGATTGTCGATGCCCATGCGGCGCAGCGAATCGTAGCTGCCACGCCGTAGCAGGACGCAGCGGCCGGCGAACTTCTCATCAGAGCAGACTTCCCAGCTGCCGCGGTCCACGATCACCGAGGAGGCGCGGTCATTGAATCCGGCGCGCTCCAGATTGCGCAGTTGCTTGTCGGTCTTGAAGGCGCGGCCGCGAAAGCCTTCGCCTTCGTAAAAAGTAATTGACGCCGATGCCTGTGCTGCCAGCACCAGGGCAGTGATACCCAATACGGTTTTCAGTTTTTGAATCATTGCCATCTCCATAACGGTGATTGCGCGAAGTCGCGCGTGGGGGTCACCTGCAGCTAACGCGCGTGGGCGCCCGTCGGTTGTCAGGATATGCCGGTTGCGTCAGAAAAATATGCCGATCGCCGCGCCGGCGCGGCGATGGCCGGCAGGTGCGGCTGGTATCACGCGGCAAAATCGGCATCATTGGTTGCCGCGCCGTCGATGCCGTTGCGCTGTGCCAGAAAAAATCGCAGCATGGCGCGGGTTGCATCGGGACCGTCCGTATCGCTGCAGGTGCCGTCGGCCTGGCCACCGGACCAGGCGTGCCCGGCGCCGTGCACCAGCCAGTGTTCAGCCACGATGCCGGCGCCGCCATTGCGAAAGGTGGTGCGCGTATAGCGCCGCCCGCCGCCGGCGATACCCTGTTCGACGCTGCCGCGAATACCGTGCGTGATCTCGACCGCGCTGCCGCTATCCATCCGGCTCAGCACGGCCGACATGACTTGTTCCCCGTTGCGCGGATGCACCGTGCGATCCTGGTCGCCGTGAAATACGATGGTCGGTACCGCGCGGGCGTGACGGTTGATTGCGGCCGGCGTGGCGCGACCGGCCCGCATCACGGATATGGCCTCCATCATGCTGCTGGCCGCGCCGCGCGGCAGACCCGAGTGCACGCCGACGGCGGCAAAAATTTCCGGATAGGATTCGGCGACGATCGTTGCCATGGCGCCGCCGGCAGACAGGCCCGCGATGTACACGCGCCGGCTGTCGATTCCATAGCGGTCAATGATGTCTTTGGTCAGGCCGGCGATCAGTGCAGGTTCACCGCTGTCGCGCTGCTGATGGCCGTTTTCGAACCAGTTCCAGCAACGCGACTGGTTGGCAGCCGGCGACTGCGCGGGATACAGGACCATGAAGCCCTGTTCACGAGCCAGCTGGTTCATGCCGGTGCCTGCCGCGAAGTCGCCCGGCCCCTGGCTGCAACCATGCAGCATTACGACCAGCGGCACGTTAGCGTTGCCCGGCCCGGATGGCAGGTAGAGCATGTATTCCAGCGACCGCGATGCCAGCCGGTAGCTGCCGTCGATGAATTCGCCCGGCCCGGCACCCTGCCGCACGCCCGGCAGCGCGTCAACACGACTTGCATCGTCGGTTGCGGCCGGCGCCGGTTCGAGCAAACGGCCGAGCCGCGTCAGGCGCGGCGCGCCGGGCATCGGATTTTGCGGGATCTCATCCATTGGCTCTTTCATCAGTGACAGTTTCCGGCAGTTCAGCCGGCCATTGGCGAGCGAGTGCGACATTTGGCCGTGGCGATGTTCAAATGAATTGACTCAGTGCGGCGCGGGCAAGGCACTGACGCGCCAGATGACATTGCCGACATCGTCCGCCACCAGCAAGGCACCGGTCCGGTCGAGTGCGACGCCAACCGGCCGGCCATAGGCCTCGCCGTGATCGCTCAGGAAGCCGGTGAGCAGATCCAGCGGTTGCCGTTGCAGCGGCTGGCCGTTGTTGAAGGGCACAAAAATCACCTTGTAGCCGCTGTGCGGCCGGCGATTCCATGAGCCGTGCTGACCGATGAACATGCCGTCGGCGAACGGTGCCGGCAGCGTGGTGCCGAGCGACGACGCCAGGCCCAGCGGCGCCGTATGCGAGCCCAACGCGTAGTCGGGTGCGATCGCGGTGGCCACCAGGTCAGGGCGCGGCGGCGTTGCGCGCGGGTCGACATGCTGGCCGTAATAGCTGTACGGCCAGCCGTAGAAGCCGCCGTCGCGTACCGAGGTCAGGTAGTCCGGTACCAGGTCGCTGCCGAGCTCGTCGCGTTCATTGACCACCGTCCACAGTGCCGCGCCACGCGCATCCCATGCCATGCCATTGGGATTGCGCAGGCCGCCGGCGAAGACCCGGTGAGTGCCGCTGCGCGTATCCACTTCCCAGATCGCCGCGCGCCCGGCCTCCACGTCGATGCCGCGCTCGGCAACATTGCTGTTCGAGCCGACGCTGACATAGAGCTTCGCGCCATCCGGGCTGGCGATGAGGTTCTTGGTCCAGTGATGGTTGATCGGGCCGGCCGGCAGTTCCAGCAGGCGGACCCCGGCGGTGCTGATCCGGGTCTCGCCGGTTTTGTAGGCGTAGCGCACCACGGCATCGGTATTGGCGACGTAGAGATGGTCGCCCACCAGCGCCATGCCGAACGGCGAATGCAGCTGTTCCAGAAACGGCGAACGCAGGTCCGCCACGCCGTCACCGTCGGTGTCGCGCAACAGCGTGATGCGGTCGGCGCTGGGCCCACCGGCGCCGGCACGCTTCATCACCATTTTCATCACCCAGCCCTTGATGCCTCCGCCACCTTCCGGTTTGGCGGGCGCATTGCTCTCGGCAACCAGTACGTCGCCGTTGGGCAGTAGCAGAAGCCAGCGCGGGTGGTCGAGGTCGCGGGCGAAGGCCTGCACGCGCGTTCCTGGCGCGGGAATCGGTACGGTTTCCGCCGGCCAGCCGGTGGCGGGTGCAATGTTGAGCGTCGGGATCAGTGTCTGCCGCGGGGCGGGAAGCTCCGGTTGCGGGCCGGTGCCGGCCGCCAGCGGCAGCCGGGCAACCTCGCCGCAGGCCGCCAGCGCCAGCAACATTGCGCCGGTCATCGCGGCTGTGACGGCGGCGCGTTTCATTGATGCCAACGCAAGCGTCGCCGGGTCACCGAACTAGAGATCGACAGTCTGGTTCCTGTGCGCATGATTTTTCGATTGGTCAGTGATAGGTCCACTTGGGCGGCCGCAGGCGGCGGCACGCGGGACAACCCGATCACAGGCTCGCACAGGCCCCGGCAATTCGTCCGTGCGCCAACGTACATGCCGCCGCAACCGGCTGCAGCTGGCCGAAAGAGCACGTTACCTTTTTTGACGCCGTCAGGATCCATCGCCCCATGGAACAGCCGTAACGGCTTTGCTGGATCGGACCCATCAGGCGATTGGCTGCTGCCGCTGCATGAACACAAGCACTGGTGCGCCTTCCCAGCCGGAAATGTCTGGAGAAGCGCGCCAGTGGCTGAGCTTGCCAGTCGGTCATGGCTGCTTGCCCTGCGGCCACGGCAGGCGGCGGCGGAGCGTTGCTAGGCGACAATCTGCTCAAGGTCCGGGCGATCGGTAAAACGGTGCTTTGCAATCGCCGCGCCAAAGGTCTTGATGAAGACGGCGCTGACCGATTTGCCCTTGCCCGCTACCACGCCGGGCCCGCGGAACTTTCCGTCCGCCGCACCGGCCGACATGGCCGCCTGCTCGATCAGCAGCACCCCCTCGTCGCTGGCGGCGATCGCCTTGCCGTGCTTATACGCTTCGCGCACGAACAGCAACGCGTTGGCATCGGTGCTCAATGTCACGGCGCTGCGCTTGCCGCCGGGAATGAATACCGCGTCGAACAGCACCGAGCCGACCGTCGGCAGGCTGTGATCAACCGTCAGCGGCTTGCCGTCGCTGCCGGTGACATCACCGAGGCGGGGGGCGATCAGCTTGACCGTGGCGCCATCGGCTTCCAGCGTCTGGCGCAGCGCATGGATCGCCGCGACGTCTGCGTGGTCGGCAACCAGCACCGCGATGCGGCGGCTGGCAATGGAATTTTTGCGCGTGTTCGCCATGCTCAGGGCGTCGTCCCGGTCGGGTTTGTCGGCATGCGGCACGTCTGCCGCACCGGCCGGTGGCGGCGGCACCGCCATGCCCAGTCCGTCGGCAACGCGCTGCGCCAGCGACGCGTCAACCTGGGTCAGCGTGGCAACCATGCGTTCCCGCACCGCAGCGACACCGACCTTGCCCAGTTCGAAACAGAACGCGGCCACGATATGGTCCTGCTCCCACGCGGCCTGGCTGCGCCAGAACAGCGCTGCCTGTGAAAAGTGGTCGGCGAAGGTCGGGCTGCGGATGCGACGCTTTTCGCCATCCTGCGTTTCGGCAAAACTGGTGAAGCCGCCGTCTTCCCACGGCCGTTGCATCGGACATCCGCCGCCCAGCCCGTTGGGTTCATAGCTGATGCGGCCCTTGACGATGGTCTGGCGCATGTGACCGTCGCGCTGGTTGTTGTCCACCGGCGCGATCGGCCGGTTGATCGGCAGCTCGTGGAAGTTGGGCCCCCCCAGGCGCGAAAGCTGCGTGTCGGAATACGAAAACAGCCGTCCCTGCAGCAACGGGTCATTGCTGAAGTCGATGCCCGGCACCAGGTGGCCGGGATGAAACGCAACCTGCTCGGTCTCGGCAAAGTAGTTGTCGGGATTGCGGTTCAGCGTCAGGCGGCCGATCAGTTGCACCGGTACCAGCGATTCGGGAATCAGCTTGGTCGCATCGAGCAGATCAAAGGCGAATTTGTGCTCGTCCTTGGCCGCGACGATTTGCACGCCAAGTTCCCATTCCGGATAGTGGCCGCCATCGATCGCCTCCCACAGGTCGCGCCGATGAAAATCCGCGTCCTTGCCGGCCAGCTTGACCGCCTCGTCCCATACGAGCGAATGCACGCCCAGCACCGGCTTCCAGTGAAACTTCGCGAAGCAGGACTTGCCGGCTTCGTCGATCAGGCGAAACGTATGGACGCCGAAGCCCTCCATCATGCGGTAGCTGCGCGGGATGGCCCGGTCCGACATCGCCCACATCACGGTATGGGTGGTCTCCGGCACCATCGAGATGAAATCCCAGAACGTGTCGTGGGCGGAAGCGGCCTGCGGAATTTCGTTGTGCGGCTCCGGCTTGACCGAATGGATCAGGTCGGGGAACTTGATTGCGTCCTGGATGAAAAATACCGGAACGTTGTTGCCGACCAGGTCGAAATTGCCCTCGTCGGTGTAGAACCTGACCGCGAAGCCGCGCAGGTCGCGCGCGGTGTCGGCAGAGCCGCGCGATCCCGCCACGGTGGAGAAGCGCACGAACACCGGCGTCTTCAGCTTCGGCTCCTGCAGGAAGCCGGCTTTGGTGAACTTGCTCATCGATTTATAGACCTCGAACACGCCGTGGGCACCGGCGCCGCGCGCATGCACCACGCGCTCCGGGATGCGCTCATGGTCGAAATGCATGATCTTTTCACGCAGGATGTGGTCCTCCAGCAGCGTCGGGCCGCGGCTGCCGGCGCGCAGCGAATTCTGGTTGTCGCTGATCCGCAGGCCCTGGTTGGTGGTGAGCGTATTGCCCGGCTCCTGCGCCTGAACCGCCGCGGCCTGGGCCGAGCGGTTCGCCTCCGACGGCGATCGGTCAAGGCCGGTCAGGTTGATCAGCGTCGGTTTGTAGATTTGACTCTTTGCCATGGTGATTCCTTGGTCGGTGCGGGAGGGAGCCGGCATTCGCCGGTGCAGCGGTGCAGTGATGGATTGCCGGCGTGAACCGGGCGAGCACTGGCGGGTCAGGCGCTGCGCGTGCGAACGCGTGCTCAACCGGATGCAGTGTCGGGACAACCTCCGGCGACGTCTGTACGAAACCGAACATTGTTTGCGGAAAGTGTGACGTTGCCTCGCCGACCATCACGCGTGCGGGATGGTCACGGGCAGGCGAGCCGCACCGTCCGCGATGGCAGCCATGCCGGTGCGGAAAGCGCGCCGATTCAGGTCGCGCCGGATGGCCGCTGAACGGGTCTGTGGTCGTCCGGAACCCGTGCGGAACCGCGTACGGCATTTGCAGAAGAGGCCGTGCCCGAATGGCGCGCCGGGCCGCCTGAGTGAAGAGTCGCCGCTACCGGCCTGGTGGCCGGTAGGTGCCGTTTGCAACACGCACCCTTCCAGCCAAATCCGGCCGGTGCAATGCGGGACCGGCCGGATCGGAAGGGAAATGCGGACCGCGGATTATTCCTTTGACGTGCGCCCGCCGCTGTCGCCGATCAACACCCACTTGTCACCCTGCTTCATCAGGATATCGGACCAGCGCCCGGAAGTTTCCTTGTCCTTGCCGGCCGCATCCCGGGCGATCTGCGTGTAGTGATAGTGCACGATGGCGACGTTGCCCTGGATGCGGATGGCAGCGGGCTGCAGATCATAGACCAATGTTTTCGAGGTCTTGTGATAATGGGAAAGGAATTTGCGCGCCGTGTCCTTGCCGCCGGGAACCGCGCGGTTCAGGTCCCAGCCCGCGTAGTCGGCGTGGAAGTAGCCGAGAAAACCCTCGGTATTGCCGGCGGCATCGAGCGCCCAGTAGGCCTCGACGTTTTTCCAGACCTCCTTCTGCGCCGGCGACCAATCCTGCGCGGCAAGCGGCGCGGACGCGAGCAGCACCATGGCTGCGGCAAAGAAACCTGCGATACCCCTGGCTAGTCGTTTCATGCTGGTTACTCCCTGAGATGTGGTAGAGGAAAACCGCACCGCCTGGCGGCGGCGGGTGAGAGCACGATACGCTGAATGAGGCGGGCGCGTTTTGACGGCCGGGACGGCTGGCGGGATGGCTGAATACCGCATCGCCCGGTAACGGGATTGACACTGTCTCTGTCTTTCGGCGCGGGAAACAGGGACAATTGCGGCATGCCTGAAGCCAAAAACTCCTCACAACAAGCCAAAAAGAGCAGCCTCGCCACCCTGAAAGGCCTCTTTCCCTTCCTCACCCCCTACAAGCGGCAGTTCATGCTGGCCGGCATCGCGCTGGTGGTTGCCGCCGGCGCCACGCTGACCATTCCCTACGCCTTCAAGCAGATGATCGACCTGGGATTCGGCGCGGCCGGTTCCAGAAGCGTCGAGCACATCGACCTCTATTTTCTGGCGCTGTTCGGCGTCGCCAGCGTGCTTGCCGTGGCCACCGCAGCGCGCTTCTACGCCGTGTCCTGGCTGGGCGAGCGGGTGACGGCGGACATTCGCACCGCGGTCTACTCGCACGTGGTCAACCAGAGCCCGCAATTCTTCGAGGTTACGCAAAGCGGTGAAGTGCTTTCACGGCTCACCACCGACACCACGCTGATCCAGGCCGTGGTCGGCACCAGCATTTCGATGGCGCTGCGCAATGTGCTGCTGTTCATCGGCGGACTGGCGATGATGTTCGTCACCAGCGTGAAGCTGTCGTCGATCATCATCGTGCTGCTGGTGGTGGTGGTGGTGCCGATCATCGCCTTTGGCCGGCGGGTGCGCAAACTGTCGCGCGATTCGCAGGACCGTATCGCCGATGCGTCGGCCATGGCCGGTGAAATCCTCAACGCGATGCCGGTGGTGCAGGCCTTCACCCACGAACAGATTGAGGCAAAGCGCTTCGGCAGCTCGGTCGAGAACGCGTTCGGCACCGCGATCCGCCGCATCCGCGCGCGCTCGCTGCTGACGGTGATCGCGATCCTGCTGGTGTTCGGCTCGATCGTGTTCGTGCTGTGGCTGGGTGCGCACGCGGTGATCCGCGGCACCATGACCGGCGGCGATCTCGGCCAGTTCATCCTCTATTCGGTCATCGTCGCCGGCGCGGTCGGCGCGCTGGCCGAAACCATGGGCGAAGCGCAGCGCGCGGCCGGTGCCACCGAACGCCTGATGGAACTGATGGCCGAGCGTTCGCCGATCCAGTCACCGGCCAATCCGCTGCCGCTGCCGCCTCGTTCCGGCACCGGCGCCGCGCTGGCCCTGCATGATGTCAGCTTCAACTATCCCTCGCGGCCGGAAACGCCGTCGCTCACCCGCCTCAGCCTGACGGTGCAGCCGGGCGAGACCGTGGCCGTGGTTGGGCCATCGGGCGCCGGCAAGACCACCCTGTTCCAGCTGCTGCTGCGGTTCTACGATCCGCAGCAGGGCACCATCACGCTCGACGGCGTCGAAATCCGCAGCCTGCACCTGCACACGCTGCGCGCCGCGATCGGCATCGTGCCGCAGGACACGGTGATTTTCGCCGCCGACGCGATGGAAAACATCCGCTACGGCCGCGTTGATGCCAGCGACGAGGAGATCATCGCCGCGGCGCGCATGGCCGCCGCGCACGAGTTCATCGAAAAACTGCCGCAGGGATACCGCACCTTTCTCGGCGAACGCGGCGTCCGCCTGTCCGGCGGACAGCGGCAGCGCATCGCCATCGCCCGCGCGCTGCTGAAGAACCCGCCGCTGCTGCTGCTCGATGAGGCCACCAGCGCATTGGATGCCGAATCGGAGCGTCTGGTGCAAGGCGCGCTCGAGGCCGCCATGGCCGGCCGCACCACGCTGGTGATCGCGCACCGCCTGGCCACCGTGCAACGCGCCGATCGCATCATCGTGCTCGACAACGGGCAACTGGTCGAGACCGGCACCCACGCCTCATTGGTGGCGCAGGGCGGGGTGTACGCCAGCCTGGCGGCGCTGCAGTTCCACGCCGTCGGTTAGCGGCGCGCCAGTACCGCACAGTCATAAGCTGTTGCGCAGGCCGGATACCTGCGTAGCGGATTGCTGGCGATACTTCTCCTATTCCTGACCACTCGCGAAGGCCATGAAACGCGCCGTGGCGGGATTGGTGGTTGCCTCCTGATACGCCAGATTTAGCGGCGCGCCGAGTCGCGCCGCCTCTTGCGGCCGGAAATAGGCAACATCCTCGGGGTGGATGCCGTGCATCGATTCCGGCACGGCTGAAACGCCCACCCCGGCGGCAACCAGTGCCACATTGGACAGCATGTTCTCAACCTCGGCGACGACGTTCGGGTTAAACCCGGCGCGATGACAGGCGGCGACCAGGTCGGCATACATGCCGGAGGCGCCATGACGCCGCGTCAGGATGAACGGTTCATCCTTCAGTTCGCGCAGCCCCAGCGTCGCCAGTGCCGCGCGCTTTTTCCGGTATGCCGCGCGCGCAAGCGGATGGACGGCAGGCAGCACCAGCAGCATCTGCTCTTTCAATTGCAGCAGGAAGCGCACGCCGTCCGGCCGCGACACCGGGGTGCGAATCATGCCGACGTCGAGCGAGCCGCTGGCCACCGACTCGGTCAGCGTTGCCGCGCTGCCCTCGCGGAACACCAATTCGATGTCCGGATAGGCGCGACGGAAACCGCTGACCAGGCGCGGCGCCAGCCGGTGGGTGATGGTCGAAGTGGTGAATCCCAGCGAGAGCTTGCCGGTCTTGCCGTGCGCCGCGCTGCTGGCGCGCTGGCCGGCGCGCTCGACGCTTGCCAGGATGCTGCGTGCCTCGTTGAAGTACACCTTGCCGCCAACTGTCAGCTCGACGCCCTTCGGCACGCGCCGGAACAGGCTGAAGCCGATTTCCTGTTCCAGCGCCTTGATCTGCTGGCTCAGCGGCGGCTGCTGGATGCCCAGCCGCTGTGCGGCGTGGGTGAAGGTGCCGGTCTCGGCGACCGCGACGAAGTAGCGCAGGTGTCGCAATTCCAAATTGACCTCCCGATTTGTCCATATTTATAAAGTATACATAGTGCGTTCCAAGTATATTTTACAAATGGGTTTCCGGTTGCTAGCCTTTCGCATCGACAGTGTCGCGCTCCAAGAAGGGCAAGAGCTGCCGATGGCGCCCGGGTTCGACCGGCGCGGTGCAAACAGAAAAATGTTGAACATGGCCAGCCATGCCGACGCATAAGACATTCCCACTTGGACGACGGAGACCCCAGGCAATGAACAAGCAACTGATCGTACTGGCCATCGCGGCCGCAACGTTTGCGCCCGCAGCGATGGCGCAATCCGCCAATCCCGTGACCCTGTACGGGCGCGCCTGGGCGATGATCAACAGTGTGAAGGCAACCGGCGGTGCGCTGCCGCTGGGCACGCGCACCAACGTGGTCGATGAGTCGTCGCTGCTTGGCGTCCGCGGAACCGAGGATCTTGGCGGCGGCCTCAAGGCATTCTTCCAGCTGGAGTCTTCATTTCCGCTCGATGCCAATGGCGGCACCTTTGCCAACCGCAACAGCGGCGTGGGACTGATCGGCGGCTTCGGCACCATCATGCTGGGAAGGTGGGATGGTCCGTTCAAGCTGTCGGCGATATTCGTCGATCCGGCTTCGCAAAATACCATCGCCAACCAGTTGTCGGTCATCAACACCGGCAACTTCAATCGCCGCGAAATAAACACCATCCAGTACTGGACACCGGTGGTCGGCGGCTTTTCCGCCCGCCTCATGTATCGGGTTAACGAGGAAAGAACGGCGACGGCCAATCCGTCGAATGTCAGCGGGTACGTCGACTATGCAAAGGGGCCGTTCAGAATCAACTATGCGCACGAAAAGCACAAGGACCAGCGCGGCGCGACGGTGACGGCGGGCGTGACGGAGACCGGCCAGAACCTCGCCGGCACGGTGGTTTTCGGGCCGGTCAAAATCGGCCTGCTGACGCAAAAAATCGAGTCGACCGGCCGCACCGACAAGAAGGCACACCAGGCCTCGGTGACCTACACCGCCGGAAAGAACGTGGTGTTCGTCACCGTCGGCCGCAACCGGAACGGCGCGGTTGCGACTGCACTGCAACCGGAGAGCAAGTTTTCCGCCATTGGTTACAACTACAACTTCTCGCGGCGCTCAACGCTGATGTTCCGATACGCATCGCTGAAGAACAATGCGGCATCGAACGCACAGATGGGCGGAACCGATTTGCCGACCTTTGCCGTCGGCAATGACCCGAGAGGCTTTGGCGCCGGCCTGCGGCACACTTTCTAGGTTCGCATTGGCCGGGCACCAATCCTGCAATCGCTGGAGAGATTCATGTCGATGAGAAAACTTTGCTCACTCTTGCTGTGCGCCATCTTGCCTGGCGTTGCCGCGCACGCGGCTGATATCCGGGATACCGCATGCCGTACCACCGCGGAGTGCCAGGCGGAGGCCGACCGGCTGCGCGGCATCTCGGCCAAGGATGCGGCCAGCGCCCGGTCCAAGGCGCACGACCAGTTCTACTGGCTCGGCCGCATCAACATGGCAACGACGGTGATGACCGTTGAAGAGGGCGTGGTGCGGCGGGAGCTCTCGCGACAGATCGCCGAGGGCGTGGCCCATTCCATCGCACAGGCCGAACAGCCCAGCGGAAAACGTCCGACCGATGTGCTGCAGATCGAGAAAATCATCTCCGACAAGGCGGGGCCGGAAGCCACCCTGATCCACGCCGGGCGCAGCCGCCAGGACATGCTGGCGACGGTGCGGGCGATGCGGCTGCGTGACGAGGTGCTCGACACCGCGGGTGCATTGCTGATGGTGCGCGAGGGATTGCTGGAGACCGCCTCCCGGCATGTCGAGACCTTCATCCCGGCGTACACCAACGGCGTGCAGGCGCAGCCAATCACCTACGCCCACTACCTGCTCGCGTTCGCGGATTCATTCGCCCGTGACAGCCAGCGGTTTCGCGACCTTTATCCGCGCCTGAACCTGAGCCCGATGGGAACCGCCGTGCTGGCCAATTCCGCGTGGCCGCTCAACCGCAATCGGCTGGCGGAACTGCTCGGCTTTGACCGGCTGGTTACCAATTCCTACGACGCCGGCCAGATCATTACCTTCGACGTGCCGATCGAAGCGGCCGGCATCGCCGGTTCGATGGCCATTCGTGTCGGCGCGATGATGGCGGACGTGCACACCCAGTACCATCAGACCCGGCCGTGGCTGCTGCTGGGCACCGGCAGCACCTATACCAGCAGCGCGATGCCGCAGAAACAGAATCCGGGTGTGGTGATGAGCGCCCGCAGCAAGGCGTCCGATGTCATCGCCGCCGCCCAATGGGTGACCCTGCGCGCGCACAATGTCGCGCCGGGGATGGTCGATTACAAGAATGCCTGGGAGTCGCCGCGCACGTTTGTCCTGACCGTCGAGATGCTCAACCAGTTCGCCTCGGTGCTGAAGGCCCTGCAGGTCGATCCGAGACGGGCACTGGAGGAGCTCAACGCCGACTGGACCACCTCAAGCGAACTGGCGGACACCTTGCAGCGGGTCAACCAGATCCCGTTCCGCGTCGGACATCATTTCGCCAGCGATGTGGTCACCCATGCAAAGGCCAACAACCTGAAACCGGGCGAATTCCCCTACGCCCAGGCGGTGCAGTTTTACGCCGCCGCACTGGCAAAATTCGGCATCGCGCCGTCTGCGTTTCCGCTGGATGAAAAAGCGTTCAGGGCAACGCTGTCCGCAGAGAACATGGTGCGGACGCGGGTTGGCATCGGCGGCCCGCAGCCGGCGGAAGTCAGGCGCATGCTCGGCCTGGCCCGCGACGCATTGGCCGCCGACAAGGCATGGCTCGATGAGCGCAATACGAAATTGGTGGAAGCGCAGGCGAAACTGAACCAGGCATTCCGGAAGCTGACCGGCGACTGATTCGGGCTGGCGCCTGCTGCTGCACATCCGCGCCTTGCAACAGTCCTGCTTGCCAGCTCAGAAGCGAATCTTGTCCGCGTGCGGCGGATACGGCGCGGCCGGAACCTGATCGGCCGGCTCGCCGGCCAGTTCGCTGGCAAAGCCGTGGTTGATATCGCGATGATGGGCTTCATCGGCGCGTACCACCAGCACCACATCGCGCAGGGTCGCGTCGTCGGGCAGCTGCCAGTAATGTTTGGCGATGGCCGGCGCCGGAACGTTGGGCGATCGCCCTTCGTCGATTTCCTGCAGGTAGAGCGTATAGCTGATGACCGCTTCCTCCTCGAAATAGCCGACGACGCGGTGCGCGGTGCGGCGCGAGATCAGATACAGCAGGAAAAAGCCGACGTAGAAAATCCATTGCGCAAGCATGATGACCAGCCGCTCGAACATCGTCGGCTTGGCGATCTCGACAAAGGTCATCAAATGCATGCGCTCGTTCTCGGCCTCTTCCATCAGGGTGCGGATCCAGCCGTCGTCGTCGACCATGCGGCGCAGACAGGTGAGATGGGTGATGGTGCCGCCGACCATGCCGGGCACGGCGGCGACTGTTTCGAGCACGATCGCGCGATGGCCGTAGCGCTTGGCGAAAAAGGTATCGGCAAAGAAGCGCATCAGCCTCGTAAAGGCGAGGGCGAACCGGTCCGGGAATCCGCGCGGCGCGTGATGCGGGGCGTCCGGCAGGTCAGGCTGATGCGGATGCTGTCCCAAAGAGGTGACAGGATCGCCGGTACCGGTGGTCGGGCTATGGATGCTCAAGGTGAACTCATTCGGTTTTCGCCTTCGCGGTGTCCGCAGGCCATGAGCCAACGGAAGGAGGCGGCACATGTTTCGCGGGGTCGAATCGGCACATGGTGCCTCAGGGATGCCCGCTTTTCGGCCATCTGATCTTGGGCGACCCGTCGCCCGGCGTCGGTGCGGCAGCGAACGTGCGGTTGAAAACAAAAAAGGCCCCCGGAAATCAGGGGCCTTTCTCTTTGACCACGCAGACGTTATCCGAAGTTGTTTCCAACGCACACAGGACAGACGTCAGTTTGCCGGGCGCTTATTCCCAGTACGGCGGGCGCTCGTAGTACTTGTACACGTCACGATTCCACTTCTCGTCCGCCATCGATGGCCACTGGTCCGCATCGAATCCGGGAGCAGCTTCCAGGCGTTCCTTGGAAATATCGAGTACGTATTCGTTTTCCACATGATCGTATTTGAACGAGCTGAACGGGATCGCAAACAGTTTTTCGCCCATGGTGAGGAAGCCACCGAAAGCGACAACCGCATAGGCTACCCTGCCGGTGCGCGGGTCGATGACCACTTCCTTGATGTCGCCGAGGTCATCGCCCTTGGCATTGACCACATCGGTGCCGATGATGCTTGAGGCCTTGACCGGTGAATTTGAAAACGCTTGCACTTGATTCATTTTATTTCTCCTGATGCAGGTTGAACATAAACAGGAATTGGGTCGCATCGGCACGACAGCTGCAGATCTTGCGGCTTGCGGCAGATGCGATCAACGCCAGAAAACAGGTTATGCGTGAACCGCCGTAACCACCGTGCGAGAGCACACATAAAAACAATAAATCGACAACCATTGAACCTTGTTCCGCTACCAGCGTCGCCCGGCGGCCGGCGCCGATGCATTCCGAAAAACCGGCTTCCCGGACGAGTAACCGGCACTGCGATGCCCGTTGCGCGCTACGACAGAATGTCTGGCGCGCTGTCGGGCGTGGCGACGGTCATGACCCGCCGCGTTCGGCGAGCAGTTCCGCCTTGCGCGCGGCAATCTGTGCGCCCAACGCCTTCATGTCGAGCCGGGTCGCCTTCGCTTTCGGAAACATCTCCGTCTGCTCTTCCTTGACGTGATGTTCGACGTACTCCGACAGCACTTTTATCGTGGCATCGAACATCTCGCCGTCTGGCGTCACGCCTTCTACCTGGGCGATCAGCCCCCTCAGCGTGGCGTGCTCGACGGTGGCTTCCGGAATCAGCTCCTTGTCCTTCAGTGCCGCCTTGACGGCGGGATAGAAAATCTCCTCTTCCGCCTGTGCGTGCACCGTCAGCTCGGTACAGATCTTTGCGACCAGAAGTTTCTTCCTGGACGTCGAGCGCGCCTTTTCGTAGTCCGCAAACAGGCCGCTGACCAGCTTGTGGTCGGCACGCAGCAGCACCGTGGCGTCCTTCGCCTTGGGTGCGGCCTCCTTGCCGGGCCTTTTCACAGACCTGGATCTCGGTGGTGCCATGTTCAGTTTCCTTTCATGCAGTGATGGTGCAGTGTTTAGCGTACGAACAGCGCGATCAGAATGATGATCGGAATCGGGATACCAAGAAAAAGCAGCAGCAGTGAACGCATGAAAATCTCCTGTGATTAGTTAAGCGAAAAGTGGGTCGGGTCAGGCGTCGCGTCGCCGGCCGCCGAACGTTGCGGCGAGACTTGCGACGAAGGCACCGACCAGGAGTGAGATGAACAGCCATAGCGCGGCGTAGGCCGAGGCTTTTCTTGCCTTGTCGGCGGCTTCCTTGGCGGCGGTTTCGATCTCGCGCAGGTTTTTCTGCATGCGAGCATACGTATCAGCAACCCGCTTTTCCGCTTCCTGCTGCGTCAAGCCGGTTCGTTGCGCGACCAGCTGGCCGACGTAGCGGGTGTCTTCGGCTGACAAGGCGCCTGTGCGCAGGGTATTCATGAAAATGCGCGTGACTTCGCCACTGTTTGCATTGCTGTTGAGGTCCGCCGGCACGGTTGTGCTGCCGGCCGGGGCGCCTGGTTCGCGGCGGAACAGTGTGTCGATGAAGTAGGCCGTTGGCGTGACGTCATTGGAAGACCCCGCCGATTTCTGGTCCGCGTTAGCCGCGATACCGGTGGCGGCTGCAGCCACCGCGCCCCCGGCAACCGTCGCACCTGCTTGCACGCCGCCACCGATCACCGAACCGATCACCGAGGTCAGCAGCGCGGCGGTGGCAAGCGAGGCGATTGCCCACGACAGGAAACCGTGCGCCGTATCGCGAAAATAGACTTCGTCGGTATGAACCGCAATCCAGCGGCTTCTCAGCCGGCCGGCCAGATAGCCGCCCATGCCCGATGCCACCAGCTGCGTGACCGTGATCCAGACTATCGTCGATACGCCCAGCGTGGTGGCGCCGATGCCGCTTTGGGCCCAGGGTGAAATCGCCGACAGCCCCAATCCCACGCCCAGCATGAGCAGGACCAGCGAGAGTGCTGCCGCGGCCGCCGCGCCGGCGAAGATGGCGCCCCAGGACACGCCGCTGGCGTTGAGGCGCGACGGATTTGCCATGGCGACGCCGCCCGCAGGGTAGTCGAGAGTTGCCGCGTTGATTGAGTTCATGTTTGATCCATTGTTTTTGATTGATCGTCGGGACGCGGCCCGTCAGTTGCCCGGACCGGCAGTCCATTCGTCACCGCACACTCGTTGGCATGCGGTGAACAGGCGTATCTTTATGTGGATTGAAAACGGCGTCGGTACGCAGCCGAACATAAATCGCAATCAGGGATGGGCGCGTCGCAGGCGGAAGGGCGCGAATCGCAAGATGGTGCGCGTCGCAGGCACTAGCATTGGTGCGGGTCACGGCGGCAAATGCTGCCAGCAACCGCACCACTGCTGGGGTTTTGCCTCGCGATCGGCGCAGACGCCGGTGGCGCATGCGCCAATAAAAACAGGCCGGCCGCGCTGTCACGCGCGACCGGCCTGAAACGAGCCGGCACAGATCAGTAGGGTTGCCGCACGATGGTGCCGGTGCGCGTCACGCCGCCGATGGTGGTGCTCATCGTCGCCGTGTCCTGATCGATGAAGGTAAGACTCATGCTGCCGGCTTTCACCGGTGTGAAGCGGCTGGCGTCGTACGCCGTGCCCAGCCACGGTGAACTGGTGGCGCTGTAGAGGTCACCCTTGTAGGTGGTGCCGCTCCAGGTGCCCGACGGCAACGCGAACCAGGTCGGCTGGCCGTTGCTGTCGTAGGTGTACCAGACCGGGAACAGCATCCGGCCTTGCTGCGCGATGTTCAGGCCCCAGCCGTTTTCCTGGCTGCCGGCCCACCACAGGTCGTTGACCAGCAGTCCGGGCTGGCCGTCGGCGCTCGAGAATGGCTGCCGTACCAGCGCCTTGGTTCCGCTGACGCCGATGATGGTGTAGTCGAGGATCGCGGTGTTGTTGCCGGTGTAGGTGATGCTGGCGGTGCCGACCGGCGTGTTGGCGCGGAATTTTGTTGCGTCATACGCGGTGAACGGTGCCGACGTCGGCTGGTACAGCGCGCCGGAGTAGACATTGGCGCCGGCGTTCCAGCTGCCGCCCGACATCGCATACCAGACCGGCTTGCCGGCACTGTCGTAGACGTACAGCACGATGAACTGGGTTGCGCCATGCTGCGTGACCGAGACGCCCCAGCCGTTTTCCGCCGCGCCGCCCCACCACATGTCGGTGTAATCCTGCGGACCGCTGGTGGCCACGTTCACCGTCAGGTAGACCTGTTCGAAACCGTCGGTGGCGGGCATGCCCGGCATCGGCGTCGCGATATTGCGCGTCGGATAGGTGATGACATAGGTGTGGCTGCCGGCAGTAACGGCAGGGATGTTGCAGCTCGCCACGCCGGTGTCGTTCAGACCACCGACGCCGGCCACGTTGACCGCGCCGCAGGTCGGCAGCGCCGCGCCGTTTTCATTGAAGATGACCACGCTGTCCATGCCGCGGTGCATCACCATTGCGTTCAGCGTCAGGCTGCGGCCTGCCACCGGAATCGGCGGCCAGGCAGTGACCGTCAGGGTCGGATGCGCGACCAGCACGGTTTGCAGGAAGGTGGTGACGGCCGGGAAGTTGTTGGCGTCACCCGCATAGGCCACCTGGTAGGTCACCTGGGTGCCGGATTTGTGGAAGCCACCCGGTACGTTGCAAGTGGCGTAGCCGGCGACCACCGGCACCTCGGTGCAGATCAGCACGTAGCCGGTGCTGGTATAGACGCCGAAATCGAGCTTGCCGGTCGGGTTGATGCCATTGACCCGAACCTGCAGCGTGATCGGCGCGCCGTAGTGAACCGGGTTGAGCGACGAACCGAGGATCAGCTGCGTGTTGGCAATCGACTGGATCGCCACGCTGCGGTCGACATTGGGCGCGGCGTTGAACTGCGTGTCGCCGGGCTGGCTGGCGCGCAGGGTGCACGCGCCGGCACTGACCATGGTCACGGTAGCGCCGGAGACGGTGCAGACGGCGGGCGTGAGCGAGCTGAAGCTCACCGGCAGGCTGGAACTGGCGGTGGCGCTGACGACGAAGGTGCCGGACGGCGTGTAGACCGGCGGCGTCAGCGGCGCGAAATTGATCGTCTGCCCGTACTTGACCGACAGCGCGAACGTGGCGCTGGTAGAGGTCGGCACCGAGTCGGTGATGGTGACGGTGTAGACGGTGCTCGGGCTCAATGCCGTCGGCGTACCGGAGATCTGGCCGTTGGTCGGGTTAAAGGTCAGGCCGGGCGGCAGTGCGGGGCTGATTGAGAACGTCAGCGTGCCGGTTCCGCCGGAGCTGGTGACCGGGATGAATGGCGTCACCGGTTCGTTGATGGTCAGCGATTGCGAGGCTGCCGCGCTGACCGCCGCGATGATCTGGCCGATGTTCGCCAGCTCGCCGGCGGCGTAATACCAGGTGAACTCATCGCTGGCCCCGGCAACCAGATCGTTCATGCGCACGAACAGCGCATAGGAACCGTCATTGGTCAGGGTGATCTGCGAGGTGGCCGGATTCTGCAGGTACGAGTTGGAGAAGCTGCAGCAGGAGTTGATGCTGGTATAGGCGCGCGGCGAAGTCGAGAAGAACAGCACGCCGGTGGCGCCGGAAGAAATCTGCAGCGCGGCGGACTGGGTGGCCGCGGTCGGGATGTTGGTGAACACGCCGGCGACCAGGTTGCCGCGACGCTTCAGCGGCGAGTCGGTGGTGCCGACCCAGTCGTCCTGGGTGCCGACCCAGACGCGCAGGTTGGACAGCGCCGTGGCGCCGGTGTTGGTCACGCGGGTGACGATGCGGACGAACGAATCGGTCTGCCCCAGCGAGTAACTGTTGCGCACCTGGAAGGTCTGGCCGCCGATGGTGACATCGCCGGTCGAGATGATGGTGCCGTAGCCGTTGCTGCCGCTGGTGGCGACAAAGCCGCTGACGTCGATCACCTGGTTGCTCAGCACCGGGTCCTGGGCGATCTGGCCGTTGACGTTCCAGTTGCTGCTGCCGTCGCCGCCGACGCCGATGGCATTGTTGAGCGGATAGCTGCTGTAGGTGAGCTTGTACCAGCCGCCGCCGCCCAGCACGGAGTCATAGTAGAACGGCTGCTGCAGGTTGCCGCGGACGTTTACCGATGCTTCCGCGCCGGTGCCGAACCGCAGGCGACCGTTCTGGAACGATTCATACGCCAATGCCGGGGTTGCGGCCGCCAGCAGGGCAGCCACGGTTGAACCGACGCACACGGCGGACAGCCATGTACGCAGGGAGGAAAGTCGTGCGGCAAGTCGGTGCGCAATTCGATCGTTGCCGGTGGGGTTTGCTGGACGCCGGGCGGCGCCAGACAGTTTTTCGGGGACCATATCGTGCTCCTTTGAAGGAAAGCAGACCCTGGCGCCCAAGCGGCTGTGGTGGTTCTTTTCCGGCAGGCAGGCTGATGCCGGCCGGCTGGTAACAGGCAATCCGGCAAACCAACGCGTGCCTGGGGGCCATTGTTGTTTTTGCGCGCTTCACCGCGCCCATGCAGCCGAATGCCAATGCCTACATTAGCCCTGCCGATTAAAGGGCTATTGACGGGCGTCAA
>CAYQKN010000068.1:0-19432 GCA_964417885.1 uncultured Burkholderiales bacterium | reverse complement strand
AGCTGCACGTCGAAGTGGCGCATGCCCAGGGTGCGTTTGCTGCCCTCGCGCACCACCGCGAACGCTTCCGGCAGCAGTTGCTCCAGCGTTTCGCCTTTCTGGTAGCGGGCCTTGAATTCGTCGGTCTTGGCGCGCAGCGCCTCGTCGGACAATTGCTGGATCGCCGGCTCCAGCGCGTTGATCTGCACCACGGTCTTGCGATATTGCTTGAGCAGTCGCTCGTTGCGGCTGCCGAAAATGGATTTGAGGAACGTATCAAACATGCGTTGCTTTCGTTGTTGTGTTTCCGCCATCAGGCGGCGGCAATCGTTGGATTATGCAGGCAGCAGCCGGCGCGGCGCGCGCGCACGACCGGGCGACCGCAGGCGATGCACCGCGGGTGCATCAGCTGCGGCCACGACGGGGATCAGTTCAGGGGGCGCGGGCGGACTTGGTGGCGGCAGCCGGTTCCTGGGCTTTGACAAAGTTCAGGAAACGGTTGGGATTCAGCGGAACGCTGTTTTCGCGCACTTCAAAATGCAGATGGGGGCCGGTGGCGCGGCCGGTCTGGCCCAGCTCGCCGACTTTCTGGCCCTTCATCACCACGTCGCCAACCTTTACCGTCATGCGTGACAGGTGGGCGTAGCGGGTAGTGAGGCCGTTGTCGTGGTCGATGTCGACCATGTTGCCGTATTCGGTGTGGCGTTCCGAAATCGACACCACGCCGCCGGCGGCGGCGAGGATGGCGGAACCGGGGGGCGCATTGAAATCGACGCCGGTGTGGAAGGCCTGACGTCCGGTGAACGGGTCGATGCGGGTGCCGAAATTGGACGAGTAGTAGCCGATTTCGACCGGCAGCGTGGTCGGGATCGCCTTGGCGGCCAGGCGTCCTTCCATCAGCACCGAATCCAGCACGCCCAATTTGTCGGCGCGGTCATCAAGAATGCGGGAAATTTCGGCGATCTTTGACTGGAAATCGACGTAGGAGATATCGCCGGCGCTGCCGGTCGGCGCCGGCCCGCCCTGGCCGGGCGTCTCGGCGAAGCGGAATTCTGCCGGCTTGATGCCCGCCGCCTTGCCGAGGCGCTCGCCGAATGCGTCGAGGCGCATCAGCCGCGCCTGCAATTCACCCAGTTTGACGGCGAGCGAATTGAGCTGCTCGCGCATGTCCTTCTCGGCCTGCTGGGTCTTTTGCTGGGTCAGCGTGGAAATGAGGCTCTGGATAAACGGGTTCTGGATATCCACCGCATATTTCATCGTCACCCAGTAGGTGCCGAGCGCAAACATGAAGCCGGCGCTGATGAAGCCCATCGCGGCCATGATAATCTGCGACTGCGAAATCGTGACAATGCGGCTTTTGGCCAGGCTGTCCGACACAAGAATGATGTTCATGCACAACTCCTGCCCTGACGCCGACTGACCCAACCATGACAAATAGCGGGTTCAAGCCGATCAACGCCCTGATACGCGAAAGCGAGGCGCTTGCACCGATTCAGAACCGGTTGCGCCAGTTTTCACGTCTTCAACAATCTTTTGCCGACGCTCTGCCGCCGGGCATGAATCAGTCATGCCGTGTTGCAACAGTAGAGGGATCGACGCTGGTTATCGCAGTGGCCAATGGAGCCATTGCAACAAAACTGAGACAAATTTTGCCGCGACTGCTTGAGAAAATTTGCGAAAATAAAAAGCAAGAACAACAGGTTACCGCAATTTCGATCATCGTGCAACCGAGCTTTTTCCAGCCCGCGCCAACGGCTGCTCCGGCCCCGCCGCGCGACCCGATTTCGACCGGGACGCTGGCGGAACTGGCTGAATCGTTGGGAGATTCGCCGTTGAAGACGACCATCGAGCGCATTCGGGCGAAACGTGAGCGTGCGCTTACATCGGAAACCAAGAAGACGTGAATCAGATCAGGACCGCGCGCTCCAGCAAGTAAATCAGGCCAATCAACCCGGCCACCAGCAATGTAACCTTGACGATGGTCTTGGTCAGCAGCAGGAATCGGGGCTGCCGGGTAAACAGGTAACCGAGCAGGGTTGCGGCGCTGGCGATCAGCGCCACCATCAGCAGCAGTCTCAGGCCGATCAGCATCGGCGTGGCCCGCGGCGGTTCAGGCGACCGCCAGGGTCATGTTGCCAAACGCGGCCGGCAGTTGCTCGCGCTTGTCGTAGGTCACGAATTCCCAGGCGGTCTGGTCGGCAAGCAGCGCCCGGACCAACTGATTGTTCATGGCATGGCCCGATTTGACGCCGCGAAACTCGCCGATCAGCGGATGGCCCAGCATGTAGAGATCGCCGACCGCGTCC
The DNA here is from genome assembly GCA_964417885.1 of uncultured Burkholderiales bacterium. Taxonomy (GTDB): domain Bacteria; phylum Pseudomonadota; class Gammaproteobacteria; order Burkholderiales; family Usitatibacteraceae; genus UKL13-2. The sequence goes on along the minus strand of CAYQKN010000068.1, from coordinate 17,147 downwards.
AGCGCCTTGTGCTTGACGAACTCGTCATCAAACCGCAGGCCGTCGTTATTGAGCACCCGGAAATCGTCGATCACGATCACGTTGTCGAGCGAGCCGCCGCGGCCCAGGCCGGCCGCGCGCATCGCCTCGACCTCATGGGTAAAGCCGAAGGTCCGGGCGCGGGCGACCTCGCGGGCAAACGAGACCTTGGCAAAGTCGACCTCGATATCGGTCGCCGATTTCTCGAACACCGGGTGGTCAAAGCGGATATTGAACTTGAGCTTGAAGCCGTTGAACGGCGACAGCGACACGCAGCGGTCCTTCTCGGCCAGCTCGATCGTCTTCAGCACCCGAATGTAGCGCTTGGCCTTGCCCTGTTCTTCAATCCCCGCCGACTGCATCAGGAAGATGAACGGCCCGGCACTGCCGTCCATGATCGGCACTTCCTCGGCCGACAGGTCGACGTAGGCGTTGTCGATGCCGAGACCGGCAAACGCGGACATCAGGTGTTCGACGGTGGCGACGCGCGCGCCGGTCTTGGCATCTTCGATCCGGGTCGACATGCGGGTGTCGTTGACATTGAGCGCATGCGCCCGGACGGTGGGGGCACCCGGCAGGTCGGTGCGGCAGAAGACGATGCCGGTATCGGGTGGCGCGGGCCGGATCAGCATTTCAACCCGGTTGCCGAGGTGAACGCCGACGCCGGTAGCGCGGACTTTATTCTTGAGCGTACGCTGTTTGATCATGACTGCACTAATTGACTGAATCTATTGGATATTGGTTCCAATTTTATCATTTCAACCGTGCCAGGCCGCCGGCAGCCGGGGTTCAACGCTTCTTCTTGGCAGTCGATGCGGCTTTCTTGGCAGGCTTTTCGTCTTCTGCGACATCCTTCTGGTCGCCGATGACCTTGGTCAGCGGACAGACTTTGAACACCGGGCATTTCTTGCAGCCGACTGTGATTGCGACGGGGCAAATGACCATGATGGATTCCTGTTGTAGTTATCGGGTAAATCATCATACACCCGGCAATTTTGCGGCCCGGCCGCGACCGGTCAGCCGCTCAGTACCAGGGCAGGGGCAGGTTTTCCTGCGCGAAGGTGCGAATCACCGCCGGCCGCGCCGCAACGTCCGCAATCAGTTTGCCAAGCTGCGGCCGCAGCTGTGCCGGCCGCGCGTGCATGCGGGTCCAGCGGCACAGCATGAACAGATAACTATCCGCCGCCGAATACTGCGCGCCGAGCATGAACGGACCGGCCTGCGCCAGGTGCGCGTCCAGCAGGTCAAGCATCTCGCCGACCCGGCGTTCGGCATGCGCCTTGACCCGCGCCGCCATCGCGGCGTCGTCGGCCATGCGCTCCGGATAGAAATAATGGATCAGCTCGGCCTGCAGGGTGTTGGTCAGGTACATCAGCCACTGATAGTAGATTGGCCGCAACGGGTTGCCGAGCGGCGGCGCGAGATTCGCCGCCGGGTGCCGGTCGGTCAGGTGCAGGCAGATCGCCGCGGTCTGGTGAATCGGCATGTCGCCGTCAAGCAGCACCGGGATCAGGCCGGTGGGATTCAGCCGCAGGTAATCGGCCGACTTGTGCGCATTGCTGGCGCGGTCCACCAGCACCAATTCGTAGGGGCAACCGATTTCCTCCAGCAACATGTGCGGCGCCATGCTGGCATTGCTGGGGTAATAAAAAAGTTTGTACATGGTCCTGCGCGACATGAAATTGATGGGGGCACGCCACCAGCCGGGCGGAGGAGAGTCGCCCGGTTGGTCGCGTGCGCCGGCCGCGGTTAGTCGGCTTGCTTCCTGAGAAACGCCGGAATGTCGTACATCTCGACACCCGATTGCTGCATCGCATTCACGGTCGCGTCGCGACGGCGGCGGGTGACCGCAGGCGTGTCGAGATCGTGATAGTTGATGGCCCCGGCCGGCGAGGCAGCCGGTGCGCCGATGGCGTCATCGGTGCCGGTGCGGGCCATCGGCGGCGCCGAGTACACCATCTGCGGCTGGCGTTTCGACACCGTGCCGCCGAGACCGGTGGCGACGATGGTGACACGCAGCTGGTCGCCCATTGCCTCGTCGAACACGCTGCCGAAGATCACCGTCGCATCTTCCGCGGTAAAGCTGCGGATGGTGTTCATGACTTCATGCACTTCCTTCAGCTTGAGCGACCGGCTGGCGGTGATGTTGACCAGTACGCCACGCGCGCCGGTGAGGTTGACGTCTTCCAGCAGCGGCGATGCGGCGGCGCGTTCGGCGGCAACCTGCGCGCGATCGGGACCGGCAGCCATCGCCGAGCCCATCATCGCCACCCCGTTTTCGCTCATCACCGTGCGCACGTCGGCAAAGTCGACGTTGACCAGGCCCGGGCAGTTGATCACTTCGGCAATGCCGGCCACCGCACCATTGAGGACATCGTTTGACGCTCTGAACGCGTCTTCGTAGGACACATCGTCACCCAACACCTCCATCAAACGGTCGTTGGGGATGATGATCAACGAATCCACGTGCTGCTTCAGCGCCTCGATGCCCGCTTCGGCAATCTTCTTGCGCTTGCCCTCGAAGGCGAACGGCTTGGTCACCACCGCGACCGTCAGCACACCCATCTCGCGGGCGATCTCCGCCACGATCGGTGCCGCGCCGGTGCCGGTGCCGCCACCCATGCCGGCGGTGATGAACAGCATGTCCGCGCCCTGGATCATTTCGGCGATGCGTTCACGATCCTCGATTGCCGCGCTGCGACCCACTTCCGGATTGGCGCCCGCACCCAGGCCCTTGGTCACGTTGCCGCCGAGCTGCATCGTGATCTTGGACTGGTTGCGTTTGAGCGCCTGCGCATCGGTGTTGGCGCAGATGAACTCCACCCCCGCCACCCCGTTGCCGATCATGTGGTCCACGGCGTTGCCGCCGCAGCCACCAATACCGATCACCTTGATTACCGCTTCCGGCTGCTCTGTATCGATTAACTCAATCATCTTTACTCTCCTCTGCTGTGAAACAACTAAAAAAAACCGCCCGCGGTGACGCCTGATCCCTCACCACGCTAAAAATTTCCCTTGAACCAGCTGGCCATCTTCTCGAACACGCTCTTGAAATTCGCCGTGTGCATGCGCACGTGCTCGTCGCGCTTTTTCTGCTCCAGCGCCGACACCAGCAGCCCCACGCCGGTCGAGTAGCGCGGATTGCGCACCACCTCGGCCAGCCCGCCCGCGTAAGTCGGCACGCCCAGCCGCACCGGCATGTGGAACACTTCCTCACCCAGCTCCACCATGCCCTGCATCGAGGCGCTGCCGCCGGTCAGCACGATGCCGCTCGACAGCAGCTCTTCGAAGCCGCTGGCGCGCAGCTCGCGCTGGATCAGCGAATACAGCTCCTCGACCCGCGGTTCGATCACTTCGGCCAGCGTCTGGCGCGACATCTGCCGTGGCTCGCGGTCGCCGACGCCGGGCACCTCGATCACGTCGTTGACACTGGCCAGCTGGCGCAGCGCGCAGCCGTGCGCGATCTTGATGTCCTCGGCATCCTTGGTCGGCGTGCGCAGCGCCATCGCGATATCGTTGGTGATCTGGTCGCCGGCGATCGGGATTACCGCGGTGTGACGGATCGCCCCGCCGGTGAAGACGGCGATATCGGTGGTGCCGCCGCCGATATCGACCAGGCAGACGCCCAGGTCCTTCTCGTCCTGCGACAGCACCGCGATGGCCGATGCCAGCGGCTGCAGCACCAGGTCGCGCACCTCCAGCCCGCAGCGGCGCACGCATTTCATGATGTTCTGGGCGGCGGACACCGCGCCGGTGACGATGTGCACCTTCACTTCCAGCCGCACCCCGCTCATGCCGACCGGCTCGCGCACATCTTCCTGGCCGTCGATGATGAATTCCTGGGTGAGGATGTGCAGGATCTGCTGGTCCATCGGGATGTTGACCGCGCGCGCGGTTTCGATCACCCGGTCGACATCGAACTGGGTGACTTCCTTGTCCTTGATCGCGACCATGCCGTGCGAGTTGAAACTCTTGATGTGCGAGCCGGCAATGCCGGTCAGCACATCCTTGATCTTCACGTCGGCCATCAGCTCGGCCTCTTCCAGCGCGCGCTGGATGCCGGTGACGGTTGCCTCGATATTGACCACCACGCCCTTTTTCAATCCTTTCGACGGATGCTGTCCCAGCCCGAGAATCTCGAGCGCGCCGTCGGGCGTGATCTCGGCGACGATCGCAATGATCTTGGAGGTGCCGATATCGAGCGCGACCAGCAGGTTCTTGGTTTCACGTGGCTTGTTCATGCCTGGTCCTGTCTGATGCCGTTGTTGATCATTTCCTGGTTCCTGTTTTGCGCGCGGTGCGGCTGTCGGCGGCGGTGGCATGGATGGCGCGAACCGCGAGCCCGGTCTGGTAGCGCAGGTCGATGCGCGCGCTGGCCGCCTGCAGCATCGGCACCTGCGAATAGGCGCGGCTGAAGCGCGCCAGGCGCTGGGCGCCATCGTTGCGTCCCAGCTCGAGCGTGCTGCCGTTGTCGAGCTTGAGCTGCCAGGCGCGGCGCGCCGACAGCCGCAGTTCGGCCAGTTTCAATGGCGCGGTGTCGCTGCCCAGCGCGGCGATCTGCGCGCCGAAGGCAAGGAACTGCGCCATCACCTCGGCCGCGGTACCGGCCGGGCCGGCCAGCACCGGCAGCGGATCGTCGTATCCGGCGTCGAATACTTCGCCGAACGTATTGACCAGTTGCCCGCTGCCCTCGCCTTCATCGGCGCTTGCGGCACCGGCGACGATCCAGCGCGCGAACGGTTTGTGTTCCTCGATGCGGATCTCCAGCGTGCCGGGAAACCGCCGCCGCACTTCGGCATCGCGCACCCACTCGACCTGCCGCACCGCCGCCTTGACCTGGTTGAGATCGGTGCGCAGCATGCTGCCGCCCATTACCTGGATGCCGCCGGCGATGCGCTTCAGGTCTTCCAGGTCGACGCGCGACAATTCGCCGGCAAAAGCGACGCTGCGAATCGGCAACCAGTTGGCCTGCGCCGCCTCGCGCGACATGGCGTTGATGGCGAACCAGCCGCCGACCCCGGCCAGCAACATGGCCGCGAACGCGGCGCCGATGACGACGCCGCGCCGCCGGGTGTACGACTCGGCGGTGGCGGGCGGGATCGGACGTTTGGCCATGGGATCGGTCAGCTCTTCAGCGCAGCCGCCTGCAGGATGCGCAGGCACAGGTCGGGATAGCTCATGCCGACGGCACGGGCCGCCATCGGCACCAGCGAATGACTGGTCATTCCCGGCGAGGTGTTCATTTCGAGGAAGCTGTAACTGCCGGCGGGCGTGAGCATCATGTCGGCGCGGCCCCAGCCATCGCAGCCCAGCACGCGGAACGCCTTCAGCGTCATGGCGCGAATCTCGTCCTCGAGATCGGCGCGGATGCCGGAGGGGCAGTGATATTTGACGTCGTCGGTGAAGTACTTGTTCTTGTAGTCGTACGCACCTTCAGGTGCTTCGATACGGATCAGCGGCAGCGCGTCCTGGCCGACCACCGACGCGGTCAGCTCCTGCCCGGCGATGAACTCCTCGGCGATCACCAGCGGATCGAGTCCGTACGCGAGCTTGAACGCGGCGGGCAATTCATTGGCCGTGTGCACCTTGGTGATGCCGATGCTCGAGCCTTCACGCGCCGGCTTCACGATCAGCGGCAGTTTCAATTCGTCGATCACCTTGACCCAGTCGCTGTCGGCGGTGAGCAGCCGGTATTTCGGCGTCGGGATGCCGGCCGATTGCCAGACCAGCTTGGTGCGCCACTTGTCCATCGCGATCGCCGAACCCATCACGCCCGATCCGGTGTACGGGATCTTCAATGCTTCCAGCACGCCCTGCACCGTGCCGTCTTCGCCGAAGCGGCCGTGCAGCGCAATGAAGACGCGATCAAATTTTTCGCGCGGCAGGTCGAACAGCGAATTGACCACCGGATCGAAGGCGTATGCGTCGACACCCTTCTCTCGCAGCGCGGCCAGCACGCCATTGCCGGAGAGCAGCGATATCTCGCGCTCAGCGGAGGGGCCGCCCATTAGTACGGCAACTTTCCCGAGCCGTTTCACATCACCGGTCATGGGACCTCCCTGGCAGGGCGGCCTGCTTCGCGCTCCCGGGTCGCATCCCCGCGAGCGGGGCCCCTGCTCCTCCGCGCCGCGCTTGCCCGCCCATCAATACGGCAACTTTCCCGAGCCGTTTCACATCACCGGTCATGGGACCTCCCTGGCAGGGCGGCCTGCTTCGCGCTCCCGGGTCGCATCCCCGCGAGCGGGGCCCCTGCTCCTCCGCGCCGCGCTTGCCCGCCCATTTGCGCTGCAATCTTGCTCAGCAGTTTCACGTCATTACTCAATTACAAACTCCAGTACCCGCGCGGCTTCCAGAGGCAAAATGCCCTGCGAGGCGCACCCGTGCTTGATCTGCGTTCATCGATGCGGCGTAACTCATACCGCCTCCCCGACGATCTTCACTTCGCGCACCAGCTCGATGCCGGTCTGCGCCCGGACCGTCGCCTGCATGTGCGCGATCATGTTTTCAATATCGGCCGCGGTCGCGCTGCCGGTGTTGATGATGAAGTTGGCGTGTTTGGTCGACACCTGCGCGCCGCCGATGGTGTGGCCCTTGAGCCCGCACGATTCGATCAGGCGCGCGGCAAAATCGCCCGGCGGATTGCGGAACGTCGAGCCGGCGTTGGGCTTGTCGAGCGGCTGCGAGGCCATCCGCTTGGCCAGCAGTTCCTTGATGCGCGCCTGCGCCTGGGCCGCATCGCCGGACGGGAAGCGGAACCGGGCGCCGACGAACCACTCTTCCGGGTGAGGTGAAGCAGCCGCGCTGCTCACCCCATTCGCCTCACCCGTCACCCGCTGTGCCACATGCCGGTAGCCGATGTCGAAATCCGCCGCGGTTCGGGTATGCAGCGCACCGTGGCGATCGATGGTGGTGCAATCCACCACCTGGTCCCAGGTCTCGGTGCCGTAGCAGCCGGCGTTCATCGCCAGTGCGCCGCCGATGGTGCCGGGCACGCCGGCAAGCCACTCGGCGCCGGCAAGGCCGTTCTTCGCCGCGAACTTGGCCACGTGCGGCGACGCCACACCGGCGCCCGCCACCACCACATTGGCGTCGTGCGCATCCAGCGCCAGCCCGTGCAGCATCGGCGTGGTCAGGATCACGGTGCCGAGATAGCCGCCGTCGCGCACCAGCAGGTTGCTGCCGAGGCCGACGAACAGCACCGGCTCATCGGCCGCCAGCGTCGGCAGGAAAGCCTGCAGGTCGGCCAGGTCGACCGGCCGGAAGAAACCCTTGGCGTTGCCGCCGGCACGCCACGAGACGTGCTTCGACATCGGCTCGGCGTTGCGCAGTTCGCCGCGAAACGCATGCACCGGCAGATGGATGTGGTCGAGGTCGCTCATGTTCATTCCCCGCCCCCGCTGCCGGCGATTTTCGGCGCCACGCCGCCGACCGAGCCGGCGCCCATGGTGATGACGACATCGCCGTCGCGCACCCGGCTCATGACCGCGCCGGCAATCTCGGCGGCCGATTCGACAAACAGCGGCTCGACCTTGCCCAGCACGCGCAGCGCACGTGCCAGCGCACGACCGTCGGCGGCGACGATCGGCGCCTCCCCGGCCGGATAGACGTCGGCCAGCACCAGCTCATCGGCGGTCGACAGCACCTTGACGAAGTCCTCGAACAGGTCGCGGGTGCGGGTGTAACGATGCGGCTGGAACGCCAGCAGGATGCGCCTGCCGGGGAAGGCGCCGCGCGCGGCCTTGAGAACCGCATCCATCTCGACCGGGTGATGGCCGTAGTCGTCCACCAGCGTGAAACTGCCGCCGGCCGGAATCGCCACCTCGCCGTAGCGCTGGAAGCGGCGGCCGACGCCGGTGAAGCTGGCCAGCGCGCGCGCGATGTGCGCGTCGTCGACGCCGATCTCGCGCGCGATGGCAATGGCCGACAGCGCGTTCAGCACGTTATGCATGCCGGCGAGATTCAGCTCCACGTCGAGGACCTTGCGGTCGCGGCGGCTGACCGCGGTGAATTTCATCCTGCCGTCGGCGGCGCTGACGTTGACCGCGCGCAGCTCCACATCCTCGCTCATGCCGTAGGTGATGACCGGCTTGGTCAGGCGCGGCAGGATCTCGCGCACATTGGCGTCGTCGGCGCACAGCACCGCCAGGCCGTAGAACGGCAGATGCTCGAGGAACTCGACGAACGCCGACTTCAGCCGGCTGAAGTCGTGGCCATAGGTTTCCATATGGTCCTGGTCGATGTTGGTGACCACGGCCATGATCGGCTGCAGGTAGAGGAACGACGCGTCCGACTCGTCGGCCTCTGCCACCAGATATTCGCCCTTGCCGAGGCGTGCGTTGGTGCCGATCGAGTTGAGCCTGCCGCCGATCACGCAGGTCGGATCGAGCCCCGCTTCGCCCAGCACGTGCGAGATCAGCGAGGTGGTGGTGGTCTTGCCGTGGGTACCGGCAATCGCGATCCCCTGCTTGAAGCGCATCAGTTCGGCCAGCATCATGGCGCGCGGCACCACCGGCACCCGCGCCGCCTTGGCCGCCACCACTTCCGGATTGTCGGCCTTGACGGCACTCGAGGTGACGATGACATCGGCGCCGGCTATATTGCCGGCGGCGTGGCCGATCAGCACCTTGGCGCCCAGCGACTTGAGCCGTCTGACCACCGCCGACTCGGCGATGTCCGAACCGCTGACGGCATAGCCCAGGTTGATCAGGACTTCGGCAATGCCGGACATGCCCGATCCGCCGATGCCGATGAAGTGCAGGTGTTTGACTTTCTGTTTCATGAAAGGCTCTCGCACACCGTCGCGCAGGCGACGGTGGCTTCCGGTTTACCGAGTGAACGCGCCACCGTGGCCATCGCCAGCAGTTGTTCGCGCGTCAGTGATTTGAGTTGTGCCGCCAGTGATTGCGCGGTCGTTTCGAGCTGCCTGACCAGTACACCGGCGCCGGCATCGGCCAGGAAACGCGCGTTGGCATCCTGTTCCTCGGCGACAAAGTACGGCAGCGGCACCAGCATGCTGGCCACGCCGGCTGCCGCCAGCTCGGCCACGGTGATGGCGCCGGCGCGGCAAAGCATCAGGTCGCACCAGGCATATTGCTTCGCCATGTCGTCGATGAACGGCACCACGGTGGCGTTGACCGCCGCGGCACGATAGGCGGCCACCAGCTCGTCGTAATTCTTTTCGCCGGACTGGTGCAGGACTTCCGGGCGCTGGTCCGCCGGCAGCGCGGCCAGCGCCGCCACCACCAAATCGTTCATTGTCTTGGCGCCGAGGCTGCCGCCGACTATCAGCAGGCGGATCGGTCCGCTGCGGCCGGCCATGCGCGCGGCCGGTTCGGCCAGCGCGGCGATGTCGGCGCGCACCGGCGTACCCAGCCACTCCACCCGGGCCGGTTTCGGCAGCAGCCGCGCCAGCGCATTTTGCGGCACCTGCTCGAACGTCTTCGGGAAGCCCACCAGCACCCGGTCGGCAACCAGTGCCAGCACCCGGCTGGTGAGACCGGCGTGGGCGCCGGGTTCGTGCACCACCAGCGGCCGCCCGCACAGCACGGCCATCATGCCGCCCGGAAAGGCGATGTAGCCGCCCATTGAAATCACCACGTCGGGCTTTACCCGGCGGATCACCCCGAGCGACTGCCAGAACGCGCGCAGCAGTGTAAGCGGCAGCAGCGCCCAGGCGATGGCGCCCTTGCTGCGCACACCGGACATCTGCACCACCTCGATCGGATAGCCGGCCTTGCCGACCAGCTTGTGCTCCATGCCGGCAGGTGTAGCCAGCCAGACGATGGACCAGCCGCGGCCGGCCAGCACCTCGGCAATCGCCAGGCCTGGAAAAATATGCCCCCCGCTTCCGGCGGCCATGATCAGTGCGGTTCTTTTCATCCGCGCCGCACTCCCCGGGCCGCGGTCGAGGTGGAGCGGTTCTCGGCATCGATCCGCAGCAGCACCGCCACCGCCAGGCAGTTGACGATGATGCCGCTGCCGCCGTAGGACAGGAACGGCAGCGTCAGGCCCTTGGTCGGCAGCAGACCCATGTTGACGCCCATGTTGATGAACGCCTGCACCGACAGCCAGACGCCGATGCCCTGCGCCACCAGCGCGGCGAAGTATTTCTCGCGCATCATCGCTTCACGACCGACCATGAACGCGCGATAGATCAGGAAGGCAAACAGGGCGATGACGATGAACACGCCGACCAGCCCCAGCTCTTCCGCCACCACCGCCAGCAGGAAATCGGTGTGCGCCTCGGGCAGGTAGAACAGTTTCTCGACACTGCCGCCGAGGCCGACGCCGAACCACTCGCCGCGGCCGAAGGCGATCAGCGAGTGCGACAGCTGGTAGCCCTTGCCGTAGGCGTCGGCCCACGGGTCCATGAAGCCGACAATGCGCTGCAGGCGGTACGGCGAGGAGATGATCAGCACCACGAATGCGCCCGCCAGCAGCACGATCAGGCCGGCGAACACGCGCCAGTTGAGCCCGCCGAGGAACAGGATCGCCATCGCGATCGCGGTGATCACCACCAGCGCGCCGAAGTCCGGCTCGCGCAGCAGCATCGCGCCGACGAATACCATCACCGCCGCCATCGGCAGGAAGCCCTTCTTGAAATCGTGCATGAAGGCGGCCTTGCGCACGGTGTAATCGGCGGCATACAGCACCGCGAAAAACTTCATCAGCTCCGACGGCTGCATGGTCATGAAGCCGAGTGAAATCCAGCGGCGCGAGCCGTTGACCTCGCGGCCGATGCCGGGAATCAGCACGATTACCAGCAGGAAGCCGCCGATGATGAACAGCGCCGGCGCGAATTTCTGCCAGATGGCGATCGGCACCTGGAAGGCGACGAACGCGGCGGTCACGCCCAGCACCAGGTAAATGGCGTGCCGCTGCAGGAAGTAATACATGCGGTAGCCGGTCATCTTCTCAGCCTCGGCCATGGCGATGGATGAGGAATACACCATCACCAGGCCGATCGACAGCAGCAGGATCACGCTCCAGAACAGCGACAGGTCGATCTCGGTGCGCGGCGCCCCCGGGCTATAGAGCATCGTCGCCCTCCAGCCTGGCCTTGAGCTCGCGTACGCACTGGGCGAACACGTCGCCGCGATGATGGTAATTGCTGAACATGTCGAAGCTGGCGCACGCCGGCGACAGCAGCACCGCATCGCCCGGCTGGGCCGCGGCCTGCGCCAGGGCGACCGCATCGGCCATGCTGGCGGCGTGCAGCGTTTCCACCCGGGCGCCGGTGATGGCGGACTCGATCAGGCGCGCGTCCTTGCCGATCAGCACCACTGCCCGCGCGCGCCGCCGCACCGGCTCGGCCAGCGGCGAGAAATCCTGCTCCTTGCCAACGCCGCCGGCGATCAGCACCACCGGCACCGTCATGCCGTTCAGCGCGGCCACGGTCGAACCGACGTTGGTACCCTTGGAGTCGTCGTAGAACGTCACGCCGCGGATGCTGCCGGCGTTTTCGACGCGATGCGGCAGCCCCTTGAACTGTTTCAGCCCCGCCAGCAGCCGGTCGGTATCGCCGGCCATGCCGTCGCAAAGTGCCAGCGCCGCCAGCGCGTTGGCCGCATTGTGCAGGCCGGCAACCGGAACCTCATGCAGCGGCATCAGCCGCCGGCTGCCGCGCGTGAGCCAGCCATCGGCAATGCCGTAATCGGCATCATCCGCCGGCGCATCGGCGCCAAAGGTGCTGAACGGCAGCCGATCGTCACGCATCGCCATGCTGGCCGCGTCCTCGCGATTCAGCACCTGGTGCCGCGCATGGGCAAAGATGCGCCGCTTGGCGAGCGCGTAATCGTCCATCGTGCGATAGCGGTCGAGATGATCCTGCGACAGGTTCAGCATGGCGGCGCGGTCGCACACCAGCGATGATGTGGTCTCGAGCTGGAAACTCGACAGCTCGACCACGTACACATCCGGCTGCCCCTGCTCGCGCGCCTGCCGCGCCGCGTCCAGTACCGGCAGGCCGATGTTGCCGGCTACCACCGTACGCAGGCCGGCGGCACGACACATCTCCCCCGCCATCGCGGTGACGGTGGATTTGCCATTGGAGCCGGTGATGCCGATCATTTTCGGTCGCTGTCCTTGCCGGCCTAGCCGGTCCTGTTCCCACGCAAAAAGCTCGACATCCCCAACGAACTTTTTCCCTTGAGCGATCGCGCGCGCGACGGCCGGGTCACACGCGGGCCCAGCAACGGCCACGCCCGGGCTTGCAACAACGAGTTCGGCGTCGCCGAATAGGGCTGCGCTGAAGGGGCCGGTGACGAGGTCGCAAGCGGGGCATTCGGCGGCAAGTTCAGCGGCGCCGGGTGGATCGTCACGCGTGTCGGCGATTCGCACACGAGCACCCATTCCGACGGCCCATCGGACGACGGAGACGCCGGTGTCACCCGCGCCAAGAACAAGAATGCTTTTGTCATGCCAGTTCACCTCCGCGCTCCATCACCTAGCACTTCATGGCAAAACACAAGCACTGGCGCGGCTTCCAGGCCAAAAGCGGCTGGAAGATCGCACCAGTGCTTGAGTTTGGTTTTCTGTTGTTCATCGCAGCTTCAACGTCGAGAGTCCAAACAAGACCAGCACTATCGTGATAATCCAGAAGCGCACGATTGGGTTTCTGGTCTCCGCCGCACTGCGTGCTTAACCGGCTGCGCCGGTTAGCGTCGCCCAAACCAGATCGCCGTGCGCTCGCTATTTTTCTCATCGCAGTTTCAACGTCGAGAGTCCAAACAAGACCAGCACTATCGTAATAATCCAGAAGCGCACGACGACCTGGTTTTCTTTCCAGCCCTTGAGTTCGTAGTGGTGGTGCAGGGGGGCCATGCGGAACACCCGTTTGCCGGTGAGCTTGAAGCTGGCGACCTGGATCATCACCGACAGGGTCTCGACCACGAATACGCCACCCATGATGATGAGCACGATTTCCTGGCGGCAGACCATGGCGATCATGCCGAGCGCGCCGCCCAGCGCCAACGCGCCGACATCGCCCATGAACACTTCAGCCGGATAGGCGTTGAACCAGAGGAAGGCCAGCCCGGCGCCGGCAATGGCCCCGCAGAAAATGGCCAGTTCGCCGGCGCCGGCGATGTAAGGCACGCCAAGATAATTGGCGAACACCTTGTTGCCGGCGACGTAGGCGAAGATCGCCAGGGCGGAGGCCACCATCACCGTCGGCATGATGGCGAGCCCATCGAGGCCGTCGGTAAGGTTGACCGCGTTGGAGAAGCCGACCACGACGAACCAGCCGAGCACGATGAAGCCGATGGTGCCGAGCGGGATCGCCACGGTCTTGAAGAACGGCACGATCAGGTCGGTCTGCTGCGGCAGGTTGGCGCGGTAGGCCAGGTAGGACAGCGCAATGACGGCGATCACGGTCTGCCAGAACATCTTGGCGCGCGCCGACAGGCCCTTGGAATTCTTGTGCACCACTTTGCGGTAGTCGTCGATCCAGCCGATCACGCCGTAGCCGATGGTGGTGGCGAGGCAGGCCCAGACGTAACGGTTGTCGAGGTCGGCCCACAGCAAGGTGGTGATTGCCACCGCAGGGAGGATCAGGGCGCCGCCCATGGTCGGCGTGCCGGCTTTCACCAGGTGCGTTTGCGGGCCGTCGTCACGCACCGACTGGCCCACCTTCAGCTCCGCCAGCTTGCGGATCATGCGAGGGCCGATCAGGAACGAAATCGCCAGCGCGGTCATCGCCGCCAGCACCGTGCGCAGCGTGATGTAGTTGAACACGTTGAACACGCGCAGGTCGCGGCCGAGGTACTGGAACAGGTCGAGCAGCATCAGCGTCGCCCTCCGCGGGCGGCAACCCGGCGGGTCGCTGTGCAATTGAAGTCGGCGCGCATTTAGTGATGACCTCCGTGGTAATCGGGCACAAGTTTTTCCACCACCCGCTCCATCCGCATGAATCGGGAACCCTTCACCAGCACGGTCGTCTGCGGTGCCAGCTGCGGCAGCAGCGCGGCAACCAGCGCATCACGCGAATCGAAGTGGGTGGCGCCGCTGCCGAAGGCAGCGACGGTCTCGCGCGACAGTTCACCCGTTGCAAACAGCCGCTCGATGCCGTGGCGCCGGGCGAATTCGCCGACCTCGCGATGCATCGCCGCGGCGCCGGCGCCCAGTTCACCCATGTCGCCCAGCACCAGCAGCCGCGGCGGCTTGCTGGCCGCCAGCACCTTGATGGCCGCCTTGACCGAGTCGGGATTGGCGTTGTAAGTGTCGTCGACGATGGTGGCGGCATTGTGGCCGAGGCAGGCGATGAGCCGTCCGGGCACGCCGGTGAACGACTCCAGCCCGGCGCGGATCCGCTCCAGCGGCACTCCCAGCGCGATCGCGCCGGCCGCTGCCGCCAGCGCGTTGCGCTGGTTGTGCTCACCGGGAACCATGAGCCGCACCGCCACCGATTCACCGTCGAAGGCAATGGTCATGAATTCGTGGCCGAGGGTGCCGACCACTTCGTCTTCCGGGCTGATGCCGAAGCCGATGATCTCGGTGTCGGCCGACTGTTCGCGCACCAGCCCGCGCCAGTAGGCGCCGAACCGGTCATGCATGTTGATCACCGCGCTGCCGCCGGGCTTGAGGCCGGCAAAAATCTCGCCCTTGGCCTGGGCAATCGCCTCGCGCGAGCCCAGCTCGCCGATATGCGCGGTGCCGGCCATGATTACCAGCGCCGCATCGGGCTCCAGCAGCCGCGACAGGTACTCGATCTCGCCCAGGTGATTCATGCCCATCTCGAACACGGCGTAACGGTGGTGCGCGCGCAGCCGCAACATCATCTGCGGCAGGCCGATGTCGTTGTTCAGGTTGCCTTCCGTCGCCAGCACCGGCGCGTCGCCGCCGGCATGAAGCACCAGGATGCTGCGCAGCATCTCCTTGACCGTGGTTTTGCCGTTGCTGCCGGTCAGTGCCAGGGTCAACGGGCTGAAGCGGCTGCGCCACAGGCGCGCCAGCCGGCCATAGCCGAAGCGGGTGTTGTCCACCACCAGCTGCGGCAGGGCAACCGAAGGCGCCGGGCGCGATACCAGCGCCGCCACGGCGCCGCGTTGCAGCGCCAGCGGCAGGTAATCGTGGCCGTCGAAGTTCTCGCCCTGGATGGCGACGAACAGGTCGCCGGGCTGCAGGCTGCGGCTGTCGGTCGAGACCCCGCTGATGGTGGTGTTCGCGCCGGCCAGCCGCGCCCCGGTGCCGTGCGCGATTTCGTCCAGCGTCATGGCGAAGGCGTCGCTCATGGCCGCCCTCCCTTCCATGCCGCCAGCGCCTCACCGGCCACTTCGACATCGCTGAAATGATGCTTGGCAGTGCCGATGATCTGGTAGTCCTCGTGACCCTTGCCGGCGATGGCGACGATATCCGCCGCGTGCGCTTCGTTCAGCGCCTCGTAGATCGCCTGCTGCCGGTCGGCGATAGTGCGGCGCGGCGCGCTGCCCATGCCGTCAACGATGTCGCCGATGATGCGCGCGGCATCCTCGGTGCGCGGATTGTCGGAGGTGACGATCGACAGGTCGGCGTAGCGTGCCGAGATCGCGCCCATCTGCGGCCGCTTGCCGCGATCGCGATCGCCGCCGCAGCCGAACACCGAGATCAGGCGGCCGTTTTCCGGCACGATCGCCGCCAGCGTCGACAGCGCCTTTTCCAGTGCGTCGGGCGTGTGCGCGTAATCGACCACGATCAGCGGCTTGTTGGTGACCCGCACCGTCTGCATCCGTCCGGGCACCGGCCGCAGCCGGCCGGCAATGTCCGCCGCCTGCCGCAGGCCGATGCCGGCAGCGACGAGCGCGCCGATCACCGCCAGCAGGTTTGAGACATTGAACGCGCCGAGGATATCGGACTCGACCGTTGCGCTGCCGAACGCTCCGGCCACGTCGAAGCTGAGCCCGCCGGCGTGGACCGCCACATTCTTCGCCGCCAGGTTGGCGACCTGGCCGTTCTGCCGCGTGCTGTAGCGGATCAGCTCGACCGTGTTGCCGGGCTGCCCGGCGAGCCGCTCCGCCAGCGCCGCGCCGAACGGGTCGTCGACATTGATCACCGCGACCTTGAGCCCGCGCAGCGCGAACAGACGCGCCTTGGCTTCGCCATAGGCTTCCATGGTGCCGTGATAGTCGAGGTGATCGCGGGTCAGGTTGGTGAACACGGCGACGTCGTACTTGATGTCGGCGACACGGCCCTGGTCAAGTCCGTGGCTGGACACTTCCATCGCGCAGCTGGTGGCACCGGCGCGCAGCATGTCGCGCAGCGTGCGCTGCAGCGTGACCGCGTCCGGCGTGGTGTTGTCCGACGGCAGCAGCTGGCCGACCAGGCCGTTGCCGATGGTGCCGATGATGCCCGCCTTGCGACCCGCCAGTTGCAGGCCGTGGGCGATCCACTGCGACACCGAGGTCTTGCCGTTGGTGCCGGTGACACCGGTCATCCACAGCACTTCGGCCGGATGACGGTAGACACTGCCGGCAATCTGGCTGGCGTGCTGCTTCAGGTCCGGCACACCCAGGTGCGGCACCTTCCAGTCCGCATTCCAGGCGAAGCCGGCCGGGTCGAACAGGATCGCCGAGGCGCCGCGGGTGATGGCGTCGGCGATGAAATCGCGCCCGTCGCGGGTGGCGCCGGGGTAGGCCAGGAAGGCGTAGCCGCGCCGCGCATCGCGGCTGCTGGCGGTCACCTCCTCGATCGCCGCCGGTAGTGACGCCAGCGCGTTTTCCAGTTCGACCGACGTGAACCCGGCGGCAAGCACCGATTGCGGGCTGGCGGGGCGGGCGGGAGCGATCATCATCCGCGGTCCTTTGCCGCCAGCAGTTGCGCCGGCGCGGTACCCGGCGCGCTGGCTTCGCGCACCTGCTGCGCGTCCGGCGGCACGCCGTCGATGCGCAGCGCCTGCGACAGCACGCTGGCAAACACCGGCGCTGACACGTCACCGCCGTAGTGCTTGCCGGCGCCGGGTTCATCGATCGTCACCGCGATGATGTAGCGCGGATTGGAGACCGGGCCAAAGCCGACGAATGAAGACAGGTACAGGTTGTCGGCGTACTGCCCGTTCACCAGCTTGTAGGCGGTGCCGGTCTTGCCGGCGATACGGTATCCCGGCACCTGCGCCTTGGTCGCGGTGCCGCCGGCCTGCGTCACCGTCTCCAGCATCT
>CAYQKN010000067.1:0-20255 GCA_964417885.1 uncultured Burkholderiales bacterium | reverse complement strand
CAGGCCGAGCGCGATCATGCCGATGGTTTTCTGCGCATCGTTGCCGCCGTGGCCGAGACTGTAAAGCGATGCCGACACCAGCTGCAGGCGGCGAAACCAGCGGTCCACCCGCCTGGGCGAGGAGCGCCGGGCGATCCACGCCACCAGCACCATCAGCGTCGAGCCGAGCAGAAACCCGAGCAGCGGCGAGACAAAGATGAACAGCACCGTTTTCATCACGCCGCTCGACACCAGCGCGCCGGTGCCCGCCTTGGCCACCGCTGCGCCGATCAGGCCGCCGATCAGCGCGTGCGAGGATGAAGACGGGATGCCGTAATACCAGGTGATCACGTTCCAGGTAATGGCGCCGATCAACGCACCCATGATGACGAAGTGATCGACGATGACCGGGTCGATGGTGCCCTTGCCGACCGTGGCCGCCACCTTGAGCTGGAAGATCGCGATGGCGAGGAAATTGAAGAACGCCGCCCAGGCCACCGCATATTGCGGCTTCAGCACGCCGGTCGAGACGATGGTCGCGATCGAGTTGGCGGCGTCGTGAAAACCGTTCATGAAATCGAAAATCAGCGCGAGCGCAATCAGGAAAATGATCATCTCGATGCTGATGGAAAGCGAGGCCATGGGGTTCTTTCGCGGACGGCGATGGAATGCTGCGGGGAGCGGGTCAGGCGTTCTCGAGTACGATGCCTTCAATCACGTTGGCGGTGTCCTCGCAGCGGTCGGTGACGGTCTCGAGCAGTTCATAGATCGCCTTCAGCTTGATCAGCTGGCGGGTGTCGGGCTCGTCGCGGAACAGCTTCGACATGGCCGAACGCATCACCCGGTCCGCCTCGGACTCGAGCTGGTCGATCTCGCTGCAGATTTTGAGGATCGCGGCGGAATTGTCCATGTTGGACAGCATCGTCACCGCCTGCTTCACCTTTTCCGCGCAGCTGACGCAGATGTCGGCCAGGCGGCGGGCGGCGTCGGTCACTTCGCGCACGTCGTACAGCATCACGCATTCGGCCACGTCCTCCATCATGTCGAGGATGTCATCCATGTTGCTGATCAGCTTGTGGATGTCCTCGCGGTCCAGCGGCGTGATGAAGGTCTGGTGCAGCAGGTTGATGGTCTCGTGGGTGATCTTGTCGGCCTTTTTCTCGATAAAGGCGACGTTCTGCGCATGCGCCTCCCGATTGCTCATGTCGGACAGGAACGCATTGAGTTCATGCGCGCCTTCCACCACCAGCGACGCGTGATCATTGAAATAGTCGAAGAATCGCCCTTCCTTGGGCATCAGTCGGCCGAACATTTCACACCTCCGGGTGTCAAACCACGCGTGACAGAAAAAAGACAGTTTTGTGACTGCGCTGATTCTAGCCGATCGCGTGGGCGTATCCGGCCGCCGGGGCCAAAAAACCTCAATCGGCTAGAATGCTGCAAACGACCAAGAAATCCGTTGAAGCAAACTACAACTTTGGAGGAATGATGAAACTCAGAAGCATCGCTATTTCGCTCGCCACGCTGCTGTTCGCAGGCATGGCTGGTGCGCAGGCCTACCCGACCAAGCCGGTCACCATGATCGTGCCGTTCGCCGCCGGCGGACCGACCGATACCGTCGCCCGCCAGGTCGCCTCGGTCATGTCCAAGTCGCTGGGCCAGACGGTGCTGGTCGAGAACGTCGGCGGCGCCGGCGGCACCATCGGTGTCGGCAAAGTCGTCTCCGCGCCCAACGACGGCTACACAGTCCTGCTGATGCATGTCGGCATTTCCACCGCGCCGTCGCTGTATCGCACACTCAAGTACGACGTGACCAAGGACCTGGAACCGGTCGGACTGGTGACGGAAGTGCCGATGACGATGATCGCGAAGAAGGATTTCCCGGCCAAGGACTTCAAGGAAATGGTCGCCTACGTCAAGGCCAACAAGGCCAAGGTTTCCTATGCCAATGCCGGCATCGGCTCCGCTTCGCATCTTTGCGGCATGCTTTTCATGACCGCCATCGAGACCGATGTGCTGACGGTGCCATACAAGGGCACCGCGCCGGCCATGACCGACCTGCTCGGCGGCCAGGTCGATTTCATGTGCGACCAGACCACCAACACCACCTCGCAGATCAAGGGTGGCAAGGTCAAGGTCTACGGTGTCACGTCGATGGCGCGGGTGGCTTCGCTGCCGGACGTGCCGACGATGAATGAATCCGGCCTCAAGGGATTCAACGTCGGCGTGTGGCACGGCATCTGGGCGCCGAAAGGCACCGCCAAGCCGGTCATCGACAAGCTCAATGCCGCGATGCAGGCCGCGCTGAAGGACGACGGCGTGAAGGCGAAGTTCGCCGACCTCGGCACTGCACCGGAGCCGGTCAATCGCCAGACGCCGGAAGCGTTGCGCACCCACCTGGTGGCGGAGATCGCCAAGTGGGCGCCGGTGATCAAGAAGGCCGGCATTTACGCCGACTGACCCACCCCCGGCATCGATGCCTTGAACGCCCGGTTCGTCCGGGCGTTTTCTTTTGCAGTTAAACTTTGCCCATGGCGCGCAAATCCTTCACCCGAAACACCATCGCGATGGTGTACGACTTCGACGGCACGCTTTCGCCGCAGCCGATGCAGGAATACACGGTGCTGCCGAAAATCGGCATCGAGCCCGAGGCGTTCTGGGCCAAGGTCCACCGCGAGGCGACCGACACCGGCTCGGACCCGATGCTGGTCTACATGCGGCTGATGATGGAAGCGCTGTACAAAAACGAGGACGTGCGCATCACGCGCGAGGACTTCGCCGCGATGGCCGGGCGGATACAGTATTTTCCCGGTGTCGAGGAATGGTTTCCGGCCATCAATGCCTATGTGAAAAAGCGCAGCGGCGGCGCCGCCACGGTGCAGCACTACATCATTTCCGCCGGACAGAAAGAGATTCTCGAGGGGGTCTCGATCCGCAAATACTTCAAGCAGATCTACGCCTCCGAATACCATTTCAACCAGTACGGCATCGCCACCTTCCCCAAGCTGCTGATCACCGACACCTCCAAGACCCAGTTCCTGTTCCGCATCAACAAGGGGCGCGAGGCGATCTCGGAATCGATCAACGAGCACATGCCCGAAGGCGAGCGGCCGATCCCGTTCGCCAACATCATCTACATCGGCGATGGCATGACCGATGTGCCGTCGATGGCGCTGACGACCAAGAGCGGGGGACATTCGCTGGCGGTGTTCAATCCGAAGCTGGCGAAGAGCAAGGCGACCTGCGTGCGGCTGCTCGACGCCGGTCGCGTCGACTTCATCGCCCCGGCCGACTATCGCGACAACAGCAAGCTGGCCCGACGGGTGCAGCTGCTGCTCGATTCGGTCATCTCCGGCATTGCCTACGCCGCCGAAGTGGCCGCCTGCAAGGCCGAAAACGCGCCACCCGCATGAGGCCGCTGGCGTTTCAGCTGCTGCGCGAACTGTCGCACGAGCGCTTCGTGTCCGGCGTGGTGCTGGCGGAGAAATTCGGCGTCTCGCGCAGCGCGGTATCGGAAGCGTTGCGCGATGCCGGCGAGGCCGGCGTGGAAATCTTCAGCCTCACCCGGCGCGGTTACCGGCTGGCGAGGCCGGTCGAACTGCTCAACCTCGACCGCTTGCGCGCAGGCCTCGGACCGGCGGCCAGGCGGCTGGACCTGGAACTGGTCGAGGCGGTGGATTCGACCAACACCGTACTGATGCTGCGGGCGGCCCAGGGTGCGCCGTCGGGCTCATGCCTGGCGGCCGAGATCCAGCGTGCCGGCCGCGGCCGGCGCGGGCGGGTCTGGCAATCCGCGTTTGCCGCGTCGCTGACGTTTTCATTGCTGTGGCGATTTGAAAAAGGCGCCGCGCACCTGGGCGGCCTGTCGCTGGTGGTGGGGCTCGCCCTGGTGCGGGCCCTGCGGGCACTTGGCATCGACGATCCAAGTCTGGCACTCAAGTGGCCCAATGACCTGCTGGCCGGGCATCGAAAACTGGCCGGCGTGCTGATCGAAAGCCAGGGCGACATGCTCGGTCCGACCGCGGTGGTGATCGGTGTCGGCATCAACGTGGCGTTGCCGGATTCACTCAGCGAGGCGATCGACCAGCCGGCGGCCGACCTGGCCGGCCTGGCGCGCACGCCGGTGTCGCGCAATGCGGTGCTCGCCGCCGTGCTGCGCGAACTGGTGCAGGTCCTGGACGCGTTTCAGCGCAGCGGCTTTGCTGGCTTCCGCCAGGAATGGCTGGCACTGCATGCGCTGCACAACAAGCCGGTGCGGGTGTTGCACGGCGACGGCAGCGGCATCGACGCCGTCGCCTGCGGGGTGGCGGACGACGGTTCATTGCTCATCCGCCATCAGGGACGGGAAATCAGCCTGTCGTCCGGGGAAATCAGCTTACGCGGGGTGCGCCAGTGAACCAGACGTCGAACGAAACCTGGCAGATTCTTGCCGTCGATGCGGGCAACACGCGCGTCAAGTGGGGCTTGCACGATGGCAGCAGCTGGCTGCTGCGTGCCGCGTTTGCCACCGCCCAGGCCGGTTCGGCGGAAGCGTTCAGTCATTTGCCGGCTGGCGTCCGGGTCGATCGCGTCATCGTCTCCAACGTCGCCGGGCCGATGGTTGCCAATGCCATCAAGGACGCGCTGTACCGGCTGGGCGTGCCGGTCACGTTCATCACCTCGGCCGCTCGCCAATGCGGCGTGACCAATCATTACGACCGCGCCGACGCGCTGGGCAGCGACCGCTGGGCGGCACTGGTCGCGGCGCACGCGGCGTTGTACGCGACCCCCGGCCCGCAACTGGTGGTGATGGCCGGCACCGCGCTGACGGTGGACGCGATCACCGCCGCGGGCGATTTTCTCGGCGGCGTGATTGTCCCCGGCCCGGCGCTGATGCGATCGGCATTGAATCGCGGCACGGCGCAGTTGCCGGGCGAGCCGGGCGACTACCAGACCTTTCCGCGCAATACCCTGAACGCCATTTCCTCCGGTGCCGTTGAAGCCTGCAGCGGGGCGGTCCAGCGCATGTACACCCACTTGTCCGCGCAGACCGGCGAGGTGCCGCACTGCATCGCCAGCGGTGGCGCCATTCATCTGCTGGCGCCGCATCTTCCGTTCCCGGTGACGATCAACGACAATCTGGTGCTGGACGGCCTGGTCGACATCGCCCGCGCCTCAACCTGAAAATTGCCATGGCCCGATTCGCATTCTTCCTGTTCCTGATTGCCAATGTTGCGCTGGGCGCGCATCTCTATCTGTCCGAAACCCGGCCGCGCGCGGCGATGCCGGCCGAGGTCAATCGCGATGCGCTGAAAATCGTTTCCGTCACCGAACCGGCCAAGGCTCAGGCCGCGGCGCTGGCGGCACGCAAGCTGGCCGAAAGCCTGCGCGGCTCGGCCTGCGTTGATTTCGGCGTCAAGCCGGCGGACGGCGCGCGCGCGCAGATTTCGTTCGCGGCGATGAACCTCGGCGAGCGCCTGTCCACCCGCAACGTCGAGGATTTCACCCGCTACGCCCTCTCGCTTCCGGCGCAGAAAGACAAGCGCGCCGCCGACGCGCTGGTCGCCAGCCTGAAAAAATCCGGCGTGCGTGATGTATCGGTCCTGGGCGACAACTCGATCTCGCTGGGCGTATTTTCCAGCGACGAGGCGGCACGCAAGGCCGCCGCCGACATCCAGGGCCGGGCGGCGGCGATCGTCAAGGACCTGCAGGTCACGCCGCGCAATTTGCAGCTGAAGGAAATCCTGTACACGGTGAAGGAACCGGACATGAACATGATCGCGCGCCTGACCATCATGCAGCGCGATTTTGAATCCAGCACGCTCAAGGCCGTGGCCTGTCCGCCCCAGCCGCCGGCACCGGCGGTCGCCGCACCGGATGGCAAGGCGCCGGCCGAAAAAACCAAGCCCTAGCTGGCCTGGCGGAACGTGCGGCTATGCCGCCAGCTGCCGCAGTCCCGGTTCATCCATCACGTCGATGGTGCCACCCATGACCGCGATCTGGCCGTGGGTGCTCAGTTCGCGCAAGGTGCGCGAGAAATGTTCCTGCGTCATGTTGAGGCTGGAGGCAATCAGGCCCTTGCGCACCGGCAAGCGGACGCGGCGGCCCTGCTTTTCTTCCTGACCGTCCAGCTGGTCGAGGATGAAGCGGGCGACGCGGCCGATGGCCTTGCGAAACAGCACGTTTTCCAGTTCGCTGGTGCGACG
This sequence comes from uncultured Burkholderiales bacterium, assembly GCA_964417885.1. Classification (GTDB taxonomy): domain Bacteria; phylum Pseudomonadota; class Gammaproteobacteria; order Burkholderiales; family Usitatibacteraceae; genus UKL13-2. The sequence goes on along the minus strand of CAYQKN010000067.1, from coordinate 14,091 downwards.
GTACAGGCGGTCGCTCAGTGAGCGGATGATGCGGCCGGCCAGTTCGCGGTCGCGCTCCAGTTCGGTCACCAGCGTGCTGCGCGCGATGTGCAGCAGGACGCAGTCGGTGACCGCAATGGCGGTCACCAGGTGCAGCCGGTTGGTCAGCATCGCCGCCTCGCCGAAGCAATCGCCTTCCTGGACGATTTCCACCACGTGTTCATCGCCATTGGGCGTCTCGATGCACAGTTTCAGCTGCCCGCTGGACACGAGGTGAATCCCGGTGGCGGCCGAGCCGCGGCCGAAAATCACGCTGCCGCGGCGGAACTCGGTCTCGCTGGTTCCGGCGGCCAGGCGCTCCAGGGTGTGCTGGGACAGATGGCTGAAGGTCGCGGCTTTGGTAAGACCGGTAACGAACTGACGATGCTTGGCATCCATGATTGCCTGTCTTTTCAAGAAGTTACCAAAATGATGTGGAGTGATGAAGCTATGTTGCCCCACGGCGCCAGGAGGCATTTGATCCGCATCAAAGGTTGGTGTCGCATCCGCGCAACAGTGTTCGACATATTGGTAGCGGTTTGATTAGCATCAAGCCTGGTGCTTTAAGGCAGGGTTAACGTTGCACCAGTTAATCGTAACTTCGTACCACCGTCGGGAGCCACGAAGTGAGACATCCGCCAGCAGGCAGCACCCTGATCAACTTGATTCACCGAGCGTGTTTCGCATGATCTCGGTGCACGCAACGTCGCCGGGCTGTCCAATGCCGCATTTCGTTCCCATGGTCGCTGGTGGCGCCGCTGCCGCCATCCCGACCGCCGAATTTCACCCGCATCCGTCCCACCGTTTTGCCATCGCGCCGCGTGCGCCGGCCGCTCCTGCGCCGGTTCGCGTCGCGCTCCGAAATTTTTTCCTGCGTTTCTCAACCTGTTGAGGGAGAACAAGATGAAACACCTCATTAAAGCGTTAGCGGTTTTCGCTTTGCTTGGCACCCTGGGGGGCACGTCCGCCGCCTGGGCAGCCGATGCAAAGCTCAGCGGCAAGGACCTGGTGCTCAAGGACGACGCCAAGTGCACCGAGTGTCACGATGAAGGCGATGGGCCGAAGATCCTGCACATCGGCAAGACCAAGCACGGCACCGTGGCCGACGGCCGCACGCCGACCTGCACCAGCTGTCACGGCGCCAGCGCGGCCCACCTGAAGGGCGGCCCGGCCGGCACCAAGGAGCGGCCGAAACCGGATGTGGTGTTCGGCAAGAAAGGCAGCACCGGCGCGGAATCGCAAAGCGCCTCCTGCGTCTCCTGCCACAAGAAAGACAGCAAACGCTCGCACTGGGAAGGCAGCACCCACCAGACGCGTGACGTAAGCTGCACCAACTGCCATACGCTGCACGTCGCCCGCGACAAGGTGCTCAGCAAGTCGACCGAATTCGAGGTCTGCTTCGCCTGCCACAAGGAACAGCGTGCCCAGGTCAACCGTCCGTCGCACCATCCGGTGCTCGAAGGCAAGGTTGCCTGCTCCGACTGCCACAACACCCACGGCTCGACCGGACCGAAGCTGATGAAGCGCGACAGCGTGGTCGACACCTGCTACCAGTGCCATGCCGAGAAACGCGGCCCGTTCGTGCATAACCACGAGCCGGTTGCCGAAGACTGCTCGAACTGCCACAACCCGCACGGCACCGTCGCCGAAAGCATGCTGAAAGTTCGCGCCCCGTTCCTCTGCCATCAGTGCCATACCCCGCACGGCGGCTTCATCCCGCAGGTGATCGGCGGGCAGGTTACCAAGCCGTCGACCGCAAACGGGCTGGGCAAAGGCACCACCAACGTCACCCAGGGACGTTCGTGCCTGAATTGCCACACGGAGGTGCACGGCAGCAACAACCCGAGCGCCACCAACCCAACCCCGCAATTCATGTTGCGCTGAGAAAAGGGGAAGAAAAATGAAAACGACCAAACAAAACCTCCGTGTCGGCCCGACCCTGATCGCGATGGCGGTACTCGCCGCCATCGGCCAGGCGCAAGCCCAGCAGTCGGATGAAGTCAAGCAACTCACCAACCCGGACAGCTCCGTGACCATCGGTGCGGCCGGCGTCAGCGGCGACATGCAGGACCGCGCCCAGTACGGCATGTTCAACGGCATGCGCAAGGATGGCGGCTATGTGCTGTTCGACATCGACTACCTGACGCGCGACAACGCCACCGGCACCTGGACCATGCTGCAGGGACGCAACCTCGGTCTCAACAGCCGCGAATTGCGCGGCGGCATGAACCGGCAGGGCGACTGGAAGATCATCGGCGAATATAACGAGATCACCCGTTACAGCCCGTTCACCATCAACACCGCCATGGGCGATGTCGGCACCAGCCGTCCGAATATCCGCACGCTCGCCGTCGCGGGCTCCGGCAGCGATTACGATTTCAAGCTGCAGCGCAAGAGCCTCGGTGGCTCAGTCGAAAAATGGCTGTCGCCAAACCTCAAGTTCGAGGCCACGTTCAAGAACGAGGACAAGACCGGCACCCGGCTGTGGGGACGCGGCTATGACTGCGCATCGTATGTGTGCGGCACCTCGACCACCACCGCGATGAACCAGGCCAACTTCCTCAAGAACGCGATCCTGCTGATCCCGGAACCGGTCGATTCGACCATCCGCCAGATCGATGCCAAGTTCAACTTCCACGACGAGAAGCTGAACCTGACCGCCGGCTATTACGCCTCGTTCTACACCAACTCCTACGGCAACATCAGCCCGATCGTGCCAAACAGCCTGTACGGCGGCAACCAGACCCTGGTCGGTGCGCTCTATCCGGCGGTCGGTACCAACATCATCGCCGGTGGTGGCACCAGCCTGCAGAACGTGCTGCAATCGCCGATGGCGCTGCCGCCGGAAAACCAGGCGCACCAGTTCTCCGTTGCGGGTAACTACGCCTTCACCAAATCGACCCGGGCAACGTTCAAGTACCACTACACGCACGCCACGCAGAACCAGGACTATGCCTCCATGGGTCTGGGTGCGGGCGCACCGACCGGCAGCCTGAACGGCCGTGTCGATACGGTTGCCGCACAAATGGGATTGACGTCGCGCATCACCAAGGACCTCAATGTGCTGGCCAATGTCAGTTACGCGCGCAAGGAAGACAAGACCCCGAACGCGCTGTACAACGTGGAAGCCAAGGCCATCTTCCCGGCCACCACGCCGACCAGCTACACCAACGTCAACCAGATCGGCGTGCCTGGCGCGGTATGGAACAACAACCACGTCTCCAATACCCGCCTGCTCGGCAAGCTGGAAGCGAGCTATCGCCTGCCGGAGAATTTCCGCGTGACGGTGGGTGCCGACTACGACGAGCACGAGCGGCTGGTGCCGGAATCGCGGGTGGAGGAGGCGCTGGCCGGCCTGGGCCCATTGCGCGAGAAAAACACCGAGAAGACCTATCGCATCGACCTGCGCCGCAGCATGTCGGAAACGCTCAATGGCAGCATCGGTGTCTCGACCAGCAAGCGCGGCGGATCGGACTGGACCAACTTGAGCACGTTGAATCCGGATTCGCCGACGCCGAACAGCGCGCTCAATACCTACCTCATCAATACCTTCTGCGGCGGGCGTGAGTGCTACGGCCAGGTGTTGCCGGCCAGCGTGCTGCTGCAACTGAACGGCAACACGCCGTTCCCGTCATCGATGGCCGACGTCAAGCGCGACAAGGTGAAAGTGACCCTCGACTGGAACCCGACCGAACAGCTCAGCGTGCAGTTGCTGGCGGAAGACGGCAAGGACAAGAACGACATGCCGATCAACGACTTCGCCGGTGGCAAAGGCTGGCGTGACACCAGGGTCAATTTCTACAGCCTCGACGTCAGTTACGCCTTCAATGCCGACTGGAGGCTGAGCGCCTATGCGTCGGATGGCGAGCAGACCATGCACCTGAACCACAGCACCGGCTACATGATGGACCTGAAGAACCGCAGCGAAGCCTTCGGCCTCGCGGTGGTTGGCCAGCCCACCAAGCAGCTGCAGGTCGGCGCCAGCCTGACCTACATCAACGACGTCAACAAGTACGGTGTTGCGGCAGCCAGTGGTCTCGGTGGCAATGCGCAGGTCGGCTTCAGCACCACGCCTCCCAGCGCGGCCAACCTCGCGCAAGCGGCGGTAGGACTGCCGGATGTGGTGTTCCGCAAAACCCTGGTGAGCCTGTATGGTTTGTTCACGCTCAACAAGAATGCCGACATCCGCGTCGATGTGGCCAACCAGAAGACCAAGTACAGCGACTGGGTCTGGGGAACACCGAACGCGCCGTTCGTGTTCTCGGACAACACCTCGGTTAAACAACAAGTCGATCAGACGGTTACCTTCGTCGGCGTGACCTACGTCTACAAGTTCCGCTAACTGGTCCGTGTAATACAAGCAGCAGCAAGTTCCGCGGGGGCGATTCGATCGCCCCCGTTTTTATTGGTGGAGGATGGATGCGGTGGTGGTCGCGGTGAACGTCGCGCGGGTCCGTCGCTTGCAATGGTGATGCGCAAACTCCAGCACTGGCGCGGCTTTCAGGCCGAAAATGCTCTGAAAGCCCCGCCAGTGCTGGAGTTGATGTTTTCAGCGACGAATCGCGCCGCCGAAATTCAAAGCCATCCCGCCTTGCGCAGCCGCCGGAACAGGTACATGTCGATCCCCGTCATCAGGGCCAGCGCGATCGGATAGCCGAACAGCCACTTGAGCTCCGGCATGTGTTCGAAGTTCATGCCGTAAATGCCGGCGATGAGCGTCGGCACGGCGATCAGCGCCGCGTAAGCCGCCAGGCGCTTCGTGGTCTGGTTTTCGTGCAGGCCGATCATCGACAGGTTGACCGAGATCGCCGTAATCACCATTTCGCGCAGGCTGGTAATCGCCTGGTGAATGCGGACCAGATGGTCGTAGACATCGCGGTAGTACTCGGCGAGGCCGACGCAGACATGCGGCACCCGCCCGCCGTAGAGTTTGCCGACGCCTTCCAGCAGCGGCACCACCGCGTACTGCAGCTTCATCAGCTTGCGTTTGAGCGCATAGAGTTCTTCGATATTGGCCCGCTGCGAGGTGCCGGAAAAGATCCGCTCCTCGATGTCCTCAAGCTGGACATCGAGCGCATCGAGGATCGGGAAGTAACGATCCACCACCGCGTCGATCAACGCGTAGAGCACAAAGCCGGAACCATGCTTCAGCAGTTCCGGTTCCAGCTCGCAGCGTTCGCGGACCGCCACGAAACCCTGCTCGACGCTGTTGCGTACCGACAGGATGTAATTCGGCCCGACAAAGATATCGACCTCGCCGACCTGCAGCGCATCGTCCGCCAGTTCGGGGTTGTGCAGGACCACGAACAGTGAATTGCCGAACTCCTCGATCTTCGGCCTCTGGTGGCCGTGGCGCGCGTCCTCGACCGCCAGTTCGTGCAGGCCAAACTCGGCCTGCATCTCTTCAAGTTCCGCCGCGTCCGGATCCTTCAGCGCCACCCAGACGAAACATTCGGGCCGCACCACATATTCGCTGATGTCCTGTTTCGAGATATCGGCGAGTTTCTTGCCGTCCTGGTAGGCGACGCAGTTTACGAGCATGGTTATTCCTCCAAGGCAATACGCCGCGAGTGTAGCAGCGCGATACAACTTTCTTCACACTCGTGACGGAAGGCCCAGGGTTACGTCCTGCACATCGGTCGATCGACAATCAGTGCCGCGCCAGCGCCCGCAATCTTTCTACCCCAACCGGTTCCTCCGCCTGCAGCGGCACCACCGCCCAGCGTGTGGCGTGGTGGCTGGACACGGCCTCGATCTGCGCAATCTCACCGGCCGCGCGCCGTTGCAGCAGGCGCGACGACGGATGGGCCAGCGCAAGGCTGTTGTTGATCACCCAGGCCCACGGCTCGATGCCGGCGCGCCGCAGCTCTTTCTGCAGGCCGGCGGCTTCGAGGACCGGCGTGGTTTCAGCCAGCGTCACGATCAGCACCCGGGTGCGCTCGCGGTCCTGCAACTGCATCATCGGCGTGACGAAGTGCGCGCCTTCGCCCATCTGCCGCGCCACGTCACGGTGGTATGCGCCGGTGGCATCGAGCAGCAACAGCGTGTGACCGGTCGGTGCGGTATCCATCACCACAAATTTCCTGCCCGCCTCGCGAATGATGCGCGAGAACGCCTGGAACACGGCAATTTCCTCGGTGCAGGGCGAACGCAGGTCTTCCTCCAGCAAGGCGCGGCCCGCTGCATCGAGATCGCGGCCCTTGCTGGCCAGCACCTGCTGGCGGTAGCGCTCGGTCTCGGCGTGGGGATCGATGCGGCTCACGCTCAAGTTTTCCAGCGAGCCCTCCAGCGTTTCGATCAGGTGCGCGGCCGGGTCCGACGTGGTGAGATGCACCGCGAAGCCGCGGCTGGCGAGTTCAACCGCGATTGCCGCCGCGACGGTGGTTTTGCCGACGCCACCTTTGCCCATCAGCATGATCAGGCCGTGGCCATGATGGCTGTCGCTGCCGACCAGGCCGTCGACCAGTGCGGCCAGCGTTGGCGCAGGCGGCATCACCGGTGCATCCGCCGCCGCGTCAACGGGCGGCTCGGCATCATCCAGCAAGCCGCGCAATGCCGCCACGCCGACCAGGTTGAACGGCCTCAGTGGTACGTAATCGGTCGGCAGGCTGCGCAGCGGTGCCGGCATGTCCGCCAGCGCTGCCCGCTCGCGCCGGCAGATTGCCGCAGCCAGCACATCGCCATCAGCTTCGGTCTCGGGCATGACGCCATTAACTACCAGGTGCTGTTGGCCCAGCCCGATTGCCGCCAGCTCTTCGTGGGTGCGTTCCGCCTCGCGCAGCGCGGAACGGTGCGCGCGCGCCACCAGGATCAGGCGCGTCCGGGACGGGTCGGCCAGTGCGTCCACCGCCGCCTTGTACTGGCTGCGCTGCTTTTCCAGGCCGGCCATCGGTCCCAGGCAGGATGCATCGCCCTTGCCCTCATCAAGAAAGCCGGTCCACGCGCCCGGCAGTTGCAGCAGGCGAATGGTGTGTCCGGTCGGCGCGGTATCGAAAATGATGTGCTGGTATTTCTGTTGCAGGCTGGCGTCGGTCAGCAGCGCGGTGAATTCATCGAAGGCGGCGATTTCGGTGGTGCAGGCGCCGGACAACTGCTCCTCGATCGATTTCACCACCGCACCCGGCAGCACCCCGCGCACCGGCCCGACGATGCGGTCACGGTATTGCTGGGCCGCGGCCTGCGGATCGATCTCCATTGCCGACAGTCGAGGCACCGCGGGCACCGCGGTAATCACGTTGCCGATGGTGATGCCGAACACCTGTCCGACATTGGAAGCGGGATCGGTGCTGACCAGCAGCACGCGCCTGCCCTGGTCCGCCAGCTGCACCGCGGCCGAGCAGGCCAGCGAGGTCTTGCCGACGCCGCCCTTGCCGGTGAAGAACAGGAACGGCGGCGCATCACGCATGAAGCGCGCGGTGGTGCTCATCGTCCTTGCCTGCCTAGCCGCAACACCGGCCGCCGCTGCAGCAATTGCCGGCCAGTTCGGGCTCCAACTGGGTGAGGCCCGCCCACTGACTCAATTGGTGACGTTGCGGATAGCGGCCCGCCAGCGCGATTTCGCCGTCGACCAGGATCAGCGGCAACGCCTCGACGCCAGAGCGGTCCAGGAATGCCTTGACCGTCGCGTTTTTGGCATAGGCCAGCGGCTGCTGGGCGAGGTTGAAGCGCTCAATGGTCGCTCCCTGCTCCTTGGCCCAGGCAAAATCCGCGGCAAAGGTGACCAGGTTCTGGTCGACATCAGTCCCACAGACGCCGCTGCTGCAGCACAGTGCGGCATCAAATACCTGGATGGTGGACATGACGGTTTCTCCGTGCGATTGACGATATCTTGAGCTTACCCGGCAACACGGCTTGAACCTTTGCGGTATCGCAAACGCGGCGCGATGCGCCCGGGTTACGATTTCTGCTGGAAAATAGGCGCGGTGTATTTCGCGACCACGCGATTTCGCTAACGAGCAGCAAAACGACCAGAGGGAGTCGACATGAAGGATGATCTCAAGGCACCGCCAATCGCGAAACCGGCTGAGCCGGCTGAAACGACTGGGCGGGCGCAAGCACTGGAGGAATTTGCCGCCGCATTGGTCACGACGCGCCAGAATACCTCTGCCAAGCGGCTGGTGGCGCCGGGGCCTGATGCGGCACAGATTGATCGCCTGTTTGTTGCCGCCGCGACGGCACCGGACCACGGCCTGCAGACGCCATGGCGATTTATTGTCATCCCGTCGGAGAGGCGCATGCTGCTGGGCGACGTCTTCGCCGCAGCACTGGTGGAACGTGACCCGCAGGCGACGGCTGAGGAGATTGAAGCGGCGCGCGGCAAGGCGATGCGGGCGCCGCTGCTGATCGCGGTGGTGGCGCGCCTGGGACCGTGCGATCCGCACATCCCGCCACTGGAGCGCATGGTATCGGTGGGCTGCGCGATCCAGAACATCCTGCTCACCGCGCACAGCATGGGCTTCGGCAGCGGCCTGGCCAGCGGCCGCGCGATGGCATCCCATGGCATGCGTGAACTGTTCAAGCTGCAGCCGGGCGAGGAGACGGTGTGCTTCATCAACGTCGGCACCATCTCGAAGCCGAAGGCGCTGCGGGTGCGGCCGGCGACGGCGCAATTCGTAACCGCACTGTAGTCGCCCGGCCAGACCGGCTGCGGCCTGTTCCCGATCACCACCAGGACCCGGTACAACGCGCCCCACGCGCGCTGCCAGCGCACGGTTCGCAACATTCAGACTTCCATCAAAGGCACATGAATCAGCCGCCGTTGACGCAAGTCAAAAGCCTTTCATAGCGTAGGGATAAATTACTTCCATCCTGAGAAGAAGTAGCACCCATACGGAGGAAGTCATGAAGTTGACGAGACGCGAGTTCTTGATGGCATCGACCGCATCCGCGGCCTGGATGGTGGTGGGCGATGCCGGGGCGGCTGTACCGGTGAGCAATGCGCTCAAACCGCGCAAGGCCAGGCCCAGCAGCCCGGCCGTGGGCGACTGGGTGGCCAGCACCTGCCAGGGGTGCACCCAGTGGTGCGCGATCCAGATCTATGTGCAGGCCGGTCGCGCCACGCGGGTGCGCGGCAATCCCCTGTCCAAGACCAATCACGGCTATGTCTGCCCGCGCGGCCACCTGATTCCGCAGCAGATGTATGACCCGGACCGCATCAAGACGCCGATGAAGCGCACCAATCCGCTCAAGGGTCGCGGCATCGATCCGAAATTCGTGCCGATCAGCTGGGACGAGGCGCTTGATACCGTTGCCGAAAAAATGATCGAACTGCGCAAAGCCGGCGAGCCGCAAAAATTGCTTTACATGCGTGGACGCTACTCGCCGACCTCTACCGACCTGCTGTACGGCACGCTGCCGAAGGTATTCGGCACGCCGAACTATTTCTCCCACAGCGCGATCTGCGCCGAAGCGGAAAAAATGGGTCCGGGCCTGACCCAGGGTTTCTTCGGCTATCGCGACTACGACCTGGAAAAAACCAACTGCTTGGTGGCCTGGGGCTGCGACCCGCTGGCATCCAACCGCATGGTGCCGAACGTGATGAACCGGTTTCCGGACATCGTCAAACGCGGCACCGTGATCGCGGTCGATCCGCGGCTGTCGAATATCGCGGCCAAGGCGCACGAATGGCTGCCGCTCAGTCCGGGGACCGATGGCGCACTGGCCGGCGCCATTGCGCACGTGCTGCTGACCGAAGGGCTGTGGAATCGCGAGTTCGTCGGCGACTTCAAGGACGGCAAGAATTTATTTGTCGCGGGCAGCACCGTTGACGAAGCGGCATTCGTCGAGAAAGAAACGTATGGCCTGGTGAAGTGGTGGAACCTGGAACTGAAGAACCAGACGCCGGCCTGGGGTGAAAAGGAGACGCTGATTCCGGCCGCGCAGATCGTGCGCGTGGCGCGTGCCATGGGCAAGGCCGCGCCGAAGGTCGTGGTCTGGATGGGACCGGGTGCTGCCATGCACCCGCGCGGCACCTACAGCGCGATGGCCGTGCATGCGCTGAACGGCTTGGTGGGCTCGATCGACGTCGAGGGAGGCGTCTGGCAAAGCCCCAGCGGTCCGCCGCTGGCCGCGTTCCCCAAATCCGACGCCTATGTCGATGAGGTTGCCAAAACCGGCAGCAAGGGCAAGAAGCTCGACGGCCGCGGCGCCAAGGATATGCCGGCGATGATGAACGCCAAGCCCGGCACCGGTGTGGTGACCAATAATGTGGCCAATGGCATGCTCAAGGATCCGGGCGCGGTGAAAGTGTTCATTTCATCCTGGTCCAACTTCAATTTCTCCTGCACCGGCGCGGATCGCTGGGACAAGGTGATGGCCAAGGTGCCGTTCTTCGTACACATGGTGCCCAACCCGTCCGAGATGACCCAGTTTGCCGACATCGTGCTGCCGTCGACCTTCAATTCGGCCGAGGGCTGGTCGATTGTCACCAACATGGGCAACGGCTTCGGCTACGCGTCGATCCAGCAGGGCGCCATCAAGCGCCTGTGGGACGTGAAGCAGGAAGAAACCGAAGTGATGTGGCTGCTCGCCGAAAAGCTCAAGGCCAAGGGATTCGCCAACCTGTTCGACTACTACTCGAAAGAGTTCAAGGACCCGGAGACCGGCAAGGCGCCAACCACCGCGCTGGAATTCTCGGAAATCGCCACCAAGATGAAGAGCGCGCCGATCTGGGCCGCCAAGGAGCCGCTGAAAGGCGATGCCCCGATCATCGGCTGGGCGGAATTCAGGAAGAGGGGAATATTCAGCGGACCGAAGTACACGCTGAAGAAAAACTGGGGCGGCAAATTCGCCACCGAGACCAAGAAATTCGAGTTCTATAGCCAGACCCTGAAGAAGGGCCTGCTCGAGCACGCCAAGAAATACGAGACCACCACCGACGACATCATGGCCGTCAGCGGCTATGTGGCACGCGGTGAACAGGCATTCGTGCCGCACTACGAAACCGTCAAGCGCCATGGCAGCGTGGCCGATTATCCCTTCACCTTCATCGACTACAAGTCGCGCCTGAACCGCGAAGGGCGTTCGGCCAACGTGCCGTGGTACCAGGAGTTCAAGAAGGTTGACCCGGGCGATGTGTCGTGGGCCGACGTGGTCAAGATGAACCCGCTCGATGGCGCCAGGCTGGGCCTGAAGACCGGCGACAACGTCAGCATCACCTCCATCGTCGGCACCATCAGCTGCCAGCTCAAGCTGTGGGAAGGCGTGCGACCCGGCACCGTGGCCAAGTGTTACGGGCAGGGTCACTGGGCATACGGCCGTGTCGCCGCCAAAGACTACGCCAAGGCGATTCCGCTGGGTGGCAACAACAACGAAATCCTTGTCGATGACTACGACCGGCTGAGCGGCGCGACCGCCCGCAACGGCGGATTCACCGGTGTGCGGATCCAGAAGACCTGATCGCCCTCGACAAGAAAAAGGAGCAATACATCATGGCAAGACTTGGAATGGTCATTGACCTCGCGAAGTGCAACGGTTGCGGCGCCTGTGCTTTTGCCTGCAAGGCCGAGAACAACACCCGCGACCGCGCCAACGGGCAAAGCTTCAACTGGGCCGATTTCGTGATGAAGACCGAGGGGACGTTTCCCAACACGACGCACGCCGTGATGCCGGTACTGTGCAATCACTGCACCGATGCGCCGTGCATCAAGAAGTGTCCCGGCAATCCGAAAAAAGCCGGCAAGGGCAAGCCCTACAAAGCGTTGTTCAAGACGCCGGAAGGCATCACCCTGCATGACCCGGAACTCTGTGTCGGCTGCGGCGACTGCCAGAAAGTCTGCCCGTACAGCCACGAGTCGCTTGGCCCGTCGAGCCTGAGCGGAGAGACCTACAGCGTGATCAGCCTGAATGCGGCGGACGAAAATCCGCAGCCGCGCTGGGCCGACAAGACGTCCGCGATTCCCGGCTGCACTTCATCCGGCACCGAGGTCTGTGCCCTGGCCGGCGCGACGCCGCCGATGTTGAACAACTGGAAGGGTGGCGACTTGCAGCCGGTGCGCAAGGACGACGTGATCGAGAAATGCACCTTCTGCTATCACCGCGTGCTGAACGGTTTGCAGCCGGCCTGCGTGGAAGTCTGCCCGTCCCAGGCGCGCATCTTTGGCGACCAGGACGATCCGAAGAGCCAGATCGCCCAGATCCTGAAGAACGAAAAATCGTTCCGGCTGCTGGAAGAAAAAGGCACCAAGCCCAACGTGCATTACATCGGCAAATACAGTCCGCGGGCGTAGTAGGTTAATGTGTTGCCACAAGGGCCGGCCCTGCCGGCCCTTTGTTTTGCTGCCGGTAGCAGGCGGTGCCAAACCCGTTCAGGAGATGCGATGACCCAAGTTGCCGATGCCAGCGCGCGCGAGGACCTTTGCCGCTATCTTTCCGCGTGCTACTACGAGCCCAGTGACGCCCTGGCCGAAGAGTGCGTGTTCGAATCCATGCTGGCCGCCGCCACGGCAATTCATCCTGACCTTGCCGGCCACGCTCGCAAACTCGGCGAGGCGTTTGCCGCGCAGGACCTGCAGGCATTGCTGGTTGACTACACGCGGCTGTTCCTCGGGCCGATACAGGCGTTGGCCTCGCCCTATGAATCGGTCTGGCTGGAAGGCGGGGAGGCTGCGGGCGCGGACCCGACCGCGGCCGTGCTTGAACTGTACCAACAAGGTGGCTTCGACATCGGCGAGGATTTCGACGATTTGCCGGATCACGTCGCGGTGGAACTGGAGTTCCTGTACCTGCTGCTATTCAACCAGCGCCAGGCATTGGAGAGCGGCAACATGGACCAACTGGCCTCTGCGCGGGCGCAGCTGCAACGGTTTCTTGGCGGGCACCTTGGCGCATGGGTCGGGGCCTTTAGCGATGCCGTGAAAGAGCATGCCGAGACGTTGTTCTACCGCGAACTTGCGCTGCTCACGGAACGCTTCGTGCGGCTGGAGAATGATCACCAGCGCGCGTTGGCATAGCGCAACGTTATGGCTTGATCGGAGACTTGCTAGCGGAAGTTGATGCCTAAACCAATTTCCTGGCCAGCCGCATCTTTATGTGCGATAAGGCAGATACCTCATCGCGATGTAGGAATAGGCTTACAAAATGAATCCAAGCAATATGCTGGTGTGGCCCGATGGCTTCTGGTGTTATCGGGAGGAATACTGCGAAGAATTCCTGCGCGGCCAAGACTATCGGGTTGTCGAGGTCGACTCAGAGGAATGGAAGGCGCTAAAGCTCGTCGGGCCAATTGCCTCGCCCCCGGGCGCGGGATCCACAATGGGTAAACTCTAGCACTGGTGCGGCTTCCCGGCCAGAAATGGCTGGAAAGGCGCACCCGTGCTGGAGTTTTGTCCAGGGAGCACCACCATGAACCGGCGCCCAACGGTCCCGCCAATCCTTGCAGGCACATTGCTTGCGCTGACGCTCACCGCCTGCGCAGCCGGCCCCGACCACGCCGCCCATCAAGCCAGCGCAAAAGACACGCGCCAACTGGTGAATTTTCCGGGTGAAATGCGTGTGCATACACTGGCCAACATGCGCGACCACCTGCTCGCGCTGCAGGAAATCCAGGATGCCCTTGCGCGCGAACAATACGACCGCGCCAGCAACATCGCTGAACAAAGGCTGGGACAGTCCTCGCTGAAACTGCACGGCGCGCACGACGTGGCCAGGGTGATGCCGGCCGGCATGCAGGCGATCGGCAGCGAAATGCACCGTGCCGCCAGCCGCTTAGCCATCGTCGCCACGGACACCGGCGCCACCGGCGATGTCAGGCCGGCACTGGCGGCGCTGGCGGTGGTCTCGGCGCAATGTGTCGCTTGCCATGCAGGCTACCGGATCCAGTAGTCGACATCATTTCGGTTGGTCCAATTGACGAAAACGGCCGCTCCGTTGCAGAGCGGCCGTTGACGTTTCTGCGGATGCAGCCGGATCAGCAGCCGGCTGTCTTTTTGAATGACATGCCGCAATTTTTTGCGTACGTTTGCTGCGGCACAACGCGTTCAAACAGGCGCACACGGCAGCGGCGCCGCAAGCCTCCGCGCTGGATAACAACAGGGATCTACTTGAGCATGCCATTGGCCTTCATGCGATCGCAGG
>CAYQKN010000066.1:11281-20309 GCA_964417885.1 uncultured Burkholderiales bacterium | reverse complement strand
TTCGAGATCAGCGGCTTCAGCTTGCCCTCGCGAATCCACCCCATCATTTCCGCGAGCCCTTTCTGGTTGTTGGCCGGCTCGCGCTTGGCGAACTCGCCCCAGAACACGCCCACCAGTGAGGCGCCTTTCAGCAACATCAGATTCAGCGGCAGCGCCGGAATGTCGCCGTCGGCGAAACCGACTACCAGGTAGCGGCCACGCCAGCCGATGGAACGGAATGCCGGTTCGGCAAATTTTCCGCCGACCGGATCGTAGATCACGTCCGGGCCGTTCTTTCCGCAAACCTGCTTGATGGATTCGCGCAGGTCGCCCTGGCCGTAGTTGATGACCGCATCGGCACCATGCTGCGTGCAGATGGCAAGTTTTTCGTCGGTCGACGCGGCGGCGATGACCTTGGCGCCGATTGCCTTGCCGATTTCGACCGCCGCCAGCCCTACACCGCCGGCCGCACCCAGCACCAGCATGGTTTCGCCCGGTTGCAACGCAGCACGGTCGCGCACCGCATGCCAGGAGGTGCCATAGGCGAGTGAAAAAACCGCTGCCAGCTCGTAGGACACGCCAGGGGGCATGGGCATGGTCACGGCGGCCGGCGCGATCACTTCCTCGGCAAATCCGCCGATACCGCAGAAACTCACCACGCGGTCGCCAGCCTTGACGTGCGTGACACCTTCACCGACAGCAATAACGTCGCCCGCCACTTCCGCGCCGGGTGAGAACGGCAGCGCCGGCTTCATCTGGTATTTGTTCTGGATGATCAGCACGTCAGGAAAGTTGACCCCGGCCGCACGCACCCGGATATGTACTTCGCCCGGCCCCGGATCGGCCAGCATGACCTCTTCAACGACCAGTGTTTCCGGCCCGCCCCACGCTTTGCAAACGACAGCTTTCATGCGTTCATCCCCAGATCAGAAAAATCCCGAGGGAACGTTAGCACAAAGTGTGGTGGGCGCCGCCGGCCTGTTTCTGCCAGGAAGGCGCGGATTGCGGGGTGAACGGTTACTGCAAGCTCTCGTCGAGCATGATGCCCGGCGGCAAGGTGACCGTCTCGATGCCTTCCTCGTGCAGTTCGATCGCTTCATCGCGCGTCACGCGGCCGCGGATATTGCGCTGGCTTTCTTCGCCATAGTGAATCTTGCGGGCCGTTTCGGCAAAAGCGCCGCCGACGTCTTCGGTATTGGCGCGAACGAAAGCCTTGAACTGCTGCATCATGTGTTCCTGCAAGCCGGGCAGCATCGACGCTGCCATGACTTCCTGCGGGCCGCTCGGCAGCGTCTGCGGGCGGGCGACGATTTCCGTCGCGCCAGTGTTGATGCGCGGTGCCGACAGGTGCCGGGTAATGCTGGAATCGCCGCAGATCGGGCATTCCACCAGCCCGCCCGCCGCCTGGCGCTCGAAATCCTCCGCCGAACGGAACCAGCCGTCGAATTTGTGTTCTTGCGAGCAGGAAAGATTGAAAACGATCATATGAGTATCTTGCTACCGAAAAAGGGAAGCATCCATGACAAATGTCACACCGAAACAACTTTGCACAGTCCGGTCACCGCGGGCTTCAACCTTTACATCGGTGCCAGCAGCCGGAATGCAAGCCTTCGTTGCGGATAACGCGGCTAGCCGGGAAAGGTGGACGCGTAACGCTTTCGAAGCTCGTTTTTCTGCACTTTTCCCATCGCATTGCGCGGCAGGTCGTCAACCACAAACACCCGCTTCGGCACCTTGAACGCCGCCAAGCGGCCTTTCAGCGCGGCAATGATGTCTGCTTCAACCGGGGCTTCGCCGGCGCTGTTTCTCACCACCACGGCCGCAACCGCCTCGCCGAAGTCGGGGTGCGGCAGGCCGATTACCGCACTCTCCGCCACGCCGGGCAGTTCGTCGATCAGCAGTTCGATCTCCTTCGGATAGACGTTATAGCCGCCGGAGATGACCAGGTCCTTGCTGCGACCGACGATGGTGACATAGCCGTCAACGTCGATCTTGCCGACGTCGCCGGTCTTGAAAAAGCCGTCGGTGGTGAACTCTTCCTTGTTCTTTTCCGGCAGGCGCCAGTAGCCCGGCAGCACATTCGGGCCGGCCACCTGCAGGTGGCCGATCTCATCCGGCGCGCAGCCGCTGCCATCGTCGCTCACTACCCGTACCGACACACCCGGAAGCGGCAGGCCGACGGTGCCGCCGCGGCGCGCGCCGTTGAGCGGATTGGACGTGATCATGCCGGTCTCGGTCATGCCGTAACGCTCGAGGATGGTATGGCCGGTGCGGGACAGGAATTCGGCAAACGTTTCCGCCAGCAGCGGCGCGGAACCGGACACGAACAGGCGCACGTTGCGGCAGACATCGCGATTGAAACCGGGATCGGCCAGCAAACGCACATACATGGTTGGCACGCCCATGAACACGGTCGCGCGCGGCAGGGCGTCAATGGCGGCCCGGGCGTCGAACTTCGCGTGAAAGATCATCCGGCTGCCATTCAGCAGCGCGGTATGGCAGGCAACGAACAGGCCGTGAACATGAAACAGCGGCAACGCATGCAACAACACATCACCCGGCTGGAAACCCCAGAACTGGTGCAGCGTCATGGCATTGGACGAGAGGTTGCGGTGCGTAATCATCGCACCCTTGCTGCGGCCGGTGGTTCCGGAGGTGTAGAGAATGGCCGCCAGATCATCTTCGGCGCGCGGAGCAATCTCCAGCATTGGCGCGGCTTTCAGGGCATTGTCGTGCCACGAGGTGCGCCGATGCTCGGGTTTGACCTGTTCACCCTCTGCCGGCAGCACAAACCGGTGCCGGACGCCGCGCCGTTCACAAACCGGGATCACCCAGGCTTCGGAGCGCGGCTGGTGGACGAATATTTTCGGCTCGGCGTCGCCGAGAAAATAGTCAATTTCGCCTTCCTGGTAAGCACTATTGAGCGGCAGGTAGATCGCGCCGGCTTTCAGGCAAGCCAGATAAAGGAACAGCGCCTCAGCCGATTTCTCGACTTGCACCGCCACCCGGTCACCCGGTTCGACGCCCAGTTCACGTATCTGGCCGGCATAGTGCGCCGTGATGCGTTGCATCTCATCGTATGAATAAAGCCTGCCGCCGGCGGTTTCGATGGCGATGGCCGCATCATCAGCCGGAAAGCGGGACTGGAACAGCGTGTAGAGATTGGCATTCATGAGGTTCATTCTATCGACGGCCGGCAGCAACGCGCGGCAGTGCGGCGGGATTCAATCGACCAGTCCGAGCTTCAGTTCCTGGTCGGCCACCCGCGCCTGCTGATACTCGGCGAATTCAAAGCGGGTACTGCCGGCATCGCCGAGGATGCTGGCGATGGCGCGGCCGGGCAACAGCTGTATCTCCTTGCCGTACAGCAGGTTTACCTGTTCCGACGGGGCGGCCAGCGCAACATAAACGCCGCCGCCGAGTTTGCCCAGCACCGTGGTCTCGACCCGGGTGCCGGCGGCAGCGAGCGCATGCAAGGCCGCCGCCAGGTCGGCCAGGTAGGCCGACAGCATGATGCGTTCATCGTCGATCGAGGTTGCGTGGGACTCGCAGTCGACCAGCAGATGCAATGCAGCAGGCGGCGACGCGAGTTTTTGCCACACCGCGTCGGCCAGTGCCCAGGCGGTGGCGGCACCCAGCAGCTGGCCATCGACCACGCCCAGCAGGTCGGCCTTGCCGCCACGGTGGGCAGCTGCGCCGGTCAGTACGCCGGCATGCTGGCTGGCGGCATAGCCTTCGGGATAGAGTTTGGCAAAATCCTTGCGCTCAATCTTTTCGACCGCCGCGGCAGGCTTGCTTCCGCGCAGGGCGGCAACCCGCTCGCCCAGCGCCGCGTGCCGCGCGGCCGCGGCCGGCGCGGCCACCGGCAGGGTCATCGGAGCGGTCGCCGTCGCGGCGACATTGTCGCCGCCAAACTTGACGCGTGCATCCATGCCGATGGCTGCGTGCGACATGGCCTGAAACATTTCATCGAGCACCGACACACCGGCGCTCTGCGCGAGGATGGCCGGGCCTGACATGGCGAAACGCGTGTTGGCGGAAAAATGACGCACGCCGGCGAGGCTCGCCAGCATGCTGGCGCCGCCGAAGCAATTGGCCCCGCAAAGTGCCGCCACCGGCGCACCGCTGGCGGCCATGGCCAGGGCCGCGCGATACATGTGGCGGAACGCGCCCAAAGCCGGCAACCCCTCGGACACGCGCGCCCCGGCGGAATCGATGTACATCAGCAGCGGCGATTTTTGCGCCGCCACCACCTTGAACAGGCTGGCCAGCCGGTCGCTCTCGCGCGCGCCCAGCGAGCCCGATGCAATACGGTTTTCGATGATCGCCAGGTGAACCGTCGCGTCCTGCAACCGCCCGCGACCCAGCGTGAGGTTGCCCACCGGCTCGCCGATCGGCTGGAACCCGGACTCGGTCTTCAGGTGCGACAGTGTTTGGTGGGCGAGCATGAAAGGCGGGAACCAATCCGGGAGATGAATCGTCGGAATTATATCGGTGGCAACCTTTCCGCACCGATACAATCGCCTGTGACCCACTTTTTCCGCCGATCCCGCCCGTGACCGACATCGTTCTTCCCCACGCCCAACTGCAGCAAGCGGTCAAGTCCCTGTCGCCGGACAGCGACGCGCTGCCGCAGCTGATTGAACTGGTTGGCGCATTGCGCCCCGCCGATGCCGACAATACCCTGCTGGCGACGGCACGTTTTACCGCGCTGTGCCAGATGATCGAAGGCGATGACGCCGCGCGCCGCGCACTGCGTGGCTGCCTGCTGAAGCTCTTCACCGGCCGCCGGCAGATCAGCTTTTTCGCCGACAGCGGCATCCTGCCCAACACCGGTTTCTTTTCCGAGCTGTGGCGGCGCATGGTGCATCGCATCTTTCCCGCCCTCACCGATCCGGCCTACCTGCGCGACTGCATCAACCTGATTTTCCACCGCCGCGACGATTACGTCTGGATGGGCGCGATACCGACCGAACTGAAACTGCGCCTGTGGCAGGGATTGCGCATGGGCGAAGTGCGCGACGATCCGGCCCTGCTCGAGGCACTGGCACAGATGCTTGACGCGACCGACGTGCTGGCGACGCGCATCGGCGCGATGGGGCTCGAACCTGAACTGGTGCGCCTGCATCCGCGCATCGAGGAACGCGGCTCGCCGTTCCTGGCGCTGGCAGTCGAGGCCCACCAATTGTCGGCAACTTACCGGGCCTACCTGGCCGGGGGCGAGGTGCCGACCGAAGACGAGGGCCAGCTGCAGGTGCTGGTTGAACAGTGCCGCGAGGTGATCGTGCGTATCCGGGCGCGTGCCGCCGCGGTCGGCACCAGCCTGACCCTGACTTACCTGGTTCGACGGCTGGAACAAAGCCTGCACCGGCTCGAAAGCATTGTCCGCATGCTGGCAATGCGGCACCGGCTTGGCAACAGCGGGGCCGACGACCTGCCGCTGGTCGAACTGTGGGTCGAGTTCCTCGACCGGGCGATCCATGGCGAGGGCATGCGCCAGGGCATCCGCGATCATATCGGCGGCACCATCGGCCTGCTCGCGCTGCGTGTCACCGACAATGCCAGCCGCGCCGGCGAGCACTACATCACCACCACCCGTGCCGAGTATTTTTCCACCTGGCGTTCGGCCATGGGGGCTGGATGCATCGTCGGCTTCATGGCGCTGCTGAAGGTCTATTCCGGCAAGGCGGACCTGGCGCCGCTGGGATTTGCGCTGGCCTACAGCATGAATTATTCGTTCGGCTTCATGCTGATCCACGTGCTGCACCTGACGCTTGCGACCAAGCAGCCGGCGATGACGGCGTCGACCATCGCCGGCGTCATCAGCGAAATCCGCGGCCGCATGCGTGACGTCGAGAAACTGGCCACGCTGGTCACCGACCTGATCCGCAGCCAGTTCGCCGCCATTCTCGGCAATGTGCTGATCGCCATCCCCACCGCGATGCTGCTGGCGTTCCTCATCGCCCGCCTCACCGGACAGCCGATCATGAGCGCCGAAAAAGCGCAGCACCTGCTGCACGACCTGTCGCCGATCGACAGTCTCGCCCTGCTGCACGCGGCTCTTGCCGGCGTCTGCCTGTTCCTGGGCGGACTGATCTCCGGCTACTACGACAATCTGGCCGCCTATGAGCGGATCCGCGAGCGGATCGAGCACACCCGCTGGCTGCGCCGCCTGCTGGGCGAGACGCGGCTCAAGAGCTTTGCCGAGTACATGGACAACAATCTGGGCGCGCTGGCCGGCAATTTTTTCCTTGGCATCATGCTGGCGTCAGTCGGCACCATCGGCTTCCTGACCGGCCTGCCGATCGATGTGCGGCACGTTACGCTGGCCTCCGCGCAGTTCGGCCTCGCCATCGTCGCGACCGGCTTCACCATCGACGGCGTGATGCTGCTGAAATGCCTGGTCGGCATCTGCCTGGTCGGCTTCTTCAACCTGGCAGTCAGTTTCTCGCTGGCGATGTGGGTTGCGCTTCGTGCACGCGGCGTCGGGTTCAGCCAGACCGGCATGCTGCTGTCGATGCTGCTGGCCCGATTCAGGAATAATTGGAAGCAGTTCTTCTGGCCGCAACCATAACGCGGATGACCGACAGGCGATCAACATGACTTCGATGCTGGGATCAATCAAGGGCATGACCGGCAAGGCGCTGCAGCTGAAACGCGACGGCCTCAAGACACGCCGGCTGGTAGAGGCTTGCAAACAACTGCTGACCGAGCGCGGCGAAGCTTCCGGCGTGTCGCGTGCCGAGGAGACGCTGGCGCTGTATGGCGAATTGTCGCGCGACGAGCAGCTGGTGTTCTTCCGTGCGCTGAAGACCGAGTTTGCGCCCGACCCGGTCAAGGTGCTCGAGGCGGCGACCGCCTACGCGCAGCACGCCGACAGCCAACGCCTGGCCGCGCTGACCCATGCTGCCGAACCGCCGCGCCAGGAGCTGCTGCGCCGGCTCAACCGTGCGCAGGGCGGCACCCGGGCCATCGTCGGCATGCGCGAGCGACTGCTCGACGCGTTGCCGAAGGATGCGGAGCTGCGCCAGGTGGACGACGACTTCCATCACCTGCTGCAATCCTGGTTCAATCCCGGCTTCCTGCGCATCGCGCGGGTCGACTGGAACACGCCGGCAACGCTGCTCGAAAAACTGATCCAGCATGAAGCGGTGCACGAGATCCGCGGCTGGAACGACCTGCGGCGGCGGCTGCAGGCCGATCGTCGATGCTTCGCGTTTTTTCACCCGGCGCTGCCGGACGAGCCGCTGATTTTTGTCGAGGTTGCGCTACTGGCCGAGATGCCGGCGGCGATCGAGCCGCTGATCAACCTCGACAGCGAACCGCAGCCAGCCAAGGCTTTTCACGTCGGCGCGTTTTACAGCATCAGCAACTGCCAGCCGGGATTACGTGGCGTCTCGCTCGGCAATTTCCTGATCAAGCAGGTGGCGGGTTTGCTGGCAGCCGAATTCCCGCGCGTGAAGCAGTTCTGCACCCTGTCGCCGATTCCCGGCTTTCGCGACTGGCTGCGGGGCCTGCTGGCCAGCCCCGATGCGGCGTCGGCATTTCCCGACCGGGTGCGCCCCAGCCTGGAAACCGTGCAACGCACCATTGGCCCGTTGCTTGAGCGCGCTGCCGCCGATCTGCGCGCGGCCGAGAAGCCACGCGCGAAGTGTGCGGCCGACATCGAGCGACTGTGTGCCGCCTACCTGATGGGTGCCGGCGAGCCGGATGGCGTTACCCGAGATCCGGTGGCGCGTTTCCACCTCAACAACGGCGCACGCATGGAGCGCCTCAATATCGGCGGCGACCTTTCCGACAAGGGTCTGCGGCAATCGCTGGGCATGATGGTCAACTATGTCTACGACCTGAAATCGATCGAACACAATCACGAGCGTTTCGTGGCGGGCAAGACGGAAGCGTCGAAGCAGGTTCGAGGATTGATCGGCTAGGAAGACAGCGCGGCGATGCCGGCATTTGTGGCACCGGTCACGGAACCGGAAGAACCTGCAATCTGCTGATACAGCGCCAGATACTTCTGCGCGCTGGTTCTCCAGCCATAAGATTGCCGCATGGCGCGCCCGGTAACGGCGGTCCACTCTTTCGGCCTGCCATACAGCACAAATGCGCGTCGTAACGCTCGCAACAACGCTTCCGCCGTGAAATCATCGAACACGAAGCCGTTGGCGGTTTCCTCGGCCAGGTCCTCCAGCGTGCAATCCACCACCGTGTCCGCCAGCCCACCTACCCGCCGCACCAGCGGCAGACTGCCGTACTTGAGTCCATACATTTGCGTCAGGCCGCAGGGCTCGAACCGCGATGGCACCAGGGTGACATCGCTGGCGGCGAAGATACGGTGCGCCAGCGCCTCGTCGTAACCCAATTGCACCGCCACCGACTGCGGGTGTTTCAGTGCCTGCTCTTGCAGCGACTGCTCGAGCGCCGCATCGCCGCTGCCCAGCACCACCAGTTGCCCGCCGCTGGCGACGATCTCATCGACCGCCGCCACCACCAGCTGCAATCCCTTCTGCTCAGTCAGCCGGCTGACCACGCTGAACAGCGGCGCACGGCGCTCGATGGCGAGCCCCGTCTCCCGTTGCAGCGCCGCCTTGCAACGCGCCTTGCCGGCGCGATCATCGGCATCGTAGTTCGCGGGGATCAGCGTGTCGGCAGCCGGGTTCCACACCGTCTCGTCGACCGCGTTGAGGATGCCCGACAGCACGCTGCCGCGGGCGCGCAGCAGTCCATCCAGGCCGCAGCCTTGCTCCGGCGTCTGGATCTCGCGCGCATAGGTCGGGCTGACGGTGGTGATGCGATCGGCGTAATAGAGGCCCGCCTTCATGAAGGAAATCTTGCCGTAGAACTCCATGCCGTCCATGCGGTTGGCCAGCGGCGGCAGCCCCAGATCGGCGAACAGGTTGGCCTCAAACACGCCCTGGTAGGCGAGGTTATGCACGGTAAACACGGTCGAAACCGGCTCGCGCAGCGGGCGTGCGAAGTGCAGGTAGGCCGGCGCCAGCGCGGCGTGCCAGTCGTGACTGTGCACCACCTGCGGCTGCCAGGCCGCATC
>CAYQKN010000066.1:4342-11271 GCA_964417885.1 uncultured Burkholderiales bacterium | reverse complement strand
GTTCCAGAGGCCCGAAGCGACAACCATCGCTAGATGGATGAGCACGAAGAGCACCAGCGCGGTCGCAGTGATGAAGTGGATGCTGCGCGCCGACTGCCTTCCGCCGAAGAGATCGACGAGGAACGGCCAGGCCGCATCGATGCCGTGCCCCAGCTGCGCCGCGACCCAGCCAAGCAGGGCGAAGCGGCGGTGGTTGTCTGCATACGGCTGCCGTTGCGCATTTTCGTATGGATTGCCGGCACGGTGGTAGAGCGCCGGGGCATCGATGATATAGGCGCGCAGGCCGTGTGGCGCCAGTGCGTGAAGGGTTCCCCGTCGCACGGTGAACGGTTCACCCCAGGGGGCGACCAGGGTGCAGAGCGTGTCGGCATCGCGGAGTGCTGTCATGACCGAAGGGAAGCCGGGCAGCAGCACCCGCACGTCGCAGCCAACCTCCGCCAGCGCGGCCGGCATCGCGCCGGCAATATCCGCCAGACCGCCGGTTTTCAGCAGTGGAAAAATCTCGGCGCTGACCTGCAGCACCCTCATGGCGCGGCCGCCGGCAGCGCCGCCAACATCGCCCGCGTGATCAGCACCACGCCGCTCTCGGTACGCTCGAATCGCTGGGCGTCGAGCAGCGCGTCCTCGCCCACCACCAGGCCTGCCGGAATCTCGCAATTGCGATCCACCACCACACGACTCAGGCGGCAGCCGCGATGCAGGGTGACGTTGGGCAGCAGCACCGCCTGGTCCACATGGCAGAAGGAATGGATGCGCACCTCGGAAAACAAAACCGAATGCGCCACATAGGAGCCGGATACGATGCAGCCGCCCGAGATCACCGTGTTGACGGTGATGCCGTTGGCACCGGTGGCATCGGGCACGAACTTGGCTGGCGGCAACTGGCGCTGGTAAGTCCAGATCGGCCAGTCAGGATCGTAGATATCCAGTTCCGGCGTGGTTGAGGCCAGGTCGAGATTGGCCGCCCAGAAGGCATCAATGGTGCCGACGTCGCGCCAGTAGTGCACCGGCGTCTCGACCCGCGAAACGCAGCTCATGCTGAACGGATGTGCCAGCGCGCGGCTTTCGCGGACGCAACGCGGGATCACATCCTTGCCGAAATCGTGGCTGGATTCGGGATTGGCCAGGTCCTCCTCCAGCACCCGGTACAGGTATTCGGCATCGAAGACGTAAATGCCCATGCTGGCCAGCGACATGCCGGGCTTGTCAGGCATCGGCGGCGGATCGGCCGGTTTCTCGATGAAGGCGGTGATCTCGCGATGCGGACCGACGGCCATCACGCCGAAGGCACTGGCCTCCTCGCGCGGCACCTCGATACAGCCGACCGTGACGCCCGCGCCGCTTTCAACGTGATCCCAGATCATCAGCGAGTAATCCATTTTGTAGACATGGTCACCGGCCAGCACGATCACGTACTCCGGATGGCTTGAACGGATGATGTCGAGATTCTGGAACACCGCGTCGGCGGTGCCGCGATACCAGTGTTCCTCGCCGACCCGCTGCTGCGCCGGCAGCAGGTCGACCATTTCGTTCAGCTCGGCGCGCAGGAAACTCCAGCCGCGCTGCAGGTGTCGCAGCAGCGAATGCGATTTGTACTGGGTCAGCACCGCCATCCGGCGGATGCCGGAATTGAGGCAGTTGGACAACGCGAAATCGATGATGCGGAACTTGCCGCCGAAATACACCGCCGGCTTGGCGCGCCGGTCGGTGAGCTGTTTCAGCCGCGTTCCCCGCCCTCCCGCCAGCACCAGCGCCACGGTGCGGCGCATCAACTGGTGAAGCTGCATGTTCCTGGTATTCGCACGACCCGAAGCGTTGTTAGGCACGGTCATTCCTCAGGTTGATTGTCGGCGGGCGGATCAGAGCCGCAGCCATCTCGCTTGCGTCACCATTCTGACTGGTCCCGGTGCAGTTGCAAATTGAGACCGATCAAACAGGCTGCAAATTCAGCCGCGCGGATAAACCCCGACAGGTTCGACGATCAAGCAGCGAACTGCATGACATGCCGTTTTTCCGCACGACTGCGCGATGAAACTCCAGCACGGGCGCGCCTTCTGGCTCGAAAATGCCTGAAAAGCCGCGCCAGCTCCAGGGTTTCATGTTGTCACCTGGCCACCGTCACCACCGCGATGATGCCGAAGCCGATTCCCATGTTGATCGTCACCAGCAGCCGGATCTGATCCAGCTGCCGCGCCGCGCCGGGCCAGTCGGCGGCGGTCACGCAGCGCCCCAGTCGCCTGAACGGGCCGAAGCGGATGTGGCCAAAAATCGCCATCATCACCACCCCCAGGCCGAACATGACATGCCAGGCGAGCGGCGCGTTTTTCATCCCGACCATCAGCATCATGGCCAGCCCCGAGACCAGCGCGACCGGCACCGCCATGGCGACCAGGCTGAAAAAGCGCGACAGCGCAGCATGCATCAGCGGCACGCGCTGCGGCGGCGCCAGCTGCACCGCCGCCGGCCGCAGACAGAAATGGGCGAACACCATGCCGCCGATCCATATGACGTTGGCGGCGAGGTGAAGAAACAGGAGGATTTTGTAGGTCACGGCGATGGCTTTCATGGTTGGCGGCTGGCACCGGTTGCGGGGCGCCACAGGATGACCGGCATGCTACGCTAAACGTTCCCGTCCACCACCACGAAAACCGCCATGCCCACCGTCCCCTACATCACCGACAGCGACATCGACCAGCAGAAAGTACCGGCCGACCTGGTCGCCGCCATCCGGGCGCGACGCGCCGGCGGCAAGCTGCTCAACCTCGACCGGATGCTGCTGAACAGCCCGCCGATCGCGCGCGGCTGGAACACCTACATGGGATCGATCCGCCGCGATCTGAAGGTGTCGCCGGTGCTGCGGGAACTGGCGATCTGCGCCATCGCACGGCTCAATCGCGCGCCCTACGAATGGCTGCAGCATGCGCCGGAGTTCCTGCAGGTCGGCGGCAACCAGGCCAAGCTGGATGCGCTGGAGGACATCGAGGGCGCGCACCTGAACAGCGCAGTATTTGACCGGGCCGAACTCGCCACGCTGCAACTGGCGCGCGAGATGTCACGCAACATTGACGTCAGCCGCGAGACGCGGGACGAGATCCGCGCGTTGCTGCCAGACGAACAGGTGGTGGAAATCATCGGCACCATTGCCGCCTACAACATGGTGTCGCGCTTCCTGGTAGCGCTGGGGATCGACGCCGACGGCGAGGGAATCAGCTAGCCGCCGCGCCGCGGTGGCCGGCGATCAATGCGCCACGCGCACTTCGACCGCCGCCATTTTCCATCCCGGTCCCTGCTGCCGCACGCGACCCAGCCGCAGGTGGAACACGCCCGAGGCAACCATCACGCTCAGCGTCGGGTTGGCTTTGTAAATGGCATCACTGACAATGATCGAGTCGGCAAATCCATGTTCGGCCTTGCCGGCGACAAAGATACCCTTGGCCGGCTGCCGCACCAGCCGATCGTTGACCATTTCCAGCGTGGCCCGCAGCGGCACCTTGGACAGCACCCGCACGCCGACCGTGGCCACATGGCGCTGCAGCGATGTCGTCTTGCGCGCCACCACGCCCAGGACACAGGGTTTGCCTTCTTCAATCCGCACCGCAATGAGTTCATCGACCTCGATCATCGCGGCATCATCGGCGCCCATCTCGAGACCGAGGCCGGATTCGCTGATATCCAGCAGGTGGATCGGCTGCCGCCCGGCGCGGCTCTCGACGAAACTGCCGGTCTCGCTCAGCGCCGCGCGGCGCGACGCGGCAGCGGACAGCACGTCGCCCGGCGCGTTGACCGAGCGCGCTTCCTTTACCGAACTGACGCTGAGGGTCGATTGCTGCTGCAGCGCACGGGAATAGATGTCGTTGAAACCGAAGAATGCGGACACCTCTGCACCGGCAGCAAAGGCGAATCGCTTGCCCTTCTGGCCGCCCGTATTTTCAATAATCGCGAATTCGCGCTCGAGGAAGTCCATCAGGCCGACATGTTCCTCGACACGAAATACCAGCCCGATGCCCCAGCCGGGAAATATCACGCCGCGGCGAAAATCCCGCGCCGCACGATCGAGCTGACGCTGCAGCGGCCGCAGGCCGAGGAACAGGTCGGCGCGTTCACCGGGCACGAAGCGCGTCAGGCCGACCTGGGGATTGCGGGTATTGATGGAAAGCGAGGGACCATCGGCAATCGGCTCGCGGCTCAGCCACAGCGCGCCCATCCACTCCAGCAGCCAGCTGTCGAGGATCTCAAGCCGCTTGGGCGCCAGGTTGCCGCTGGCGAAGCGCTCCAGCAGCAGCGCGCGAACATAAAGTGCCTCGACCGTGGTTTCAAAACTGCGCCGGTCCACCATCGCCTCAACGATGGGTTCGGCGACGCCGGCCATTGAGGCGGTGACAAACAGCTTGTGCAGGCGGCCACGCACACCGCTGTCGGGCCTGAGGCCGGCAATCTTGCGCCACTTGCTGGCGTGGCCGGCCAGCAACATCGCCAGTGCCCAGGTGCGGGCCTGGGCCCCGGGCGGTGCCGGATCGGCAACTGGCTCATAGGGCACCACGCCCCGCGCCATGCGCGCGAGGTGATCGTAGCGCTCGGCAATCCATTCGCAGACGGCCTGGTCTCCACCGGTCTGCGTCAGCCCGCCAAGCAGGTAACGTTCGCGGTCGCTGCGGGAGAATTCCTCGAACTCGCGCAGCGACCGGGCGATTGCATCTGACGAAGTGACGATGTTGGCTTTGTCCAGCGACTTGTCGAGCGCGGAATGCTTGTCGGCCATGCCGGCGTGGTAACGGGTGAGTTGCAGTCCCGGCTCGATGCTGCCTGGTGGTGGGGATGACATGTGGAGTGGTCCGGCGTCTCAGCGGGTCGAATGGAATGCCATGGCGTCGACCAGCGCCGCATGCAGCTTTTGCTGGCGCAGGGCATCGCGCAACTCGGCATCAGGCATGCTCCAGCCGGGCGGCGTGTCGCTAGCTTTCGCATGCGCGTATCGCGGGTCGTTCGGCAGCAGCTTCTTGCCAAGTGAGTCGATCAGCGGGATCGCCTCCGCACCGGGGAAGTGGCGGCGGAAACCTTCACTGAGCTCGACAAACACGCCGGTATCGTTGGCGGTAAAGGCGAGGTCGATCAGGAACAACCAAAGTGGGCGCTGCGCAGGATCCTCTTCCAGCGCGGTCTGCAGCAGTTCCGCCGCCTGGCGCGGTTGGTCGTCGTCGAGCAATTGCCGCGCCCAACGCAGCACGTTGGCGGTGTCACGCAGCGCCTGCGCCGGCTGCGGAAATTGCAGGAACCGTGCGGCGATGTAGCGCTCTCGCAGGCGGCGCGATGCCGCGTCAACCGGCAGCGGTGTTTGGTCCGGCATGGCGTGGGTGGTGCCGCGGTTGCGTGGTGGGTTGGCTTGCATGCTTCCCGTCGTTCAGTCATCGGTGCTTCGGTCGGACCGTCACAGGCGGATGTTGTGTGCTCGCACGCCGCGGCCGGGCAAAGCGCCATTCTATGGGACCCGAGACGCCGCAATGTCACAGATGGTAAACGGCATGCCTGCCGCAGGCAGGCATGCCGACCGGGCGACCCCGGCAATCGATGTTTCGCTCTGCCACGCTTGCGTCCCGGCGTGGCGCATGAATGGTCCGGGTGGCTATTCGCCGGCCTTGATCTTGTTGTCCTTGACCACCTTGGCCCAGCGGGTAATTTCCGCCTGCAGGAAATTCTGCAAAGCCTCGGGCTTGCTGCCGACCACGTCCATGCCCTGCGCAGCCAGCTTGTCGGCCACCTCGGGCGTCTTCAACGCCTTGACCAGTTCTTCATTGAGACGGGAAATGACGGCGGGCGGCGTTCCGGCCGGCGCAACCACACCCCACCAGGCCACGGATTCAAAACCAGGGACGCCCTGCTCGGCCACGGTCGGCGTATCCGGCAGCTTCGACGAACGCTTGGCCGAGGTCACGGCCAGCGGCACCAGCATCTTGGCGTCAATCTGCGGTTTGGCCAGGAACACGGTGCCGATCATCAGCGGCACGTGGCCGGCGATGGCATCCTGCACCAGCGGTCCGCCGCCCTTGTACGGGATGTGATTGAAGGTGGTGCCGGCCAGGTTGGCGACCTGCGTCATGGCGAGGTGGCCCAGGCTGCCGGAGCCGATGGAGCCGAACGATACCGCGTCGGCCTTGGTCTTGCCGGCGGCGATGACTTCGCGGAAATCCTTGAACTTGGCGCCGTGGAATCTCGCAATGACCATTGGCGAGGTGCCGATCATCATCACTGGCGCCAGGTCCTTCAGCGTGTCATAGGAAATATTGGGAATCAGGCTCGGGTTCACCCCGTGCGTATCGAATACGACCGCAAAGGTATAGCCGTCCGGCGGCGATTTGGCGACGAAGGCGGTGCCGATCGATCCCGACGCGCCACCCTTGTTGTCGACCAGGAACTGCTGCCCGGTCTGCTTGGTCAGCTGGTGCGCCAGGATGCGCGAGACGGTATCGACCGAGCCACCGGGTGGGAAAACGGCAATCAGTTTCACCGGCTTGCTCGGCCACGCCTGGGCAGCGGCGTGCCCTGCTCCCAGCATGGCCACGGCGGCCACGGCTGGCACCATCGCGTGCAGCAGTTTATTCAGCAATCTGTTCATTTCTCGCTCCTCGGTGATCAAGTTTTATTTGATCGATGCTAGCACGCGCCCCGCAGACGCACTTGATACCCGGCGGAGAAGCAACTTATGGCTCACCGCCATCGCCGCTGGCCTGGGGGCGATCGAGCCAGTATCGTGGCCGCGCTTCGCGATGGCTTTCGACCACCGGCGCGGCACCGGGCACGAAGCGAACCGTCAATGCGCCAGCAAGATCAGTCCGGTAGATCGGGATACCGCGCGCGCGGTAACGGTCCATCACCGCCGGGTTGGGATGGCGGAAGCGGCTGCGATAGCCAACCGGCACCAGCGCGGCCGCCGG
>CAYQKN010000066.1:0-4242 GCA_964417885.1 uncultured Burkholderiales bacterium | reverse complement strand
GCCAGGTTGCCGGCCCCGCGCATGGCCTCGCTGTCCGGATCCATCGACGTCAACACCTGTCGCGGCGCGCGGGCATCAATCACCGACCGGGCGCCGCCGCTGTGGTCATCATCGGCATGGGTCACCACCAAGGTATCAAGCGTGCGCAAGCCCTCGCCGCGCAGGAACGGCACCACGATGCGGTTGCCCGAGTCGGCATCGGGATTCCATTTCGGACCGGTGTCATAGACCAGCGTGTGCTGCGCCGTGCGCACCACCATCGCCAGCCCCTGGCCGACATCGAGCAGGTGCACCCACAGCTCTCCCGGCTTTGGCGCTGGCGGCAGCACCAGGAACATCGGCAGCAGCAGCACCGCACCGGTGGCGCGCGCCGGGGTGCCGCGCGGCGCCAGCAGCCACAGCACCCCCAGCAGTGCCAGCGCGGCCGCCCAGCCGGCCGGGGCGTGGGACTGCCAGACGGCGGCCGGCAGGTCTGCCAACCAAGCCACCACGAAATAACAGCCTTGCATCACCAGGTGAGCTGGAATCAACAGCCAATCCGCGGCGACAAACTGGCCTGCCAATGCGCCGAGCAGCGTGACCGGCACCACCAGCAGGCTGACCAGCGGGATGGCGAAGGCATTGGCCAACGGCGACACCAGCGATACTTCCTGAAATAGCGCCAGCGTCATCGGTAGCAGGCCAAGTGTTACCGCGACCTGCGTTTTCACGGCAGTCGACCACGCGGGCGGCGCCCCACCGGCGTGGCCCACGCGCCTTGCCATGACGTGAAAAATCATCGCCACCGCGCCAAACGACAGCCAGAAGCCCGGCGCCAGCACCGCCCAGGGATCGATCAGCAGCACCGCCAGCAACGCCCAGGACAATATCCGCGAGCCGCTGATGCCGCGTCCCGCCCACAGCGCCGCGGCGATGGCCGCCAGCATGAAAAAAGTGCGCTGGGTTGGAACCGAGAATCCGGCGATCAGTGCATAGCCCAGCGCGGCGCATGCGCCGGCCAGCGCCGCCGCGCGCGGCGCCGGCACCCGCAGCGCCAATGCCGGAACCCGCGCCCAGAGGCGAAACGCCAGCCAGTAAACCAGGCTTGCCACCATGGTGATGTGCAGGCCGGATATCGACATCAGGTGACCGGTGCCGGTACGCCAGAACACCTTCCACTGCTCTGCGGGAATGGCACCCTGCTCGCCGATCGCCAGCGCCACCAGCACGCCGCGATAAGGCTGATCCGCCAGCGTTGACAGCATCTGGTCCCGAATCGACATCCGCAGCCGGTTGACGCGGTGCATGAATCCGTCGGCCGCGTCCGGCAGCTTGCGGTTGACCGCCTTGGGCCGGATGTAGCCGGTGGCGCGGATGTTGCGCTCCAGTGCCCACGCCTCGAAGTCGAAGCCATGCGGATTCACGCTGCCGTGGGGCCGCCGCAAGCGCACCGTGAGCTGCCAGCGCTCGCCCGGCGCCAGCGCAGGCGGCGGCGAGGTTTCTCCGCTCTTGCGATCGGTCTCACCGTACCAGGTCAGGGAAACATGACGCGGAACCACCGCCCCGGCGGTGAGGATGGTGTCGACGTCGAACTCGAACCGGGTACCGCGATCAGTCGGCAGCGGCAGGCTGGCCACGGCGCCGACCAGTTCAATGTCACGCGCCTCCCAGTTGCGCGGCAGTTCGTCCGCCAGGCGCAACTCGGCGCGCCAGGCCGCCCAGGCCACGCCGAGCGCCGCACAGGCTGCCGCCAGCAACACATAACGCAGGCCGCGAACGATTGCCGCCGGCTGCTGTCTCAACAGCCAGGCAACGGGCAGCAGCATGGCCGGCAGCGTCCACCACCACAACGGCGGCAGTTCCGCCTGCTGCTGTAGCCAGAAAATGCCTGCCAGGAAGCCGAGTATCGCTATGCGCACGTGTTGGTCTTCTTTTGACGACGCCGCGCGCCGAAAACAATCAAAATAACGGGCGAACGCAACCTTCGCCGACAGGTCGATTGAAAAAATTCCTCAAAAACAAGCTGCCAGGGCCGGAAATCATCACCGGCAATCGCTACCTGCGGTTTCTCGCGCCGTGGCTGGAACACCCGCGGCTCTGGCACATGCACCGTCGCTCGGTGGCGCTGGGAATCGCCATCGGCCTCGTCACCGGGCTGTTGCCCGGACCGGTGCAGATACTGCTGGCGGTGCTGGTGGCGATACCGCTGCGGGCCAATGTGCTGGCCGCCGCATTCGCCACCTTCTATACCAATCCGTTCACCTTCATCCCGCTATACATGCTCGCCTACCGGGTCGGCGGCCTGGTGACCGGTGAGCATGCCGGCGACCTGAACGTGCCGGAGTTCGAATTCACCTTCGCCAGCATCTGGACCGCATTGCCCGACATGTTCCGCTGGATATTGTCGCTCGGCGACACGCTGCTGATCGGGCTCGCGATCCAGGCCACCGCCTTCGCAATTTGTGGATATTTCCTGACGCTGATAGTCTGGCGGGTCGTCGTAACCTATCGCTGGCGTCATCGCCACTCCCGCCCCTGATCCCCGACCTCGCCATCCCATGACACCCGACTACTGGCAGCAGGCATCTACCCATCTGTCGAAGCGCTGCAAAGTGATGAGAACGCTGATCAAGAGTTACCCCGGGGCACAGCTTCGTACCCGCGGCGATCCGTTTCAGACCCTGGCGCGCGCCATCGTCGGCCAGCAGATTTCAGTCAAGGCGGCGCAGTCGGTGTGGGACCGGACGGTGATCGCGGCCGGCCGCATTACGCCCAAAAACCTGCTCGCCTTGAGCGCCGAGGAACTGCGCGCTGCCGGCAATTCGCGGCAGAAGATCGCCTACATGCAGGATCTGGCCGCGCATTTCGTCGATGGCCGCATCAAGCCGCGACGCTGGCACGGGATGGAAGATGACGACGTCATCGCCGAACTGGTCGAGGTCAAGGGCATCGGCCGCTGGACCGCCGAGATGTTCCTCATCTTTTACCTGATGCGGCCGAACGTGTTTCCAGTCGACGACATCGGCTTGATCCGCGCGATCGAAAAACACTTCCACCAGGGCGAACGCCTGACCAAGGCCGAAGTACAGGAATATGCCGAACGCTGGGCGCCGTGGAACACGGTCGCCACCTGGTACCTGTGGCGCAGCCTGGACCCGATTCCGGTCGAGTACTGACGACGCGCGTTGACGCCGGCACGGACCAAGCGACCCATGCGATCAACCGCAAGTGCTGCCGCCACGACTCACCAGCGCTTCTACGCGGTGGTGAAGAAAATCCCGCGCGGCAGGGTCGCCACCTATGGCCAGATTGCCGCCCTCGCCGGTATGCCGCGCCATGCGCGTCAGGCTGGTTACGCGCTCGCGGCGACGCCGGAAGGAACGAACATTCCCTGGCACCGGGTGATCAATGCGCAGGGCCGGATCAGCCTGCGGCTGCGCCATTGGCACAGCGGCAGCGATGACCTGCAGCGGATTCTGCTCGAGGCCGAGGGGATCGAATTCGACGCCGGCGGCAAGGTAAACCTGAACCGGTTCCAATGGCAGCCGGCGCCGCCCCGCGCGGCGCGCCGTTAAGCCGTCTTTGCCTTGCCGAACAGCTTGCCGCCGACGGTCACCAGGGCCAGCACCAGCGCGCCGACCAGGATGCCGATGAGGCCGTCGGCCATCATCGCCACCGTGCCCTCCATCGCCTTGCCGGCAGTGGCTGCGAACTGTTCAATGGCATGGTGCAGCGGCGCGATGCCGTGGGTGAGAATGCCGCCGCCGACCAGGAACATCGCCGCAGTGCCGGCAATCGACAGCAGTTTCATCAGGTAGGGGGCGGCGAACAGGATGGCGCGGCCGGTTGCGCGCGCGGCGCTGCCGTCGCGCTGTGACAGATAGAGTCCGGCATCATCGAGCTTGACGATGCCGGCCACCAGGCCATACACGCCCACGGTCATCAGCAGCGAAATGCCGACCAGCACCGCGACCTGCTTGCCGAAACTCGCGGCAGCCACCGTCCCCAGCGTGATGACGATGATCTCGGCCGACAATACGAAATCCGTACGGATCGCCCCCTGAATCTTCCCTGCCTCGACCTGGGCAAGATCCAGTTGCTCGTCAGCCAGCAGGGCCAGCTGCTCGGCGTGGTGGGCGACCGCGGCGACGGCGTAGGGAATCATTTCCATCGGTCAGCCCTTCACGAAGATCCAGGCGTCGCCGCCATTGGGCATGTACCTGCGGGCCTTGCACTCCAGATCGAACCCCAGCAACTTGGCCC
>CAYQKN010000065.1:0-20323 GCA_964417885.1 uncultured Burkholderiales bacterium | reverse complement strand
CGGTCGGGCCGGGGACCAGCAGGATGCCGTGCGGCTGCTGCACCAGGTCGTCGAGCCGGGCCAGCGTGCCCGGCGCCATGCCGAGCCGGTCCAGCGACAGGCGGCCGGCCTGCTTGTCGAGCAATCGCATCACCACCCGCTCGCCGTGGCCCGTCGGCAGGGTCGAGACGCGCACGTCGACCGGGTGGCCGGCGATGCGCAGCATGATGCGGCCGTCCTGCGGCAGGCGCTTCTCGGCGATGTCGAGCTCGGCCATCACCTTGACCCGCGACACCATCGCCGCGTGCAGCGAACGCTTCGGCTCGACCACGTCGCGCAGCGTGCCGTCGACGCGGAACCGCACCAGCGAGCGGCGCTCGAAGATTTCCAGGTGCACGTCGGAAGCGTTCTCGCGCACCGCCTGGGTCAGCAGGGCGTTGATCAGCTTGATGATCGGCGCATCGTTCTCGGTTTCCAGCAGGTCGGTGATTTCCGGCAGCGACTCGGTCAGCTGGGCAAGGTCGGCGGCGTTTTCGATATTGCTGGCGATCTCCTGCACCGCCGCGTCGCTGCCGCCGTCATTACCCTCGGCACCGGCACCACCGCCGCCGTAGGCACGCGCCAGGCGCGCGCCGAAATCGTCTTTCGACAGCAGCACCGGGCGCAGCGTCTTGCCGGTCATGCGCCGCACTTCGGACAGCGTGGACGAGGCCGGCTCGGGCGCCAGCCAGACTTCGATCTCGCCGCTCACCTGCCGCGCGGTGATGATGCCCTTGGCCTTGGCGAAGTGATACGGCAACAGCCTGACCGTGGCGGCATCGGCAATCTCGATCGCCTCACGCGGCTTCTGGTCGGCGGCGCCCATGACTACTTGGCCCGCGGCGACTCGGCCGCCGGCAGCAGCGGGCCGCCGGCCGGTGGCAGGATCGATTCGGCTTCCTTCAGCGCCAGCCCCTGCTCGTTGCGGATGTAGTCGTAGCGCTCGCCGGTCAGCTGGTTGGCGGCCTTGCCGTCGCGCAGAACGTAGGGGCGCAGGAACACCATCAGGTTTGTTTTTTCGCGGCTGCGCTTCTGGTACTTGAACAGGTTGCCGATGAACGGGATGTCGCCCAGCAGCGGCACCTTGCTGTCGCCGTTCTGCGTGTCGTCCGAGATCAGGCCGCCGATCACCAGGATCTGGCCGTCATCGACCAGCACCGTGCCCTCGATGGCGCGCTTGTTGGTGATCAGGTCGACCGACTTGATCGAGCTGGTGGTCGGCACAACGCTGGAAACTTCGAGGAACGATTTCAGCTTGACGCTGCCGCCTTCGGCCACCTGCGGCGTCACCTTGAGCGTGAGGCCGATGTCCTTGCGCTCCACGGTCTGGAACGGATTGGTCGACGAATTGGCGGTCTGGGTGAAGCTGCCGGTGACGAACGGCACGTTCTGGCCGACCACGATCTTGCCTTCCTCGTTGTCGAGCGTGAGGATGTTCGGCTTCGACAGCACGTTGCCCTTCTGGTCGGCTTCCAGCGCGCGTGCCAGTGCGCTCAGGCTCAGGTATTCGACCCCGCCGATGCTGACGGTGCCGCGCACCAGGCCAAGGTTCAGGCCCTGACCCAGGGTGGCGAGGTTGGCGGCGGAGGAAATGATGTTCTGGCCGCTGCCGCCGAAATTGGTGCCACCGACCACCTGCGTGCCGCCGCTGCGGTTGAGGCCGGACAGGTCCTGCCACTGGATGCCGAATTCCGACGACACGCTGGCATTGACCTCGACGATCAGCGCCTCGATGAACACCTGCGCGCGGCGCGCGTCGAGCTTCTCGATCACCGTGCGCAGCGAGTTGTAGACGTGGTCCGGGGCGACGATCACCAGCGAATTGGTGGCGGCATAGGCCTGGATGGTGCTGGTCGGCGTGGCGGTGGCGCTGACGGCGGTAATCGAGGTCTGCGGCGTGGCCGGGTTGCTGCCGGCGGCGGCGCTGGTCGAGGCGGCCGCAGCAACACCGCCGAGCAGTCCGCGCAGGGTTTCGGCGAGCCGCGCCGCTTCGGCGTTGCGCAGGTAGACCACATGGATGTTGCCGTTGGCCGCGGTCGGAATGTCGATCCCCGCCAGCAGCGCCTTGATGCGCGTCACCAGTGCCGGCGTATCAGCACGGATGATGAGGCTGTTGGTGCGCGGCTCGACGCCGATCGCCAGTTTCGGCGGCAGGCCTGGTGTGGCGGGATTGACGGCGGTTTCCGGCATCAGGCCCTTCAGCAGGTTGGCGGCATCGATCGCGCTGGCGTATTCGAGCTTGATCATCTGCAGGTCGCTGCTGGCGGGCACGTCGATCGAGGCGATGATGCGGGCGATGCGCTTGACGTTCTCGGCGTAGTCGGTGATCACCAGCATGTTGTTGCCGGGGTAGGCACCGATGAAGTTGTTCGGCGCCACCAGCGGGCGCAGCACGGTTGCCAGCTGCGGCGCGCTCTCGTTCTGCAGCGCGAACACCTGGGTGACGATGCGGTCGCCGGAGATGGCGGTGCCGCGGTCGATCACGGTGCCGGAAGTCTTGGCATCCGCCTCGGGGACGATCTTGACCACACCCCGTTCCTCGATCGCCGCATAGCCGTGCACCCGCAGCGCCGACAGCAGGATCTGATAGGCCAGGTCCTTGGTCACCGGGGTTTGCGAAATGATGTTCATGTTGCCGGTGACACGCGGGTCGATGATGAAATTCTTGCCGGTGTGCTTGCCGATTGCCGTGACCACCGACGGAATGTCGGCGTTGACGAAGTTGAGCGTGATCATGTCCTGCGCCATCGCTGAAGGCAGCGGGAACAGGTTCAGCATGAGGGCCGTGCCGAGGGCGGCAAGGCGGTGAAGGAGCGTCTTTTTCTGGCGCATCGCGTATCCGCAAAGTGGGTGGGACAGGTGGACAAATCAGGCCGAAAAACGGTTCGCCTGATTGTACGTCATGAATGTAATGGTTGCGTGTCAGTCACGAGGCGCGTCAGGAGTGGCTCGCAGAAGCCCCGGAGCAGCGCTGATCCCGTCGCAAGCAGGCACGGCGACGCTGACGTTCAACGGTTATGACCGCGCGACTTTTGTCGGCGCGGTGGATGGCATCCCGTTTGCCAAGGCGTTGATGCGGCAGCCTTTCTGATTTGGCAATACGGAACTTCTTTTGACCAGCAAGATTCGGCATTCCGGCGAACAACCACTGCAAATGCGCTGCGCTGGAATCCAGCGCGCCAATTTTTTTCAGACGCGTGGACAGGGCTGGGTCCCAGCCTGCGCTGAGACGACAAGCTTTTTGGATGTTGCCGGAAATCAAACGCCAGCACTGGTGCGGCTCGCAGAGCATTTTCGGCCGGAAAGCCGCTCTGGTGCTGGAGTTTTGCTTTCGCCAGTGCTTGTTTGCGGGCGACGTCCCCGCGCTCAATTCGCCACGTTGTAATTCAGCACCACCGCCGTGCCGTTGCGGCGCACTTCGGCGCGGATGGTCGACAGCGAATTGAACTGGCCGTACACGCGCACCAGGTCGCCTTGCGAATTGATCGGCTGGCCGTTGATGTTGGTGATGATGTCGCCGGTCTGCAGGCCCAGCTTTTGCGACAGTGAGCCGGCCGGGGCGGCTTCGACGCGCACACCGCCGCCCTGTGAGGGGCCGATGCGGCCGAGGAAGTTGAGCTGGCGCGGGTCCTGCAGCACCGTGTTCAGCTCCTGGCGCGACAGCGAAAAATCATTGGCGCCGGTGCTGGTGACGTTGAGGCGGAAGGTGGTGGCGGCCGGTGCCGTGCTGACGGCGGCACGCGCGGCGGCGCCGGCAGCCATGCGCTCCAGGTCAATGCGTTCGCGCACACCACCGCGGCTGACGACGATGTACCCCGCCTGCACCTCGACCAGCTTCACGCCGGCCGATATTTCATTGTTGAGATGCACGGTCTGGTCGCGGCCGCCCAGGTTGACCACCGCGGCGGAAGGGGTGCGGCCATCGACGGCGAACACGCCCTTGAGGCGAATGCCCGACATCGCCGCCGTGGCCGGCATCCCGGTGGCCGCGCCGGCGCTGTCGCCCAACAGCTGGCGGCCCAGGTCCGGCGCCACGGCCGGCGCGGCAGCAGGTGCCGATACCACCGCGTCGCGCCAGGAAGGAAACAGGATCTGCCAGGTCCACCACGCCAGCTGCAGACCGAAGGCGATCAGCACCATCGCGGTCAGCGCACTGGCAAGCCATTGGATGGAACGGTTGGTCACTTTTGCGCGGCTTCCGGCAGTTGCTGTTTGTCGATATCCAGGTAGCGCCACGGTTCGTGGGCGAACGGGTGTTTTTTGTAACCCAGCACCCAGGGCTGGATCAGGATGGTGCCTTGCTTGAGCGTATTGACGCGCCACGGATTGTAAACCCACAGCAGGTGCACCATGCGCCGGTAGAGGGCGGTGCGCTCCGGCGTGTCGGGCATGATCTTGATGCGTTCGTAGAGCTGGTCGTACTCGGGCAGCGAGAACATCGAGTAGTTGGCGCCGCCGATGCTCTTGGTGGTGAACAGCTGCAGGAAATTCTCGCCATCGGGATAGTCGGCGATCCAGCCGTAGCTCAGCATCTGCACCCGGCCGGTCTGCGCCTGCTTGCGCAGGTCGGGCAGTTTTTCCACCTTGTCGAAGGTCATGCGGATGCCGATTTTTTCCATCGCGCGCCGCCACAGCTCGTTGCGGCTGCGGGCGCGCTGGTCGGGCGTGGTGCCCTGGTCGATGATCAGCGGCGAGCCATCGGGCATTTCACGCCAGCCGTCGCCGTCGCGGTCGAGGTAGCCGTACATGTCGAGCAGCGCCTTGGCGCGCGGGATGCTGAAATCGAGCGTCGGCGTGCGTTCGTTGACGAAGCCGGCCATGCCTTCGGCGATCGGGCTCCACGCCTTGATCGCCTGGTTCTTTTCGACGATGCTGATTTCCTCCTCGACCGGATAGGCGATCGAGATCGCGCGGCGCAGCGCGATCTTCTCCGCACTGTAGCCGCCAACCGCATTCGGCTTGCCGTCGATGGTCTCGGCCATGTTGAAGGTGGTGTAGGTCAGCCAGGCCACTTCGTCGGGTCGCGTCTGCATGTTGCGTTTGGCCAGGTTGGGCGCCAGCTTGCCGCCGGGCATGGCGGTGTCGATGAACGGGGTGGGAATCGGACGGATGTAGTCGTATTCGTTGTTCAGGTAGGCCAGCCAGCGTGGCTGCTCTTCTTCCACCGGGTAGATTTCAATCCGCCCGACCAGCGGGATGCGCTTGCCGGTCAGGTGCCGTATCACCGCCTGGTCCTTCGGGTCATCGCTGCCGGCGGTCTGGAAGATCTCCTCGCGGTAGTCGGGATTGGCTTCCAGGATCACGCGCGAGGCGCGGCGCCAGTCCTTCAGCCGGTAAGGCCCGGTGCCGACCGGATGCTCGGCGAAGGCGGGGCCGTAAAATTCCACCACCTCGCGCGCCACCGCCGCGGTGGCCGGCATGGCCAGGATGTAGCTGAGGTTGTAGTCGGGCGCCTTGAGGCGAATGATCAGCGTATACGGGTCGGGCGCTTCGAGGCCGGGGATCGGCTTGTCGTAATCGAACTTGCCGCTTTTCTTGGCTTCTTCCATCAGCTCGTCGCCACCGACCAGCTTGCCTTCAAACAGGAACTGCCACTGTGCCTTCAGCTTCGGGTCGAGCATGCGCTTGATGCTGTAAACGTAATCGGCCGCCACCAGTTCGCGCTTTTTGCCTTTGAACGCGGGATCCGCGGTGAAGGTGATGCCGCGCTTGAGCCGCAGGGTGTAGGTCTTGCCGTCGGCGGAAATCTCCGGCAGCGCGGCCGCGGCGCGCGGCTGCAATTTGATCGGCCGCGCCAGGTGGTCGTACTGCAGCAGCGAATCGAAAATGTTGTCGCACAGGGTGCCGGTCATCTCATCCGATTCCCAGGCGCAGTCGAAACCCTTCTCGGCCGACTGCACCGGCGTGCGGATCACCTTGGTCAGGTCGGCTGCCACGGCGGCCGGCGGCAGCAGCAGGCAGCCTGCCGCCAGCAGGCCGGGTAACAGGGACCGGCGCCGCTGCGGCATGGTCAATGCAGGATGCGCGAGACGCCCTGCTCTTCGGCCGTGGTGCCCTGCGGCGACAGCGAGGCGTGATGGACGATCAGGCGCCAGCCGTTCGGCGTCAGCAGGAAAACGTTGGTGGCCAGCACCGGCGGCAGCCGGGTGTTGGGGTCGGCCGAGGTGAAGGTCTCGTAGACGCTGTGAATGGCCAGCGTCTGGCCCTCGTGCTTGCGCAATTCGCTGACCTTGAGCTGGCTGTTGGGGCCGTGCGAGAAAATCTCGGCAAAGCTTTCGCGGATCGCCGTCAGACCGGCCAGGCGCGAGCCCTGCGGGTGGATGCAGATGGTGCCGGGCTCATCGGCCCACACCGCCATCATCAGGTTGAGATCGCCGCGCTCGAAGGCATCGTAGAACGCGGCTTCGCAGTCGCTGGGTGTATTGAACAGCTTGAGGGTCTTTTTGGCCATGCCGGATGATAACGCGCGGCGGCGCAGGCAGGCATGCGGCGGGGCTACAAAATTGTCGTTGTTTCGGCGTAAACTTTGCCGTCGCGCTCCGACCGGGCACTGTCCCGAGGCAACCTGCGCAACGGGATCGCCCGCATGCGGCATGCGGCGGGCGGGCAGAAATTATTTACGGAGACAGACATGATTCGATTCAGCGTCAACGGCGAGCGAATTGAAACCGATGTGGCCGGCGACACGCCGCTGCTGTGGTTTTTGCGCGACAACCTGGAACTGACCGGCACCAAATACGGCTGCGGCATGGCGCTGTGCGGCGCCTGCACCGTGCATGTGAACGGCGAGGTGGCGCTTTCCTGCGTGACGCCGATTTCCGCCCTGGCGGGCAAGAAAGTGACGACCATCGAAGTGGTCGGCAAGAGCGCCGTCGGCAAGAAAGTGCAGGAGGCCTGGCTGTCCGAGGACGTGGTGCAGTGCGGCTATTGCCAGTCGGGACAGATCATGGCGGCAGCCGCGTTGCTGGCCAAGAACAAGGCGCCGACCGACCCGCAGATCGATGCCGCCATGAACGGCAACATCTGCCGCTGCGGCACCTACAACTGGGTGCGGGCGGCGATCAAGGTCGCGGCCGGCATCGCGTCCAGGCCGGTCGCCAAAGTGAAAGCGTGAGGAGAATTCGATGAAACAACTTGCCCGCGCCAAACCCACCACCCGCCGCGCCTTTCTCAAGGCATCGGCCGCCACCACCGGCGGCCTGGTGATCGGCTTCAACCTTCCCGCCGGCAACCGGCTGGCCAACGCCCAGCCGGCGCCGGCCGCGGTGCCGCCCAATGCCTACCTGCGCATCGCCCGCGACGGCGCGGTGACGGTGCAGGTCAAGCACCTGGAATTTGGCCAGGGCGTGATGACTTCGCTGCCGATGCTGGTGGCCGAAGAGCTGGGCTGCGACTGGAGCAAGGTGCGCGCGGAGCTCGCTCCCGCGGCCCCGGTCTATGCGCACACCATGTTCGGCATGCAGATGACCGGCGGCTCGTCCTCGGTGGTCAATTCGTATACCCAGATGCGTACCGTCGGCGCGATGGCGCGCGAAATGCTGATCAGCGCCGCCGCCACCCAGTGGAAGGTCGAGACTGCGCAGTGCCGGGTTGAAAACGGCCAGGTGCTTGGCCCCGGCGGACGCAAGGCCGGTTTCGGCGAACTGGCCGACGCCGCCAATGCACTGAAGGCGCCCGACAAGGTGACGCTGAAGGACGCGAAGGATTTCCGCATCATCGGCAAGCCGACGCGGCGCATTGACGCGCCGGCCAAGGTCAATGGCAGCGCCAAATTCGGCCTCGACATCACACCGAAGACCATCCCCAACCTGCACACGGCATTGGTCAAGCATCCGCCGATGTTCGGTGCGCGGGTGGCGAAGATCGATGCCTCGAAGGTCAAGGGCTTGCCCGGCGTGACCCATGTGGTGCAGATCTCGAATGGCGTGGCGGTGGTGGCGAAAAATTTCTGGGCGGCGAAAAAAGGCCGCGACCTGCTCGAGGTCACCTGGAACCTGGATGCGGCGTCGAAAGCCAACAGTCCCGACCTGAAAAAAGCCTATCGCGAACTGGCGCAGAAACCGGGCCTCACCGCACGGGCGGGCAACACCGATGCGATCAAGGGTGCGGCAAAAAACGTGACCGCTGAGTACGAGGCGCCGTTCCTGGCGCACGCGCCGATGGAACCGCTCAACTGCACCGTGAACCTGAAGGCCGACAGCTGCGAAATCTGGGTCGGCTCGCAGTTCCAGACCGTCGACCAGGCGGCAGCAGCCAAGGCGGCCGGCCTGAAGCCGGAGCAGGTCAAGCTCAACACCATGATTGCCGGCGGCGGATTCGGCCGCCGCGCCAATCCGGCCGCCGACTACATCATCGAGGCGGTCGAGATCGCCAAGGAAGCCAAGGTACCGGTGAAGACGGTGTGGACGCGCGAGGACGACATCCGCGGCGGTTACTACCGGCCGATGTACGTGCACAAGGTCGAGGCGGGGCTGGATGCCGCCGGCCGCATCGTCGGCTGGGATCACACCATCGTCGGCCAGTCGATCATCGCCGGCACCACGTTCGAGCCGTTCATGGTCAAGGATGGCGTCGATGCGACCAGCGTCGAAGGGGTCGCCGATACGCCGTACGACATCCCCGGCATGCGGGCAACATTGCACACCACCAAGGACGGCGTGCCGGCCCTGTGGTGGCGGTCGGTCGGCCACACCCACACCGCGTTCGTGATGGAAACGATGATGGACGAACTGGCCAAGGCGGCCGGCAAGGACCCGGTCGCGTTCCGCCGCGAATACCTGGGCAAGCATCCGCGGGTGCTCAATGTGCTCAATCTGGCGGCCGAGAAAGCGGGCTGGGGCAAGCCGACGCCGAAAGGCGTGGGGCGCGGCATCGCGGTGCACGAAAGCTTCGGCAGCGTGTGCGCGCACGTGGCCGATGTGCTGCTCGACAAGGGGACGATCCGGGTGCTGCGGGTGGTGTCGGTGATCGATTGCGGGCTGGTGGTGAATCCGCTCACGGTGACCGCGCAGATTGAAAGCGCCACCGTGTACGGCCTGTCGGCCGCGCTGTATGGCCAGGTGACGCTGAAAAATGGCGAGGTCGAGCAAAGCAACTTCCACGATTACCCGGTGCTGCGGATGAACGAGATGCCGAAGATGGAAGTGCACATCGTCCCGGGCGGCAAGGTGCCGACCGGCGTGGGCGAGCCGGGCACGCCGCCGTTGGCGCCGGCGGTGGCCAACGCGGTATTTGCCCTCACCGGCAAGCGGCTGCGCGAGATGCCGTTCAAGATCTGACGCGGCTGGCGGTGAACGGAAAAAGGCCGGTTGACCCGGCCTTTTATTTTGCGGCCGCGCGGCTAGCTTTTGCGTGCGGCGCGCTTTTTTGCCGGCGCCGCGTTGGCCGCCTGTGGCGCCTCGGCCCAGTCGACCCGGCTCATCAGCCAATCGCGGAATTCCACGATCTTGCGGTGCTTGGCGTGCTGCTCCAGGCACACCAGGTAGTAGCCGCTGTTGGCCTCGACGTCGATGTCGAACAGCTTCACCAGGCGGCCCTCGGCCATGTCACTGGCGGCAAGCGAGCGGCGCGTCAGCGCGATGCCTTTGCCTTCGATTGCCATCTGCAGGTTCATCGACGCATCATTGAACTGCACCCCGGTCACCTTGGGCGTGCCGCTGAGGCCGGCCTTGGCAAACCAGCGTTC
The DNA here is from genome assembly GCA_964417885.1 of uncultured Burkholderiales bacterium. Lineage (GTDB taxonomy): Bacteria > Pseudomonadota > Gammaproteobacteria > Burkholderiales > Usitatibacteraceae > UKL13-2. The sequence continues at coordinate 10,620 of CAYQKN010000065.1, read as the reverse complement.
CCACATCCCGGTCTCGGTGTGAAACAGCGGCAGCGATTCGATCTGCGCCGGTTCGGTCGGCAGCCGGCCGCGGCGGAATCGCGGGCTGCAGACGGGAAAGTAGCGGTCGCCGCCGATGAATTCATGATGCACCCCTGGCCACGGCGGCTGGCCGTAACGGATGGCGACGTCGACGCCGTCGGTGGTGAAGTTCGAACGCGTCTGTGTGGCTTCGACCGAGACGATGTATTCGGGGTGGGTGTTGAGGAATTCGCTGATGCGCGGCATCAGCCAGCGGCTGGCAAATGATGGCACGGTGCTGATGGTGAGCCGGTGTTCGCGCGCCGCCGGGCTGATCGACTCGACCGCATCCGAGAGCTGCTTCAGCGCGGTGCGCACCTGCTGCGCCAGCGCGCCGCCTTCCGGCGTCAGCACCACGCGCCGCCCGGTGCGGACAAACATCGCCACGCCGAGGTGGTTTTCCAGCGAGCGGATCTGGTGGCTGACGGCGCCATGGGTGACGTGCAACTCCTCGGCAGCGGCGGAAAAACTCTGCAGCCGGGCGGCGGCCTCGAGTACCGGCAGGGTTGACAGGGGGGGCAGGCGTTTCATGCCGTGATGTTATTTTTTTTCATGGATGCTGTCAAAACTTATCCTTTGTGTCGTGGCGCCATCAAATATAAATTGGCAACTGCGGCAGACGCATCGTTCGCCGCCGAGCAACAAATTTTCTCACTGATGGTTGAAGGCGGAAAGGCGGCACAAGATGAAAACACTGGCAATGGATATGAACCCGGGATCAACGGTGCGACTGGTGCTGGAGCGCAACCAGACCCTGGCCACCCGCAGCGCGCAGGGCATGGCGCTGGAATGCCTGGAGGGTGGACTCTGGATCACTTTCGACGGCGTGCGCGAGGACTATTTCCTGGCGCCCGGCGAACGCCTGCCGCTGCGTGCGCGCGGACAGATCGTGATCCAGGCGCTGGAGAAGAGCGAACTGATGCTGCTGCAGCCGGCGGCCGAACCGCTCACGCTCCCGGAGCGCGCAAGCCGCTTTGCGCAGGAATGTGCATCGGCGGAATGCTGGCGCAACTTTGTTTCCGGACTGTCGACGCAGCGACTCAGCCTGGATAGCCCGTTTTAGGGGTTGCAGGACAATCTGGACGGTAAACACTAGCGCTGGCGCGCTTCCCAGGCCGAAAGTGGCTGGAAGGGCGCGCCAGTGCTGGAGTTTTGCAATCAGTTCGAACGGCTGCCACGGCTGGCAACGCCGCCAGCGATTGCCGCCTGATTTCGACGGCGCCATGCCTGAAATGATTTGCGCTGGAAACTGTCTCTAAAAGAAAGCGCCCCGAATGCCCGCAGATTGCGGGCGTTGTTTTGGTCGGGAATGCCGCACCGGACTCCACGCGCCGCGCGGTGGTGCGATGGCAAAAGGCAAGACATGCCCCATTCGGCCTTCACGCGCGGGTTTCGTTTGCCCGACCAGCGAATGAAAAGCCTGATCCAAACCGGATGCGCTTCTTCTGTCCGCCTTCTGTCGTGCACGTAGCACACGCGCTCACGCACCTGATCGAGGATGCGCGTCGATTGCAGCGCCGGAAAGGCATTGCTAGACTGCCGTTTGTTAACCACATTCGTCGGCTTTGCAGCATTGGTGCAATTGACGGAAAACGTGGTTTTGTTATGGCTGTACATTTATACAGCATAATTATGGAACCCTATGATTGAAAGCGTCTTTTCCGCTCTTTTCCTGGAATGTTAGGGATCAATGTGGAATGTTATGAGGACGCCATGCTCCCTAAATTGAGTTAGCCGTCACCAAATCTGAAGCACCATGACGAAGAAGCCCAAGCTAGATGAAGCGCCGCTGTCAGAGCATGAGAGCGGCGTTCGCAAGCTCGTTTCAGAGGCAGCAGGCACCACCTACGAGGCACTCCCGTCGCTTGCCGAGGCACGTAAGGTCACAGATGCCTCGCTGGTAATGGAAGGCGACTACGGCGGTCAAATTTATGTGGTCGCACCAATTCAGCTTGTCCGTTGCAGCGAGGAAGTGCTGCAATCTCTCCTTCTCGAAATTGACGCCACGCAGTGGAACGACCCCGAAGGTGCAAGCGTGTTCTTCGAAAGAGCACCTATTGGGTCAGGTGTACCTGGCGGCATGGGCGGAGGTCGCGTATTACCCAATGTGTGGGTTCACGAACGGCTAGAACCGCATCGCACAGCAATCGTCGCTGTATTGGCAAATGAGCAGCAGAGCATCCGCCAGTGACGGCTAACCCGTCAATCAAGCGGACAAACAACGGCGGTCAACGTCTGCGCGCTTTTGCCTGCGCCGTGCCGCCGTTGTTTGCCGCTTATCTCCAACGTTAAACGTCATGCAAGACGCAGAGCCTCCACTTTCAACGGGCCAGCTTGTATTACTGTGGCTAAGCTTCGGCACCATCATTGGAATAGTGCTTGCCATTAATTTCACCAATCCGCATGGACTCTCGTTGCTTGTCTTTCCATTAAGTATCTTTGTGAGCCTTGCCCTGGGTTTGATTCATCGATCGCACACTTTGAAAGTGCGGGCCGCACGCGAAGCGATGTCTGAAAAATCCTCGTCTGAGTCAACGAGCCTGCATGACGTCTAACTCGTCAGTGAGGCCGTTCGCTTCGCTCACTGGGACCGCGCAAAAGCGCGCGGCCCCTTACCTTCAACGTTAGCTGGCTTCATGAACCTAAGTGCCATTGAAGACGAAGTGCTCGGGAGGTGTGCCGACGACTATGAGGCTCCGCACACAATCGCGGGCGACCTCACGCGCAAACTTGGGCGGACGGTCTCCGAAACTGAGGTTCGAGCAGCGTTCTTGTCATTGACTGAGAGAGGGCTCGTTCAGGCGTATCGCTGTGACAAGCTGACCAGCGGCTACGTGGCAATTTCAAACGCCGACGCAGCTCGCGACGAAGCGACGTGGTTCTTCATCACCACGCAGGGACGGAGTGTGCAAGATTGAAGCCAGCTAACAATGCGTTCAAAACCGCTCCCTACGGTCGCTGGACGGCGCAAAAGCGCGCCGCCTCTTACCGTAATCGTTAGAAGTCACCATGCAAAATCCTTGGTACTCAATTTCACCGCTGATGAAAACCATCGTCGTATGCTTGGTGACAGAGCTACTTTTGCTTGCGTTTTTGCGTGCTCTTGTAGGCTTTTGGTTTTCAGCGGCGGTCTGGCAAATCATCTTGTTCGGACCGCCGTCAGTTTTTCTGGCTCCATGGTTGTATAAGCGGTTCAAAGTTCAGGCTCAGAGTTCTAACCCGGCGCTCAAGAATGCTCCCTTCGGTCGCGGGACGGCGCAAAAGCGCGCCGCCCCATAGCTTGGTCGTTAGGGACAATTTGGATTTCTCATGCCCAAGCTGCGGTTCTTCGCTTAAGAAGAACCTGCCCAAGTCGGTCCCTCTTCCGGGGCAACGCAGCTTCCTTCCGTTGAAAACTGGTTTCTCCTGCCGGTCCTGTGACCACCGTGTCGAAATAAATCCGCACCCTGTTGAAAGCCGGACGCGCGTTGCTGACGTGGGAGTTCTACTTCTCTTCTCCCTGCTTGCCAACTTCGCAAGCGACATTCGCTTCTTGTATGCTGGCATTCTGTTGTCGGGTCTTAGTGAGATAACGCTGTGGCTGTGGTCTCGCAAGCATCTGCAATCTTGGAAACGATATGTACTCGTGAAGCGCCATGAAACGCAGCCCTAACTCGTCGCTCAAGGTCGCTCCCTTTGGTCGCTGGACGCCGCAAAAGCGCGGCGCCCTTTAGCTCGGACGTTAGACCTCAACGAATCAGGAGCAACACATTTCACTAAAGTACCAAACCGGTGAGGTTGTTCATGTCGGAGACCGAGTGAACATCCGAGATGGCACACCCAATCCAATCTACGGAACAGTTGTCTTCGTAATTGATAACAACGAATACACGCCAGAGTTTCCCGCAGATGAATGGAACCACTATGGCAAGGGTTTCATGATTAAGCTTATGGATGGCACGCTGATAATGTATGACAACACCAATGATGATCACCTCGCATATATTTCGCAGGTCTAACTCGTTGCTCAAGTTGGCTCCCTTCGGTCGCGGGACGCGCCAACAGCGGCGCGCCCCTTAGCGCGGACGTTAGGGCTCATGAAAGCAATCCTTCGCTTCCTTTGGGACCTCGTCTACTTCCTTAGCGGCGAGGGAACGTGGCGCCTGCGCACTCATGAAACGATCGCGCTCGACGCGGCGATCACGGCACTCCCCGTAGACATTCAAGGCCAGCTGCGGCAGCACCTAACTCAGAAGGTATTCGTGTACCGGGTCGGCCAACGCATTAGCCGTCCGCGATTCTCTGCACCTCCTATTGAAGCTAGCGAACTGCGGCATGTACTTCTGAAGGTAGAGATCGACGTTGAAGGTAAGAAAGAAACGGCTCACGTCGAGTTCTACCGCGGGCGCGCCGACAGCATCCAGTTCAAACACCCAGCCAAGTTCTATGCCGGCAAAACCGTTAAGGCACTTGCCGTCCGGCCTGGCAATCCCAGCCTTTCGCACGCAGCCGCTTTAGACCGCCTCGAGCATGGGAGCCATCCTTGAACATGAGCCCTAACAACGCATTCCAGCCGACGGCCTTGCTTCGCTCGGCCGCAGCTGAACGCGGGCGTTAGGCGTCACCAATAGCTATGATCCTCTCGGACCCCAATGCCGGATATCCGCCCCGTTGGGCCGTGTTCGACAGGTTTGTTGGAACAGCTGGTTGCGGAACGTTTGGATTTTCGGGAACACCAGGCGACCTCAATCGATTCGCCGCGCGGTATCGCGCTTCATGCTCTTTCAATTACATCGCCTTTGACAATCTCACTGCTACCACTTCGCGCGGATACTCTGAGCTATGCAACCTTTTGTTGGCTTACTCTGCGTTCGAGTACTACTTGAAGGCTATTGGCCTCACGCTTGGCAATTCCGATTCGCTTCTAACCACCGGCGAGCGCGCGCGCACGCTAGGGCAACTGAGAGCGTTAAAGGGAAATACAGGGTACTTTCAGTTCATTCATCCTTATTGCAGCAAGAGCATCAAGCATCAGCTCGAACTGTATCTTGCATCTCGCGCCTGCAATCCGTTCTGCCTCGCCGCAGCGGCTCGACATGCCTCCGCTCATGGCGCGCTAACTCCAAACCCGGTCGGCGTCGAACAGGGTTCGGTCGAGACCATGACTCGTCTGCTACGCAAAATCGTGATGCGCACTATGGAAAGAGACTTTGAGCAGCGCATGCGAGAGTTTGAAGTGGAATTGGAGACACCATGACGTCTAACTCGGCAGTGAAGTTTGCTCCCGATGGTCGCGGGACGCCGCAAAAGCGCGGCGCCCCTTACCTTGGTCGTTAGGTGGCAATGAAGCCTCTGCATACTCTTGGTGCAAGTGTCAGCTTCATCGCTCTCTCAGCCGTGGCATACGTCGCGTGGGTTTGGCTCTTTTACGCTAGCCCATTGGCGCAATGGTGGCAGCGCGAATACTTGTATGCGGGCTTGGTTGGGCTTGTCGTGGCGGCTTTGGTGTCCGTGTTCCTGAGTCATCGCCGAAAGGAGAAGGGGTCACCGTGGCTGGCGACGGGCATCACCTTGGTCGTCTGCATATTAGTTGCCGTCGCAGTGGTTGCGGTCACCGCCGCGACCTTGCCACCTTGGATGTTGGTGTTCAAATGACCGCATTGCCACCTAACAACGCGTTCGATCGGACCGTGAATCATCGGGGCGCGCCTCTCCCGCGCGAAACGGCAGCGTGGCCAACTGCTCAACTCAGTCGTTAGACATGGGAACTAAATACAATTGGGTGTGCAAACTATGCAGCGCCACAAATGCAGCGGGCGCCTCGGCCTGTTCAAAGTGCGGCTTTTCAGCGCGTGCCTCTGCAAGTGAAGTTGATGCAGCCCGGTCAGAACTGGGTGTACGCGAGCCACTTGCAAAACAACGTTCAGTAGAGATCGAAACGCTGGAACCAGCATCGCTTCCTGTAAAGTTCATTCACGGAGTGCTCGTTACGATACTCATTGTCGGTGCAATTCTCGGCAAGTTTGCGCCACCGATATGGCTCAACATCGTTGGCGTAATACTTTCCGGGGTCGCATTTGTTGGCCTTTGGGGCGTTGGTTGGATACGCAAGGGTGAAAAATCACATGTCTAACTCGGCGTTCAAAATCGCTCCGTTCAGTCGCTGGACGGCGCAAAAGCGCGGCGCCTTTTACCTCGGACGTTAGACATCAATGCGCAAATTTGTGAAAGATACGCTTCAACTTGTTGCAGTCATGGCAGTTGCGACAGCCGTCGGAATCGTCGCAGAGAAGTTGCTGACCGCATCCTTTACGTACTGGTATCTGGCAGTACATGGCAAGGTAGATCAGGCTCAACTGTCGGATGAAGTTGGTTTTGAAACCTTGAAGCTCTTGATTTCCATGTTGGCGTTCTTTGTTTCATATTTGCTTGCGGCCCTGTTCGCGTGGAAGTGGAGTAAATCCCCTTTCCAGAAGCCTGATGTCTAACTTGTCGATCAAAATCGCTCCCTTCGGCCGCTGGACGCCGCAAAGGCGCGGCGCCTTTTACTTCGGACGTTAGACCTCATGCCAATTAAAAACCACGACTGCCCAAATTGCGGTGCTCCAGTGGCTCCACCACTTCGGACTATGCTATTTGGGCCTTTGTGGCCTTTCGAATCGTGGCAGTGCTCTGCATGTCATACCCCGCTTCGTTATCGCTTGATGTCCTACTATTCTTGGAGCTTTGTTGGTTTCATACCTGTTCTGGGGTTCGTCTCATTAGCAGGGGTTCTCGGTCACGCAGACACTTTGTTTGTCTTGCTCGCGTTTCCTCTGGCTTGCGTTTCAATGGCATGGTTCCCTTCAAGGGTAGCGGCTATCGAGGCAGCGCTATGAGGTCTAACACGGCGGCCAAGTCGGACGCGCCAAATGGCAGCGTCGTTTACTCAACGGGCGTCGCTTGGCGCGCTTTTGCCTCAGTCGTTAGAGATCAAGCCAAATGGTAGAGAACGTCGCGCCGTTGTTTTCTCACATTTCAAACGGTGGCATTGTCCAGCTGCCACGTCGCGCGTTCCCCGGCATAGTGATGCAACGGGACTCCGTTGGAAACGGCATGGACCTCTACCCGGGGATATAACGCCGAGGCAGCAAAGGCGGTCTAACGCTGCGCTCAACCGGAGCGCCCTCGGCAGGACGTCCTCCGGCCAGCAAAGGGGTGAAAAAAGTCGCGCCCAACTGTCGAATTCCAGCCGTCGCGTTCGTCGTTACTATTGAGCCATTCAGGTCCCAGGCGACCTGAACGGGCGAGGCGATCTGCGCTGCGCTCGAACCACGCCACAACACGACTGAAAGGAGTCAGCATGGCAACTCAAGCTGTGGTTAAAGGACCGGCGTCGTACTTTCCATCCATCGAGAAGAAATACGGCAAGCCCATTTCCCATTGGATGCAAGTCATCAAGCAGGCTGGTCCACTCAAGCACATGGAGTTGGTCAGCCACCTGAAAACCGAGCATCAGCTGGGCCACGGTCACGCCAACGCCCTGGTTGCCTACTTCCTGGCCAGAAACCAGCTCGTTGGCAAACCGTCAGCTTGAGAGCGCGGCAATGCCTTCACCATCAATCATCCGGACGCGCTCCTGCAAGCTGGGTCAAGCCTTCCGTGTCAATCGTTTTCCGTCAAAGAAGGGACTCGCAAATGAACAGTGAAAATCCGTTCCGACAGACGCTTGCCGCCTATGCGGCGGCCGTTCGCGCCAGGGACGTTGACGCATTTGCATCTCTCTATGACCCGGATATCCACGTCTTTGATATGTGGGGTACCTGGTCGCTTCGGGGCTTGCCGGCGTGGCGGGATTTGGCAGCCAACTGGTTCTCGTCACTCGGCGTCGAAAGTGTCGTGGTCACGTTCGACAACGATAGTGCGACCGTGGCCGGTGACCTTGCCATAGGTCACGCAGTGCTCACCTATACAGCTATAGCGCCGGACGGCAGAGAAATTCGATCCTTGAGCAACCGCGCAACCATGGCGATGCGAAAAGCTGCAGACGGTTGGAAAATTTTCCATGAGCACACGTCCGCGCCAATCGACCATGAGTCACTGAAAGCCATCCTGATTCGAAATGACGGCTAACTATGGAATCATGGAGATTGCAGAGTTGGCTCGTCGCCCAGCACAGCTTTCGCGCAGCGGCGGTCGGTAGCGGCGAGGCGCCGACGGCGCATTGATTCAGACTCATTTCCGCAGACGGCTGTATCGGCGTCGGGAAGTACAAAAACAAGCCACGGGGGACGTATGCCAACAAACAAGCGAATTCAGTTCACCATCGATATCGATGCGCCAGTTCCAGTCGTTTTCCGCATCATGCTCGATCACGAAAGCTACAAAGACTGGACCACGGCGTTTGCCGAAGGCTCGTACTATGTAGGCTCATGGCAGCAGGGGCAGAAGATACAGTTCATGGCGCCGTCAGGGGATGGCATGGTGTCCGAGATCGCAGAACATCGGCTGAACGAGTTCACGTCGATTCGCCATCTGGGATACATCAGCAAGGGGGTTGAGGACACGCAGAGTGAGTCGATCCGCGCCTGGGCGCCGGCCTACGAGAACTACACATTCGTGGCCACTGCGGAAGGCACCAGGCTGGTAGTCGATCAGGATGTCACCCAGGAGTTTGAGCAGTACGTCGCCGGGGCCTGGCCAAAGGCACTGCAACGGCTCAAACTATTGTGCGAGGCGGGCAGCGTGGCCTGACCGTTTTCGTTGGCCGAGGCGCCGGCAGATGGCCTCCGGCTCGCGCGCCAGCTGGCAAAATTCATCAGCGACGCACTTTTTTCACAGCCCACAAGCCAAACCGAAAGTCTTTATGTGGAGCAAGAAAACTTCAGGCCTGATTGGCATGGTGGTTGGCGGCATCTGGTTCCTCGCCAACGTGCGGCATTTTTCCGAGCAAGGGTTCGTGGCAATTGCACTGCCCGTGATCATTTTTGCTCTGGGGGTGATCTATTTCCGCAACGGCGGAAACGAAGCCGAGTAGGGTTTCGCAACATGTCACCTGAACCGTCAATCAACTTGGCCGCGCAAGCGCCACGCCATTGGATTCACCCTGCGCTGCGCGCTCCGACGGCGGGTTGTCTCCATCGTTACGGTCCATGATCGACATGCGTCTCATAGTTGCCACTATTCTTTCAATTTTGGTCAGCTTCTCAAGCGAGGCGTCTCAAGGTAATTTGCTTGGGGCCATGTACTACTGCATGAACATTCAAGAGAGAACCGCTTTTGTCGTTGGTGTGTGTAGTAGTGAATTTCCGGACCTTTCCGGCAGAGCCAATACGGCAATGGAAGCGTGGCTCAAGCGCAATAGCTCAGAAATCGCAAGGGTTTCCCGGCAATGCGAAGTCGAGTTTCGGCAACTCGTGCCGGACCCAGCGGAGTTCGATAGCCGCACCAAGAGCCTGAAGGGAATGTTCGACCAATCTCACAAACGTAGCGTTAGGCTCAACGGAGTTGCTGGGTGCGAAAAAGAATTGTCATCCATTGAGAATGAATCAAATGATTTGGCACTCAAATATCCCAAGTCACCCGCGCCCTAACTGGGCACGAAGCCGTTCGCTTCACTCACTGGGGACGCGCGAAATCGTGTGGCTCCTTACCTAGATCGTCTGACATCGCACTGGCACACACGCTGCAGGAGAACTCATGTTTGACCACGTCAAATTCGGTGTCAGCGACTATGCCGCGAGCAAAGCCTTCTTCCTCAAGGCACTCGAACCGCTCGGCGTAACGGTTGTGACGGAGTGGCCACCGAACGGTGTCGAGCTCAGCCAGCCAAAGGGCAAGGTTTCATTGTGCTTTTACCAAACCGGGGAGAAGCCGGCGCATCTTCACCTGGCGTTCGTGGCCGGGAGTCGCCAGCAGGTCGATGCTTTCTATCGTGCGGCCCTGGCAGCGGGTGGCAAGGACAATGGCGCGCCAGGACTCCGCCCGCACTACCACGCGAACTACTATGCCGCTTTCGTCATTGGTCCGGACGGGCACAACATCGAAGCGGTTTGCCACGCGCCGGAGGACTGATCCTTCCGCATGTTGGCTCACTTCGTTCAGGCGATGCGCCAACGGTGCACGAACCCGCGCGAAGATCAGGGCGCAGGCAACATTGCCGGCGCAAAGCTGAAGGAGAGTCGTGCCCCAGAAGAGTGGACCACTCGCAGACAATCAGCTTCGCACGATCTTGATGCCGAGTTACCTGAGTTTGTGCGGTAAGTGAAAAGCGGGAAACACTCAAATGGTCCTGTCGCTGGCTATTGAGGCTCGCATTCGTACCCGCCTGTCGCAATCGAAATGCGCCGTGAGGGGGATGGAACTACCGGCTGAAACGGCGATCAAAAAAAGCCGGTCTGCCTGATCGCTGAAAGTTGAAATAGCCCGTGCCCTTTTCCGCGATCATTGCATCTCGCCACGTATGAAGTCGGAGAACTTGAACATGAAATCATTGCTTATCCTCGCGTTCGGCCTCACGGGCACTGTGCTCGCTGCCGGGCCCGCTCATGCTTCCTGCCTTTCAACCGGTCAACCTACGCAGGCGGTTTGGCTCTCGTCCGG
>CAYQKN010000064.1:16651-20475 GCA_964417885.1 uncultured Burkholderiales bacterium | reverse complement strand
CGGGCATCGATGCGCCGCTGAAGCGCTGCAGGCCAGAGGACTTGAACTGGGTCATCGTGCGCGAAAACTCCGAGGGCGAGTACGCCGGTGTCGGCGGCCGCGTGCACCAGGGCCACCCGATCGAAGTCGCCACCGATATGTCGATCATGACGCGTGCCGGGGTCGAGCGGGTGCTGCGCTTCGCGTTCCGGCTCGCGCGCTCGCGGCCACGCAAGCTGCTGACGGTGATCACCAAAAGCAATGCGCAACGTCACGCGATGGTGATGTGGGACGAGATCGCGCTGCAGGTGTCCAAGGAATTTCCCGATGTGCGTTGGGACAAGGAGCTGGTCGATGCCGCCACCGCGCGCATGGTGAACCGCCCCGCAAGCCTGGACACCATCGTCGCCACCAACCTGCACGCGGACGTGCTCTCCGACCTGGCCGCCGCGCTGGCCGGCAGCCTCGGCATCGCGCCGACCGCCAATCTCGATCCCGAGCGGCGCTATCCGTCGATGTTTGAACCGATCCACGGTTCGGCTTTCGACATCATGGGCAAGGGCCTCGCCAATCCCATCGGCACCTTCTGGTCGGTCGTGATGATGCTCGAACACCTGGGCGAACAAGCCGCAGCCGACCAGTTGATGCGCGTCATCGAAAGTGTCACCGCGAATCCGGCGCTGCATACCGGCGACCTGGGCGGGAAAGCAACCACCGAAATGGTGACGGCCGCGGTTTGCGATGCGCTTGCCGCGCAGCGCAAGGCCGCCTGACAACCAATTTTCAAAGAGGAGAAGAAAAATGAAATTCAACTGGAAACCCAGTCTCAATGTTTTCATCGCGGCGGCGCTGGCCTTGTCCGGTGCAGCCGGCCAGTTGCATGCGCAGGCTTACCCCAGCAAGCCGATCACGCTGATCGTGCCCTTCCCGCCGGGCGGCACCACCGACGTGCTGGCGCGCGCGCTGGGAGAGAAACTGTCGCAGAGCATGGGACAGCCGGTGATCGTCGAGAGCAAGCCGGGCGCAGGCGCCACGATCGGCGCCGACTATGTCGCCAAAGCCAGACCCGACGGTTACACGCTGCTGGTGGGTGCGGTGCATCACACCATCGCGACCAGTGTGTACAAGAAGCTGCCCTACGACTTCCAGAAAGATCTGGCGCCGATCACCACCATCGCCCTGGTGCCCAACGTGCTGGTGGTCAACAGCAGCAATCCGGCCAGGAACGTGGCGGAACTGGTGGCCGCGGCCAAGGCGCAGCCGGGCAAGTTTTCGTATGGCTCCAATGGCAACGGCACCGCACAGCACCTGATCGGCACCCAGTTCGAGAACGCCACCGGCGCGCAGATCCTGCACGTGCCATACAAGGGTAGCGGGCCGCTGACCACCGACCTGCTGGGCGGACAGATCACGATGTCGTTCGACACCGTGACGCCGGTGCTTCCGCACATCAAGGCCGGCAAGCTGCGCGCGCTGGCCGTCACCACCGGCTCGCGTTCCGGGGCACTGCCCGATGTGCCGACGTTGAATGAAGCCGGGCTCAGCGGCTTCAACATCGGCACCTGGTTCGGCGTGCTGGCCCCGGTCGCCACACCGAAGGAGATCGTGGCGAAGCTCAGTGCCGAGATGGTCAAGGTGATCCAGTCCGCGGATTTCCGCAAGCGCATGGCCGAGATCGGCGCGGAGCCGATCGGCGACACACCCGAGCAGATGGCCAGGCAAATCAAGGATGAAACCGAGAAGTTCGCGAAGCTGGTGAAACAGGCGAATGTAACGATTTACTAGCCGACGCGTGACGCACCCCGGGGACTCGCGGCCGCGCCAGCCTGCGACCCCGGCAACGAACACGACCTGCCGGCCTTGCCACGCTGACTGACCTGGCTCCGTCCCGCGCGCACGATTGGTAATATCACCAGTTCGGAAACCCGCCGAATGAGGTGCAATCGCCATGAAGAAAATCGCAACGCCCCCGGGCGAAACCCCTTCGCGCCTGATCGACGCGCGGATCGCGGAACTGGGCGACTGGCGTGGCAAGGCGCTTGCCCGTGTCCGCGCGCTGATCAAACAGGCTGATCCTGGCGTGGTTGAAGAGTGGAAGTGGAGCGTTCCGGTCTGGTCTCACGACGGAATCATCTGCACCGGCGAGACCTACAGGAAAGTGGTGAAACTGACGTTTGCCAAGGGTGCCTCGCTCAAGGACCCGTCTGGACTATTCAACTCAAGCCTTGAAGGCAATGTCCGGCGCGCGATCGACATACATGAGGACGATGAAATCGACGAGGATGCTTTCACGCAATTGATTCGCGCCGCAGCGGCGCTGAACAAGTCCGCGGCCCAGGCTCGCAAGTAACTCGTACGGTGCAATCGGCGACAGCAATTGGCGGCAGAACCTCCGAACGCACCTGCCCGCGCCCGTGCAAAATGAACAGATGATGCTCATCGGCCTGATCTGGGCGGCGTTGGCTCCCCTCATTCTGCTGGCGCTGATCGCTGCGCTGGCGTGGTTGCTGCGTCGCGCGCGACTGCGCGGGGCGGTCATGTGGGCGATGGCGATCGTGTTGCTGCCGGTGGCCGCGGTCTGGCTGTGGGACCGGGCGGAATTCATCGGCGTGTGCAACGGTGAAGGCAAGCCCGTCATCTTGCGCAAGGCGATGGCGGATGGCGTGTTCCTCAATTCCGGCACCTCGAACAGCTTCGGCATGCGCTACCTGCACGACGAAGGTTTCTCGTGGATCGAGGCGCCGAGCATTTACCGGCGCGGCGCCTGGGTGCGCTACCAGCGCAGCAGCGACGTGGCGACGGACAAGGACCTCAGCCGCACCACCGCCGGCATCATCACCACCGAGATTCCGGCGATCACGGCGCGTTTCGAGGTGCGTGAGGAGTCATCGCAACCTTTCAGCCACACCAGCCTTTTACAGACCACGGTGATCGACCGCACCAGCGGAGAACTGATGGCGAAGGCCGGCAACGCGCACTTCAACGGCGGCCGCATGCAGTGGGTGCTGGGCGCCTGGGGTGCACGCACCTGCCCCAGCGCGATGTCGTCGCCGGAAGATTTCAACGATTACTACCACCTGGCGAAGAAGACGCTTCGCTAGCGCTTTGCGCGAAATACCGTCATTGCCGCAGCCGGTCAATCACGCCTTGACTGACAGCGGCATCAGAAATCTTCCGCCTCGGCAAACCACAATCCCGTCGGATATTCCAACTGCCCCATGCTGTGGTAGACCCGCGCCCGCACGACCGTCTTCGGATTGATGTAAATCGCACCACCGCCGGCGATCCGCGCCGCAATCGCGGGCACGCCGAAAATCTGCTCTGGCAGGGATCGCGACTTTGTCACCCAGCCTTTCACATGCAGGTAGGTCAGGTCGCCACCACGGAATGAGAGCTCAACCAGCGCCTCCAGAAGATCGCCTTCCTGGTCCTGCGACTGGCTGGTCCAGCGCAACCATTGGCGCGCGAGGATTTCCTTGTATTCGGCCTCACCCGCAAGCTTGTCGATCGAATCGATATATTCAGGCGTACGCACATCCAGCGCCATGTCGGTCAGCACCTCGACCCAGCACACTTCGTCGGCATTCAGGAGGGTGAACGGATTCAACACGCCAATCATGATCGGGCCGGAAGTGAACAGGGTCTGCGGGTCGAATCGCTTCGACAGCACTTCGGCGCGCCGCGCGTCTTGCTGTAGATATGAGCCGGTACGGCCATCAGTGCGGTGCACGCGGAGCTTCATGTCGGGAAAAACATTCTGGACGGGAACGAGGGAAGGCGTCGGGGCGTTGGGCAATACTACCGCAGCTGTCGACTCATCGCTGCGGCACATTGCGACTTGCCGG
>CAYQKN010000064.1:13693-16551 GCA_964417885.1 uncultured Burkholderiales bacterium | reverse complement strand
TTCCGCCAACAACGTTCCAGGTGAACCGAAATATCCCTGCGTCAGCGCTGCCGTGGTGATGTGATCGCGAACGTGGACCAGCAAAACGCGGCATCGTTTGACGTTGCGCGAGCAGTCAGCGCAATTGCGGACGCGCACAGGCTGCCGGCGCTGCATGCTTCCGCCAATTGCTCACGATTCGAACAACCGGCAGCAACCAACGGCAATGGGTGCTTGTTCCAGCCACCATGGCACGACAGACCGTTACAAACCGTTGCCGCCTGACGTGGAAGAATTGCCGCTGTCTTCGATCAACCTGGTGGCGCATGTTCATTCTCGACCGTCTCACGCCGTTTCCGCCCGCGGCTTTCCGGCTCGGCTGCGCGGCACTCGTCTTTTTCAATGCGGCGACGGGCGTCGCCATGGCGACCGAGGCTGAGGTGCTTGCGGAAAAGATGCTGCGTGCTGTCGGCGGACGCGCCAATTGGGCCGCGGTACGAAATACCGTTCACGATGCCCAGCAATTTCGCGTCGATGACCCGACCGAAGTGCGCGGCGTCATCACCATGGACTTCGAGCGCCCGCGATTTCGCATCGACACAACCGCACCCGGGCTCCGCGTTGCCCGCGCAATCGATGGCGACCGGGACTGGCGGCTCACGCGCGACGGCGCCATTGCCGAGGTGCCTGCGCCGGTGCGCGCGGAAGACTTGCGCTGGTATGCCGCGCACGTCTATCGCACCATTGCCCGCATCGCCAAGCGCGACCCGGCGATCAGCGTATCGCTGGCAGGCGACGGCCGGCTGCAGGTTCATGAGGGCGGCAAACGCATCGCCTGGTACCGGCTCAATTCCGCGGGCGAGCCTTTTGCCTATGGTGCGCATGATGACGAACGGGGATCGCTGGCGGGACCGTGGAAATACGAATTGAACGGCATTCGCCACCCAGTCTGGACTTCTTCGGCTGACGGCACCTTCCGGGCCAGCATCAACGCACTCAAGGTAAACGTCGAACTGGGCGATGCGGTTTTTTCACCGCCGGCCGGCGCCATCAGACAGGCCAGTCCCGCTCCTGAACCGGGGCTGGCGAGCCAACAGGCGCTGCTGCCCGATCTTGCTGCGATCAACGATGCGAGACGGTGGAAGAATGTCAACCTGGTGGCCGCTGCCGTCGAGCAGGATGGCCGGCGCGCCGTTTCCCTGAAGGCGACCGGCGATTCGGCCAACGGTATCGTCGGGCTGGCCCTGCCCGTGGGCGTCGATTTCGAGACCGGGGTGATCGAGCTGGAACTGAAGGGCAAGAACGTGCGCGGACGAAGCTTCCTCGGCGCGGCATTCAACGTGATCGACGACAAGAACTTCGAAGCGGTCTATTTCCGCCCGTTCAATTTCAAAGCCGAAGGTGAGTTCCGCGAACGCGCGGTGCAGTACATTTCGTGGCCGGCGAACACCTGGGAGAAGCTGCGCAAGGATCGCACCGGCCAGTTTGAAAATGCAGTCAGTCCCGTGCCGGACCCGGATGGCTGGTTTCGCGCCCGGATTGAAGTGACCCGCGACCAGGTGCGGGTGTTCGTCAACGGCGCCACGCAACCGACCCTCGCCGTCGCCCGTCTCGCCGCAAGTCGGGCGAAGCGTTCGGTCGGCCTGTTTGTGGACTCGGCCGATGGCCTGTATGCAAACGTCAGAATCCTGGCTGACAAACAGTGACGCCAATCCGGCACGCGGCCGGACGCGTGGTGCAGGCCGCGATCAGCGCCTATTTCTTCGCTGCCAGCGCTGCGGCCACGGCCTCCATCGCCGGATCGCGCGCGGCGCGGTAGGCCTCGATTGTCCATGGTGCTGCGATGTCCGGGTCAAGCGACGGCACCGCGATCGGCCGCGTCACCACCGGGCGATGGCAGTCGTCATGGTTGCGGCAGCCGTACCGATAGTCGTGGCGCTCGGTCGCATGGAGCACGTACTCCTTTGAGTGCTTCAGCATGACCGACTTGCCCTCGGCGAAAAAGTTGAGCGTATCGCCGACCGGCTCGCCGACAATCGTCACCCGTTCTGGCGCCGCCTGCTTCAGGTAGCCCAGCGTCGAGATCGCCGCTGAAAACGTCCACGGGCTGGTCAGCACGAAGATGCGGCCTTTCACCAGCGTCGGCAGGCGCTCGGCAAAGTCGCGCGTGGTGGTCAGGTCGCCGCCGCCGTTGATGCGCAGGTCCAGCACCAGGTTCGCCGGCTTCGTGTCACCGATCATTTTCTCGACGCCGTCAAAGAAATCCTTCAGTTTCTCGTTCGCGCTGTTGCTGCTCTGGCGCATGTCCATCACCACCGCATCGAGGCCGGCATCATGGCGCCAGCGGAAGCGGGCAACCGGCTCCTGCAAGGCCCACGGTGCGCGATCGGCCTCGATCAGGGTGCGCCAGGCGCGATCCTCAAGCGGGGCCAGCACCGGGAACATCCATCGGGTGGCATTGCCGCCGACGCGATCGGCACCCGCCGGCGAGACACTGAAACTCCGTTCGAGCGTCTTGCCGTCGCTGGTGACAAAGGCGTAAACCGGTGCACCGCTGCCCTTGCCGATGCCGAGCGCACGCAACTGCGGCGGGCTCTCGAGGAAAAATGGCGCCGCGCGATCGCGCCAGGCCGGCGTGCCGCCCGTCAGCGAGCGGAATGCCTGGCGCAGCGTTGCCATCGGCACGCCGTCGATGGCAATCAGCCGCGCACCAAGCAGGTCGGCATTCTCCACCTTGGCGCGCAGCACGAAGAACTCCTCGCCGAACGGCACCAGGCGGATATCCACCCGCTCGTAGCGGCGTGACCGCGGCGCAGCGAAACTCATGCTGTGGCCGTTGTCGGCCAGCGCGGTGATGCGCGCCAGCGTCAGCTCAAACG
>CAYQKN010000064.1:9486-13593 GCA_964417885.1 uncultured Burkholderiales bacterium | reverse complement strand
ATGCTGTGGCCGTTGTCGGCCAGCGCGGTGATGCGCGCCAGCGTCAGCTCAAACGCCGCCTGGTCAATCGAGCCGGCGCCCTTTTCGAGCTCGGCCAGCCGCTGTTCGGCCTCGCGCCGCGCGGCAACAGAATAGGCGCGATCCCGGTCAAGGAAGTCGCGCCAGTATTGGGCGATGTCTTCCCGGCGCCGGTCAGCCTCGGTGGTAGCCTGGGCGAGCGAGTTGCCGGCCATCATGGCGAGCAGGACAGGGGCGATCAGTCGGCGGATGTTCATCAATGCACCTTGGGGACGGAACGATACATTTTCAGAATAGCCACCGCATCCTTGCCTGCCAACCCGGCAGTGACGAACTGCAGAACGGTGGGAATGAACGGCGCCGGCGTGGCGCGCTCTCGTGCCGCGGATACCGCACCGGGCCCATGGCGGCGCGCCTGCTGCTATTCTTGCCGCGGCCCCCGTTTCCGCGTCAGCACCGCGCGCAGGTCAATTTTCAAGGAGAGCAGAAATGTATCAATGCCAGCGCTGCAAGGCTGATGTGACGGCGGAAGTGGAGCGGGAGATTTCCAGCATTGTTTCCAGCTCCGCGCCGGGACAGGGATCGTTCCCGGGAATGATCGAGTATTTTGAGCAGCGCTATGTTTGCCTGGCTTGCAACCGGCAGGAGTCCGCGGTCACCGCGACAGCAGAGAAGGCGGCACGGCGCGGCGGCTGAGCCGGGCGCTGAACGGTTCGCGATTGGCGACCGGCCCGGCGGCGGCTGCGCGTCACGTTGCAGACCGCCTCAGCGCCTGCCCGCATGCCTGGCCACCTGGGTGGCCAAGTCACGCAGGCGCGTGCGCAATGCGGCGGGCGCCAGCACGTTTACCTCCGGACCGACGCCCAGCAGCATCAGCGCGGCCTGTTCCGTGTTCTCGATCGGCAGTTCGACCGCCGCCCAGCCATGCCTGTCGGCGGCGCCGGCCTCGCTCACCGCCTGCGCCGCAAACTCGCCCAGCGCCGCCAGTCGCTTCAGTCCCGTCGGCGTCGCGCGCAGGCTGGCCCTGCCCGGGCGCAGCCCGGCCTCGAAACGTGCCAGTGATTCGCGCCAGTGCGCCGCGAGGTCAAAGGTGTCGGGGCGCTTGAAGCTCGTGTCCTGCAGCCGCATCGCGCGTACGCTGGAAACCTTGAAGGTGCGCAGCTTGCCGCGGCTACGTGCCACCAGATACCAGGCGCCAGCCTTGAGCACGATGCCCAGCGGCTCGACCAGCCAGTCGCGGGTACTGGTCCAGCTTTCGTAGCGCATTGTCACCATGCGCTGATCCAGCACCGCGCGTGCCAGCGCCGGCAGGTGTTCCACCGGTTCGGCGGCGCGATACCAGTCGACCGGGTCGAGATGAAAGCGCGCGCCCATGCGGCCCGCGCCCTCGCCCAGCCCGGCGGGCAATGCCGCCATCAGTTTGCCGCGCGCCTGAACCGCTGCCGGCCCCAGGCCCAGCGCGGCCGCCTGTGCCGGCATGCCCATCAGCAACATCGCTTCGGCTTCGTCGGCGGCCAGGCCGGTCAGGCGGGTGCGGTAGCCGTCGAGCAGGTGAAAGCCGCCGCCGGGTCCGCGATCGCTCTGCACCGGAATGCCGGCCGCGCCCAGCGCGTCCACGTCGCGATACACGGTACGCACCGATACGTCGAACTCCTCGGCCAGCGCCTCGGCGGTAATGCGGCCGCGGGCCTGTAGCAGGATCAGGATCGACAGGATGCGGCTCGCTCGCATGCCGGCATCTTAACCGCTAATTCTTGCCATGAGTTGTCAGGATTACCCGCCTATAGTGCAGGCCTTGACCCACCGCCATTGGAGCGCGCAAATGCATCAGATCCACCCCGAACCTGGCCGCCGGCTACCGCAGGCAAATGCCCGGACAGAAAACAGCGTCACAAGCCGGGTGCCGGCATGAGCACGGCAAGCGCCACCTCGTCTGCCGCCGACTTCAATTTCCTCGCCGGCCAATGGGCGGTGAAACACCGCCGCCTGCAGCGCCGTCTGGCCGTCTGCACCAGCTGGGACGAATTCACCGGATCGTCCAGCATGCAGAAGTTGATGCAGGGCCGGGTGAACGTCGACGACAACGTACTGGAACTGCCGGACGGACCGTACCGGGCGGTGACACTGCGCTCGTTCGACCCTCACACCCGGCTGTGGGCGATCTGGTGGCTGGACGGCCGCCACCCGCACCATATCGACACGCCGATGCGCGGCAGCTTCGAGGCTGGCACGGGCACGTTCTACGCCGACGAGCTGTTCGACGGCCGGCCGATCCGCGTGCGCTTTCTCTGGACCGGCATCACAGCCGACCGCTGCTGCTGGCAGCAGGCGTTCTCCATTGACGGCGGTGCATCCTGGGAGACCAACTGGGTGATGGACTTCACGCGCACCGGCACGCCCGCCGCCTGAGGCCGGTGGCGGCGAAGCCAGCGTGGCGCGGGCGGCGATCGATCATGCCTGCGCAAATAGTCCGTCCGCCGACCCGGCTATTACGGTGCCAGCGAAGCCAGGTAGGCGACGATCGCCAGCAGGTCATCGCCATCGAGTTTTTCCAGCACCGGCCGCATCAGCGCCGCGTTGCCGGCCGTGCGCAGCCCGCTTTTGAATTCGTATAGCTGCCGCATCGCGTACGAAGCCGAGCGGCCGGCGATCGGCGGCGCAACGGTCATGCCCCGCAGGTCTGCACCATGGCAGGATGCGCAGGCCGACACCAGGTCCGGCCGCTTGCCGCTGACCAGCGCCTCGCCGCGCGCGAGGCTGCCCGGCGGCACGTAGGCGATGAAGGTCGCGCGCGGATCGCGAAGTTCAAATCGCTCCAGGTGCTCGGGCACTTCGACGATGCGCCTGCCGATCGGCTCGCGCACGCCGCTTGCGGGATCGACCCAGGTCCAGTTGACGACCACCGGCCGCGGCACGCTGTCGGTCTCGATCACGCGGATGCTGCGGCGCGGCTTGAGCGCGGAAAAGTAGGCGGCGGCCTGCCGGATCTCGTCATCGGTGAGATTCTTCGACGCCGAGATCATGAACTTCTGTGGCAGGCGCTGCGGCATCGCGGTGCTGCGCGCGCCCGAACGGTAATCGCGCAACTGCTGCACGATGTAATCAAACGGCAGGCCGGTGATGTTGGCGTTCTCCGGCCCGCCCGAACCGGTGGCGCGGTGGCAGAAGCCGCAGGCCAGGGTGTCGGGCCGGCGCCCCTGCGCGACGATGGCGGGCATCGGCGGATGCTCGCCGGGGTGCCAGTCGGGGGCGAAGAACGGATTTCGCGTCTGGCCCAGCGGGTAGGTGACCTCGCTGCCGGGGACACGGCGCGCGACGCCATCGTCGGGCGGCGGCTGGTAGTCCGGCGGATTGAACGGATATGCCCAGGCGGGCGGCTCGAGAGCGAGCGTCGGCGCGGATGCGGCAATCAGGCAAGCCGCCAGCACCATGCCAGGCAATCGAAGAATCTGTTGCATGCCGTTGAACCCTCCCTGGGTTGATTGGCGATGTCGCTGCCTGACTGCGGCAGTGGTGTGGCAAGCATAGTGGAATCGCGCTCGCCATGCTGTTCGGGGTCCTGAGCCGGCACAGGACGTATCGGTGCGGTGGCCGCTCGTTGCCTGTCACCGCCAGCCGCGCCTCACGCCGGTGGATCGCGCCCGGTCACAGGCGTCTGTGCATCGCCCGGCCGCTGGCGCACAGTGCGGGTTACTTAACCCAAGGGAGCCGCACCATGTCCACCGAACCATCGACCTTGCGCCTGCTGGTGATGCGCGCCACCTACCTGCTGATCCTGCTGGGGCTTGCCATCAACGTCTGGCCCGGCGTGATCCACCACGCGCGGCCGGTCGAACTGATGGATGGCGTCGTGGCCAGCATGCTGGCCACGGTCTCGCTGTTGGCAGCATTGGGTATTCGCTATCCGTTGAAGATGCTGCCGCTGCTGTTGTTCGAACTGCTGTGGAAGTCGATCTGGCTGGTCGCCTTTGCCCTGCCACTGTGGTCGGCCAATCAACTGGACGCCACTACCAGGGAAACGATCTTCGCCTGCCTGATGGGCCTGGTCATTTTTCCGCTCGCCATTCCGTGGCGCTACGTGGTGGCGAA
>CAYQKN010000064.1:2346-9386 GCA_964417885.1 uncultured Burkholderiales bacterium | reverse complement strand
TGATGGGCCTGGTCATTTTTCCGCTCGCCATTCCGTGGCGCTACGTGGTGGCGAACTACGTGCGCTCGCCAGGCGATCGCTGGGGTCGCGCGACAACGCTAGCCGCGAGCCGCCAGCGCCAGTGCTAGAGTCCCATTTCGCCACCGTGCGCTTGTTGCGGACAAGTATCGGTCGAACATTCCCACCTGCTCCAGTGCCCATGACCCTGCCCGCCGACCAAACCACCGTATCTCCCGTTCGCCGCGCCAGCCTCACCGACCTCGACGCCATCGTCGCGGTCACCAACCGCGCGTTTGTCAGCGAGCGGTTTTGCGTAAGCGGCGATCGCACCGATGTCGCCGACATCCGCCAGCGTTTTGTCGCCGGCGTGTTTTTCGTCATCGACGATTGCGCCGATCGCAGCCGGCTGCTTGGCTCGGTGTTCTGCTCGATGGAACAGGGGCGCGGCTACCTGGGGCTGCTGGCGGTGGATCCCGATGCGCAGGGGCAGGGACTCGCGCGCAAGCTGCTGGCGGCGGTCGAGCAGCAGTGCCGCGAGGGCGGCTGCAATTTTCTCGACATCACCGTCGTCAATGTGCGCGAAGACCTGTTTCCGATCTACGCAACGCTGGGCTTTGCCGCCTGCGATGTGTTGCCGTTCCCGGTGCCGGAACGCGCGCTGCAACCCCTGCACCTGGTGAAGATGACCAAGCCGCTGTTGCCGCCGCGGGGTATGCGGCCGGCGGCGGCCTGATGGCCGGCAGCGGGGGCGATTGCTGCATCTTCACCCCTGCCGGCCAACCGCCACATTGCCGGCATGGCGACGCCGGCAATGGCCAGGCTCGCCCGGACTCACTCGCCGCGCCGGTACTCCAGCAGTTCGCCCGGCTGGCAGTCGAGATGCAGGCAAATCGCTTCCAGCGTGGAAAAGCGGATGCCCTTGACCTTGCCCGACTTCAGCAGTGACAGATTCTGTTCGGTGATGCCGACCGCGGCGGCCAGGTCCTTTGACTTCATCTTGCGCTGCGCCAGCACGACGTCGAGGTTGACGATGATGGCCACTAGACGAACTCCCGATTTTCTTCGGCCAGGCGGCGGCCCTCTTCCATCATTTTCGCGACCACGAAAAACAGCCCGCACATCAGCAGCACCGCCATGTCGTCGTTCGACAGATTGAGGCTGGTGGTGCGTTGCACGCCATCGGTCATGTGCGCCACCATCGCGCCGCGCAGGTGCATGGCGGCCAGCGCGAGCAATTTCGCCAGCAGCAGGAAGCCGGAAAACGCGCGCAGGTGGCCCACCGTCCGGCGTTCAAAATATTCGCCGAGCGCAAACGCGGCCAGCAGGCGGTCCAGGCGGTAGAACGCCAGCACCAGGAACAGCAGGTACGGCAGGCTGGCGCTGGCAAGGATCAGGCGCTGTTCGGTATGCAGCGCCGCCAGCGTGGTCGACGATACGCCGGCCAGGTGGATGCGCATCACATGCATGTGCGGCACCGCGGCGCGCTCGGCGGCCATGCCGGCCGTGGTCGCCGGTGGTGGTGGCACCGGCAACATGTGTGCGGGTGCGAGCCAGGACGCGAGGTAGATCAGCAATACCACGCTGATAAAGATTGCAGCCACGGCACGAAGCCAGGCGCACATGCGACGAATCGAGGTTTGATTGGATGTCATTTTCTTAAAACAATCATAAATTATCGTTTTACAATCATTTTTTGCTATTATTCGATTATCTCACGATTGTGAAAAGGACATGAACCATGCACGCCATGCTGATGTTTCTGGCCCTGAATGCGGCCGCGTTCCCCTGGTCACCGGATCAGCCCGCTGAGCCGTCTGCACCGATCCAGGTGGCCGCCAGTTCACTGGCGGACCTGTTCCACGGCAAGCCCGCCGCGCCGCGCAAGGCGCTGCCGCCACGGCAGCGTGCGGTGATCGGATGGGACGGCGGCAGCGCGCGCGATGCCGCGGTCGAGGCGTTCCTGAACGCTTATGCCGATGCGTTGATGGCGCGCGATGCCAAGGGGCTGGAGCCGCTGGTGTCGCGGCAGTACACGATCGACGGCCTGCCCGACGGCGTCGCGCCGCTGAGCGTGTTGCGCCAGGCGATCGAACAGATGCCCGGGCCGACCCGCATCCAGGTGCAGTCGGTGACCGCCGGCGCGGCAAGCCGGGTTGCCCGCGCCGAGTTCCGTTTCGAGCGTGGCGAGGCGAAGATTCGCAACATCCGCCTCGATGACCAGGGCAGGCTGCTGGCCTCGGACCTGTTCGCGATCAAACTGCAGGCCCACGGCGCCGGCGACAAGGGATGATGCCGATGAACGCCTCTTCCCAGGACAGCGCGCCGGTGATTTCCCTGCGCGGCGTTTCGCGCACCTTTGCCGCGCGCGGACAGCCGCCGTTTCACGCCCTGAAGGCGATCGATCTCGACATTCCGCCGCGGCAGTTTGTCGCCATCCTCGGCAAGTCCGGTTCGGGCAAATCCACCCTGCTCCATCTCATCGCCGGGCTCGACCGTGCTTCCACCGGCACCATTGATTGTGCCGGCAGTCCGATCCACGGCCTGGGCGAATCGGCGCTGGCGGCGTGGCGCGCACAGCAGGTCGGCATCGTGTTCCAGTTCTTCCAGCTGCTGCCCACCCTCACCGCCTGCGAGAACGTGATGCTGGCGATGGAATACACCACGCGCTTCCCGCGCCCGCTGCAGGCGCCGCGCGCGATGGCGCTGCTGGAACGGGTGGGCGTGGCCGACCAGGCCGGCAAGCTTCCGCATACGCTGTCCGGCGGCCAGCAGCAACGCGTCGCCATCGCCCGCGCACTGGCCAACGATCCGGCGATCCTGCTGGCCGACGAGCCGACCGGCAACCTGGACAGCGTGAACTCGGGCGAAATCGAAACCCTGCTGGCCACATTGGCGGACGAAGGCAAGACCGTGATTGCGGTCACCCACGATGTCACGCTGGCCGGCCGTGCGGACCGCGTGATCCGGCTGGCCGACGGCTGCGTCAGCGCCGACTCGGACGCGCTCAGGGCCTGCGCATGAATGTCGCCTGGCGCAAGCTCGGCGGCGACCTGCGCGCGCATCGCTGGCAGTGGCTGGCGATGGTCGCCGCGATCGTGCTCGGCGGCGCCGGCATGATCGGCGCGCAGGGCGCGCGCGCCATCCTCGAGCGCGAGATCCCGGACAACTTCGAGCGTTCGCATCCGGCCGACCTCACCTTCTGGTTCGACACCGCGACGCCGACAGCGCGGGACCTGATCCGGCACACACCGGGCGTGGCGGCGGCCGAATTGCGCGGCGGCTTCACCACCCGGATCGAAACCGCGCCCGGCAAATGGCTGCCACTGCGCGTGAGCATGGCGGTCGATCCCATGTCGCTGGCGGTCGGCAGCGTGTTTGCCGACGGCAGCGTGACCACATCATCGCGACCGGCGCTGTTGATCGAGCGCTCGGCACGGCCGCTGCTCAATCGCCAGCCGGGCGCCGGCATCAATGCGCGCACCGTGGCCGGCGAGGATGCCGCACTGACGCTGGCCGGCTACGTGTTCGATCCGGCGATCGCGCCCAGCACCCAGGAGCAGACGCTGTACGGCTACGGCACGCCGGCGGCCGCACAGGCGCTCCATCCCGCGGCACGTTTCGACCAGGTCACGGTGACGATGCGGGCCCCGGGCAGTGAACGCGACGCGGCGGAACTGGGGGCCGACATCCGCGCCGCACTCACCGCCGCCGGCCTGGCGCCGCTACGGGTCGATTCGCGCCGGGCCACCCATCCGCATGACGCACTGATGACGGCCATGCTGCGCGCGCTGGCGGTGTTTGGCTGGATGGCGGCGGTGCTGGCGGCGGCGCTGACGAGCTATTTCGCGCTGGCCTGGATGCGCCGCGAAACGACGCAGGTGGCGGTGATGAAGACGCTGGGCGCACGCCGCCGGCACATTCTGCCGCTCTACCTCGCCTGCGCGGCGGGCGTGCTGGCGGCCAGCCTGGCGATGGCGCTGCCGCTAGGCAATGCGCTGGGCCTGGCGATGGCGGATTTCCAGGCCGGCTATACCAACATCACAATCCATACCCGCGCGGCACCGGTCGCGGTGGCGTTGCAGGCGGCGGCATTCTTCGCCACGCTGATGCTGGTTTCGATGCTGCTGCCGGTCCTGCTGGCCTGCCGCCGGCCGGTGATCGACGCCTTGCGCGGGCCGCATATCGCGGCGCCCTCGCTCGCCATCCGCGGCGCACTGTGGTTGCCGTCCGGCGCACTCGCGGTCGGCAGCCGTCTCGCGCTGCGCAATGTCTGGCGGCGGCCGTGGCGGGCAGCGATGGTGGTGCTGGCGTTCGCCTGCGGCGGCGCACTGCTGCTCACCACCCGCACCAACTTCGACAGCTACGTCGCCGCCATCGACAACAACCAGGCGCGCCGCGGGCATGACATCGAGGTGCTGTTTGCCAAGCCGCATGATATCGCCGCCCTGCAGCGCGCCGCGGCCTCGACGCTGGTCACGGCGGCGGCGGAGGTGTGGCAGCGGGCGCGGGTGACGCTGGCCGGCGGCAGCGCGACGCTGGCGGCGTTTCCGGATGACACGCGCATGTTCACTGCCCCGCTGGCGCAGGGCCGGTACATTGACCCGGACAGCGGCAACGAGATCGTGGTGACGCGCTTCCTCGCCGACCGGTTTCCGCTGCTGACGGCAGGTGCGTCGGTTGAGCTCGGCTTTGGCGAGACGCGCCTGCCGGTGACGGTGGTCGGCATCGTCGAGGAAATTGCCGCGCCGGTGGCGTATACCAACGCACGCACCTTCGCCGCCGTCACCGGGCCGCAGCCGAAAGGCGCCTCGCTCCGCGTCCGACTGGTGGCCACCGATGCGACCGGCGCCGCCAACGAACTGGACCGCGCGCTGATGCGCGCCGGCATGGTGCCGGCACAGATCATTTCGGCCGGGATGGTGCGCGATTCACTGATCGAGCATTTCCTGGTGGTGGGCGACGCGATGCGGCTGACCGCCTTCGCGGTCGCGCTGCTGGGCGCGATTGCGCTCTGCGCCATGGCCATTTTCAACACGCTGGACCGCCGCCGCGAACTGGCGATCCTGCGCGCCATCGGTGCGCCACCCGGCGCCGTGGTCCGCCTGATGCTGATCGAGGCC
The DNA here is from genome assembly GCA_964417885.1 of uncultured Burkholderiales bacterium. Classification (GTDB taxonomy): domain Bacteria; phylum Pseudomonadota; class Gammaproteobacteria; order Burkholderiales; family Usitatibacteraceae; genus UKL13-2. The sequence goes on along the minus strand of CAYQKN010000064.1, from coordinate 4,266 downwards.
GGCAGCGTGCTTGGCGCGGGCCTGGTCGCGGCGGTCGTGCTGTCGCTGGTCATCAGCCGCGCGCTGCTCGATGCCGGCGAGCGCATGCTGCTGCATATCGCGGTGCCGATGCAGTTTTCCTGGCCGGGGCTGGCGCAACTGGTGGCCGGTGCCATCCTGACCTTCGCCGTGATCGCGCTGGTGATCGCGCTGCAGTCGCGCGCCACCGCCAGCGCGGGACTGGCCTACGAGTAATGTGGCGCGGCGCCGCCTGGCCGCGCGGGTCTCCAGCCAGCTCGCCAATAAATCGGCACAATGGGCGTGTCCCGCGCGGCGATGCGCACCGCGTCACGCAGCCGGTGAGGATGACATCGAGATGCAGGCGAACATGGCATGAGCACTGACCGATCGACAGCGATGCCCCGCGCCGCGGCGGCGTGCTTGATGCTGTTGTTGCCGCTCGTATCCGGCTGCCTGCCGTTCTACACCCTCACCGACTACACGCCGGAAATGGCCGGCGGCACGCTGAAAGTCGGTCACTGCCTGGGTACGCGAAAGATGCAGTACGCGGTCGATGGCGTCACGCTGCGCAGCGGCCTGCTGGTCTACCCGCATGCGCGGAAAGACATGCCGCAGCTGGAGCTGGCGTTTGACATACCGGCTGGCCGCACCGTTGAACTGGTTTCCCCGGCAATCCTGCTTGTTTACGCGCCGGGCACCGCCGCCACCCGCGTGAATATCGCCGGGTTCAGCAGCGGGGAGGTGCCGGCACAGCACCTGGATGCGCTGGCGCCAATGACCGGCAGCGACCGGCGGGCCGGTGAGCGCTGGTTGCCGCGCGAATTCTGGACCGGCATCAGGTTGCCGGCAGAGCCGGTCGGTGACGTTCGCGCCGAACTGCCCGACATCCGGGTCAACGGCCGCCTGGTCAGGATCCCGCCGATCGATTTCCGGCGCACACCACGGGTGGAGTTGATGGTGCCGCTCAATTGCTGAGCGGAACCGGTTTCCTAGTTGGTCTTTTCCTTGAATACCGACGCGTTGCCGATCGAGGTATGCAGGTTGGTCTCGTTGTATTCGTTGTTGCCGATCGACTTCACCACCCGCTCGGTAGTCGGCTTGGTCAGCCGGGTGCCGGTCAGCAGCGACGCTTCGCCGCGCGCCGCGGCGGCCCGCTTGGCGTCGACGTAGTTTTGATCCACCGTCGCGCAGCCGGCCGTTGCCAGCAAACCGGTCACAGCGGCACTACACAGGAACTTGTTCATGGCGTTTCCTCGTTGAACTTGCATGGGAAAGATTCTAACGCCAACTCGCCGGTGTCCGGTTTGTTGCCGGCTTTCGCGGCTACGGCAATACCAGCCCTGCTCGCCGCTTGGCTGCGGAAATATCCGCCTGGTCAATATCGCCCGATGTGTTCACGTCGAATCGAAAATTGGCCGCGTTGATCGCGCTGCCGATGCGTGCCCGGGCGCCACTGATGTCGCTGGCTGTGACCGCGCGCGTGCTGTTGAAGTCGCCGACCAGGAACCCGAGCGACAGCGGGAATACTGTCATTTCGCCGTTGACACCCGTGAGCGTGATGCTGAGGCGCTGGTTGTCGGCCACGCCGGTCAACGCGACGGTGAGTTTGTTACCGGCAGCCGCCGCCACGGTTGCCGTGGCCGCGCCCGGCGGGGTGACGCTGGCCGTGGCCGGCAGGCTGACCGGTGCGTTGAACTGGTAGACCAGGGTGTGGCCGCTGCCGATGAAGCGCGGCTCAACCGTGACCGGGCCGTCGAGCGGCTGCGTGGTGTCGATGCCGATCTCGAAGCCGCCCGCGCCCGCATGCAACTTGCGGGAAACCACGTCGACCAGCGCCAGCGGCGCGAGGGCGGAGGGCGTGACCGGCACCGCCGCCGATGCGGTCCCCGCACCCAGCGCATTGACGGCGACCACGGTGCA
>CAYQKN010000064.1:0-2246 GCA_964417885.1 uncultured Burkholderiales bacterium | reverse complement strand
GATGCATCGTTGATGATCGGCACCACGATCGTCTTGGCCGCGCTGTCGCCGGCCGCCCAGCTGAGCGTGCCGGACTGTGCGGTGAAATCGCCGCCCGCCGTGGCCGAGATGCCGCCGGTGGAATAATTCACCGATGCGGCGCCGTCGCTGCCGTTGACGCGCGATACCGACACCGCGATGCTGCCGGCCGCTTCGCCGACCGACGCCGTCGCCGCCGTGAACTGGAGCGTGCCGGTAAAGGCCGGGCAGTTTCCGCCGACCGTGCCGCTGCCGTTGATGCCGAAGGTGACCGTGGCGGTGCATGCCGCGGCGATCTGGAACGTGGTCGGGGTGCCGTTGCCGAGCGTGACCGCGGCCATCGGCGCGCCACCGATGCCACCCGGGTAAAGCGGCGGCTGGAACGAGGCATCCGTGTTCAGTTCCGCGTACGGACCCACGCTGGAGCCGGCAATGAAATTCGATTGCACCGCTTCGGCGTGCAGCGTGTAGCTGCCGGCCGGCAGCAGCATGCGGAAGAAGCCGCTGTTCTGCTTCAGGTAATCCGACACCACGCTGGTCACCTTGCCGGTGGTGGTTTCCCTGGCCCACAGGTTGGCGCCGCGCACCGGTGTCACGCCGTCGGCGAGCACAAAGGTGCCGGTGATCTGGCCAAACACCGTGGTCAGGGTCGGATCCGGATAGAGCAGGCTGATCGACGCGATGTCGTCTTCGTGCAGCGTCACCGACCCGCGATTGACGAGCGGATACATCAGCGGGTGGTTGGCCGTCGAGGCGATGCCCTGCGTGTTGTCGAGTTGCGCGTGATCGAGGCCGAGCAGGTGGCCGATCTCGTGGGCAAACACCACGCCCAGCGTGGTATCGGACACCGGCTTGAAGCCGCTGACAAAGGCAACCCCTTCGGTGTACTGGCAATTGGCGAAGCGCGCGGTGGCGAAGCCGAGCAGGTTGTTTTTCGCGCCCACACCGAAGATGCCGTCGATGATCGATCCATCGGTGTCGTAGATCACCGGATTGAGTCCATCGGAGGTATTGGCGGCATTGTTGGGATAGTAGGTGGAGATATTTGCAACGGTCACATCGACCGGCATGTCCGGGCCGCGCCCGATCACCACCGAAGAAGTGCCGACGTTGGTCCAGATCGCCACCGAATTGGTGACGAACAGATCCGCCTGTGCTTTGGAGCGGGTGCCGAGGCCGCCGAGATCGTAATTCAGGTTGACGGTGCCGGTGCCGGGGAACTTGATCGGCGTGCCGTTGGCGCAGACGCCTTGCGGGCCGGCGGCCTGCGCGACCGCCGCGGCACAGGTGAACAGGATGGCCGGCAGCCATCGCGGCATCCACTTCATGGGTGCCGGCTGGCGTGACTGCGCACCAGTTGCTTGAATTCTTCCAGCCCGAGTTCATTTGCCGATGCGTTGCGGTCTTCCAGCGGCTGACGCAGCGCAGCCAGCGGCATGCGCGCTGTCAGCTCGCGAAAGTCACGACCGCTGGCGACGGTCTTGCCGGCCTTGCCCTCCTGCACCGCGAACCGGCCCTGCGCCAGGCCGACCGGGCTCGAAAAACCCATCGACGACACGCCAGCGAGGAACAGCACATACTCTTCGCCAACGACAAATTTCGGCACCCCGCGCACGATCATGCCGGATTCGCCGCCGGGCAACGTCCCGCCGATCTGCTTGATCACATGCGTGGCCGCCGGCGCACCCTTGATGGCATCCCGGACCGCGAAGGTGGAATAGGTGACGATGAAACCGGACACCGGGTCAAGCTCGACCCGGTTGGCGATGCAGGTGCCGTGAAACGCAACGGCGGAGGTGTCGATGATTTCGTCGAGCAGGATCGGCCGCACCGTCGCCGCCGCCGCACTGCCGGCAATGCCCAGCCCGATCAGGCAGGCGGCGAGGAATTTCCCGAACATGTTGGCTTCCGCAATGAAAGCCAAAACTGTATCAATGGTGGCGGCAAGACACGGCATTGAGCCGCCGTGCGTGACGGTGTCGCGGACCAGCGGCGACGCGCCGAAAAATCATGCGCGCCAGCGGCATTTTCCGCCGCATGGACGGCAAAACACCAGCACTGGTGCGGCTTCCAGGCCAAAAATGGCCGGAAAGGCGCGCCAGTGCTTGTGTTTGCCAATCAGCGCAACCGGGAACGTCGCCAGCGGCGTCGCCGGCAGCCTCGGTTACCGATGCGCTCACCGCGCTATCCCGCCTGCACCTTCACATCCGGATAGCCCATCAACTTCA
>CAYQKN010000063.1:0-20483 GCA_964417885.1 uncultured Burkholderiales bacterium | reverse complement strand
GACTGGCCCATCATCAGCCTTCGCTTTGCCGTCGAGTCCAATGGCCAGGTGATCAAGCGCGGTGAGGAGCGCATTGCCGACATGAGCTACCTGCAGCAGATCAATCCCTACACCGCCAGCGAATCGCTGCGATACGAGAAACTGATGCTCGACCGCTGGTTCAAGAACGTCGTGATGGCGAAGATGCCGTAGCGCGCCTGCCGCGAAGTTCCCTCGCCGGCGTCGTCCTGACGCCGGCCTGCCCGCATGGTGGCCGGGCAACGCACATGCCCGCCGACGGCCGGCATTCTGCTCGCCGCCCGGTCACGTTTCCGCCCGTTCCCGGGCAGCCCTCACCCGTTGTTCCGTTCGCCACGCCAGCCAAACACATGGCAATTCTGTCCCTTCGCGCGCCGATTTCGCGATTTCGTCGCAATCCGGTTGAGCACCCCTGGTCGCCTGAATAAAGTGGCGACATCAACAACGCAGCAACCCGAAACCAAACCGAAGGAGATGAACATGAACACGCAATACCGCCAACCCAGTAACAAAGACAACATCGCCACCGCAGCCGTATTGACCGCCACCCTGATCAGCATCGTCGGCACACTGTTTGCCAGCAATGAAGCGCGCGCCGAGCCGCAAGCTGTTTACCGGATGGAACCGATCGTCGTCACTGCCCAGCGCGAAAAAGTTGTCATGCTCGACGCCATCATCGTCACCGCGTCACGCGATGCACGCATCCTGGTCGCCTTGAAGTAATCCACGCAAAGCCATCGACCTATTGACAACCTGAACGCGGGAGCAAGGCATGAAAAGACAGGCGAACGCAGCGATCAACAAGGGTTGAAACTCCAGCACTGGTGGGGTTTCCAGCCCGGAAAACCGCCACAAGCCGCACCAGTACTGGAGTTTCATTCTGAAAACATGCAAAACGGCGGACCTCGGTCCGCCGTTTTCTTTGTTCCGCCGCGAAACAGCTAGCGCGGGTCGCCAATGTGCTTGTTGAAAAACGCCAGCATCTTTGAATACATGTCGACGCGGTTCTCCAGCTTGGCGAAACCGTGTCCCTCCTCGGCCTTCACCATCCACTCCGGCTGCCGGCCGGCCTTCTGCATCGCGTCGCGCATCTTCTCCGCCTGTTCCAGCGGCGTGCGGCGATCGGCCTCGCCGGAAATGATGAATAACGGCGCCTTGATTTTTTCGGCGTGAAACGCGGGCGAGATCGCGCGCAGAAAATCAGGTTCGGTTGCAGGGTCACCCGCCATCCTTGCCCAGAAGTGGACGGCACGCTTGCTGGCGGTGTAGTCGGTACGTGTAGAGGTGTTTTGCAGATACTGGTCCGACACCACCAGCGCACCGACCCCGCAGGCGTATTTGTCCGGCGTCTTGGCCAGTCCCCACAGGGTCGCGTAGCCGCCGTAGCTCGCGCCGTACAAACAGACGCGCCGGTCATCGACCATGCCCTGCTTCACCAGGTAATCGACCCCGTCCTCAATATCCTCCTGCATCGCCCTGCCGATCTGCCGCACACCCGCGGTATACAGCTTGTGGCCAAAACCGGGCGTCATGCGGAAATTTGGCAACAGCACGGCGTAGCCGTGATAGGCGAGAAACTGCGCTTCCATCGGCCCCCACATTTCAAGATGCCAGCGGTCGGCGCGGACATGCGGGCCACCATGGATGTTCACCACCAGCGGCAGCTTCTTGCCGTCATGGTTGCGCGGCAGGAACAGGTAGGCGGGAATTTCCAGTCCGTCGCGCGCGGTGTATCGGACCGGCTTCATGTCGACCAGCTGCGTCTCCTTCAGCCATGGCCGCGAAGACAGCATGTACTCCATCTTCTTCGTTGCCTGGTCGAACAGGTACCAGGTGCTGGACTGCCGGTCGGAATAGGTGCGCACCACCATCCGCGTCGATGAATCCGGCGGTGAGTAGACCAGGTGCTGGCCGGGCAGGGCTCGATTGAATTCCGCCGCCAGCTTTTCCCATTCCGCATCCAGCCACTTCACCCCGGGCTTGTCGGCCTCGTAGCGGATGCCCACCAGCTTCCTGCTGCGCGGATCGAAGATCAGGTTGCCGGCATCGCTGCCGACCCCCCGCACCGAGACACCGACATCCACATCCGGGTGCTCGAACACCAGGTCCTTCGGTTTGCGGGTTTCGACATCGAAAGTGTAGATCGCATACTTGTCGCGGCCGAGATTGGAAATGACATAGAACGTGCCGTCATGGCCGAAGCCCAGCGGCAGGAAATTTTTCTCAAAGATGCGCGACACACCGATCCGCTGCCACTTCGCTTCGGCGTCGCTGCGGTACCAGACAAAGGTGCTGTTTTCCGCGTCGCCGGAGACGGCGGCGCGCGGCACGCCGTTCCGGTCGAGCACCCATTGCGAGACCGCGCCGGGATTCTCGTAGGTCAGCAGGACCTTGCGGCCGGTGCGGGTATTGAGACGATAGACGTCGGACTGCCCGGCACTGCGTTCGTTGGCGGAAACGATGATTTCATCCGGCGCGCCCGGTGCCTGGCCGACGTACCGCATGCTGCGCGCGACCATTTCCCCGCGTGCCATCTGTTGACCAAGCGTCGGCGCCAGCGTGCGCGGCTCCCTGCCGTCGAGATCGACGGCGAACAGGCCGCCGCCGGTCCGCAAGTCCGAGCCCGATGGCTCGTTGATGTTGCCAAACGAATAGACCAGTCGCGAATTGCTCGCCCAGTGGAAGTCGACAATGTCGAAGCGCTGCTCGCCGGTCAGCGCGGCGGCCTTGCGATCCTTGACACCCATCACCACCAGATTCATCCGGCCGCCGATCGGCGCGGTCGCGGCCAGGTGCTCGCCGTCTGGCGACAGCCGCAAATTGCTGAACTGCGGGTGGCGAAAAAAATCCTCAACCGACAAGCCGGCCGGTTGCGCCAGCGCGGCGCAGGACATGAACGCGGCGACCAGGCCGCAGCAGTGCTTTGACGCATTCCACATTTTCAGGCTCCCCGCCGCATGGTTCCGCGATCGCAATGCGCGGCAATGTAACACGAGGCGCCGAAGGCGATGCCGCCCGCCGGCGGCCTGCCACCGTCGACGGTACGGCGTCAGCCTGAGGCGCGGACGCGGGCAGCCGGCTGGTTGCGAACCGCAGCGAGGCCTTTGCTAAGGCGATCCAGGAACACGTCCGGATCAGCCTTGCCGGTTTTGGCAAGATGCTCCTGGAACTTGACGATCAGGTCGTAGACCTGTTCGATCGATTCGCAGGCGGCAATGCGCGGCGTCAGCCGGCCGGCAGCCGCACCAAGCAGCAGCTTGGCTTCCAGCATCAAGAGCCGCTTGGCGCTGTCAAGTTCGCTGGATTTGGCGGCAACAGGCTCGGCCGCGCTGGCAACGGCGCCTGCGGCGACCGCCTGCTCGCGTGCTGCGTCCGGATCTGTGGTGACCACGCCTTCCGCCAGCCATTTGCCGAGGGTGGCGTGAACGCCGACCACGTCACCGGACATGGACAGCAACTGGTCGATCGAGCGAAAGCCGTCGATGCGCTCCAGCAGGGCGCGCTGGCCTGCGCCGAGCTTCTGGTTTGCAGCCAGGGCGCGGCTGCGCCCGGTTGGATACAGCACCGTATCCGCCACTTGCGACAGATCGAGGAAAAGCCTGGCAATTGCGGCGTTGCTGTTGGACATGGCAAGCTGGATACGCGTTTCTTGTTGTGCCACGCAGACTGCGTGGGCGGAGGGGAAATATAGGTGTTGCGGCCAAAGCAATCAATGATCGGTGACGGTTTTTACAAATATTCACCTCGCTATACTCGTCACAGCCCTCAACCCCGGAGTGAATCCAACATGAACCGCCGCGACTTCATTCGCATCGGCATTGCCGGTGCCGGCACAGGAGCCAGCATGCAATCAGAAGCAGCCCGCCCGCCGGGCCGCCGCAATCGTGGCGTGGAGGTGATCGAAACCGGTGTGGCCGAATTGCAGCAGGCGATGCAATCCGGCAGGCTGAGCGCGCAGTCGCTGGCAAAGGCCTACCTGGCGCGCATCAAGGCGATCGACCAATCCGGCCCGCGCATCAATTCGATCATCGAGCTCAATCCGGATGCGCTGGCGATTGCAGCCGCGCTCGACAAGGAGCGCAAGGCGACGGGGCCGCGCAGCCCGCTGCACGGCATCCCGGTGCTGCTCAAGGACAACATCGCCACTGCCGACCGGATGCAGACCACCGCCGGCTCGCTGGCGCTGGTCGGCGTCCGTCCGCCGCGCGACGCCGCCATCGTCACGCGCCTGCGCGAAGCTGGCGCCGTGATTCTCGGCAAGACCAATCTCAGCGAATGGGCCAACCTGCGCTCGACCCGTTCCACCTCCGGCTGGAGCGCGCGCGGCGGACTGACCCGCAACCCCTATGCGCTGGACCGCAACACCAGCGGCTCCAGTTCCGGATCGGGCGCCGCCATCGCTGCCAGCCTGGCCACCATTGCCGTCGGCACCGAGACTGACGGCTCGATCATCTCGCCGTCGAACATGAATGGACTGGTCGGGCTCAAGCCGACGGTGGGGCTGGTCAGCCGCAACGGCATCATCCCGCTGTCGCATTCCCAGGATACCGCCGGGCCGATGTGCCGCAGCGTTGCCGATGCCGCGGCCCTGCTGACGGTACTGGCCGGCACCGACCCGCGCGATGCCGCCACGCGCGAGGCTGACACGCGCCGGCAGGACTACAGCCGGTTCCTCGACGTCGACGGGCTGAAGGGCGCACGCATCGGCGTGGTGCGGGCCAACTTTGGCGGCCGCAATGACCTCGCCTCCGCTGTGGTCGAACAGTCGCTGGCCATCCTCAAGGAAAAGGGCGCCATCCTGGTCGACCCGGTGGAAGTCCCCAATGCCAACAAGTACGGCCAAAGCGAGCTCGAGGTGCTGTTATACGAGCTGAAGGCAGACATGCAGGAGTATCTGCGCGAATTCGCGCCTGGCTCGGCCTTTAGCCGGCTGAAAGACCTGATCGATTTCAACGAGCGCAACCGCGATCGCGAGATGCCGTATTTCGGCCAGGAGTATTTCCTGCGCGCGGAAGCCAAGGGCGGGCTCGACAGCAAGGAGTACCTCGATGCGCTGGCCAACAACCATCGTTATTCGCGCGCCGAGGGTCTCGACCAGGTGCTGACGGAACACCGGCTCGATGCCCTGCTGGCGCCCAGCGGTACGCCGGCCGGGTTGACCGACTTCATTCGCGGCGATCCGGGTGGCGCCAGCTTTACCTCGCCCGCCGCCGTGGCCGGATACCCGCACATCACCGTACCGGCCGGCTTTGTCCGCGGCCTGCCGGTGGGAGTGTCATTCGTCGGCGGCGCCTGGAGCGAGGCGACGCTGATTCGCATCGCCTACGCCTACGAGCAGGCCACCCGGCACCGCCGCCCGCCGACCTATGCACGGACCCTGAGTCCGCTCGCGTAAGGCCTGGCTGACGCGACACGAATCGCGTGGCGAAAACAGCGACCACAATGACAAACTCCAGCGCTGGTGCGCCTTTCCAGCCATTTTCGGCCGGAAAGGCGCACCAGCGCTGGAGTTTCACTTTGCGGACGGCAACGGCCGATCAAGTTGCCCGTCCAGGTCGCCGCTGACAAAGACGGCCGCCGGTGCATCGAGTTTCCTTGCCGCCGGCACCCGTTCGCCACCACGCATTTTCGGCCCGGGTGCGCCGGCAAAGGCCTGTTCGTTCACCGTCAGCGTCACCCGCGATCCATCGTTGCCGCCCAATTCAATTTCTCCACGGTTGACCCGCACATAGGTGCCGGAACCTTGCAGGCTGCGCAACTTGGGCGCGTGGACGATTTCGATATCGGTGCCGCGGATGCCGATGGTTGCGGTCGGCGTCTTGAAGCGGACGGCGTCCGGGCGCGACCTGCCGACCGTGCCGGTGACATAGCGAATGGCGCCAAGCGTCAGGTCGATCGCGTGTGCCCGCTGATCGAGGGCACCGCGATTGGCGATGCGGCTCAGTTGCACCGTGGTGCCGGCGCGCACCAGCAGTCGCGCGCCGTCCGCGAGATCCACCAGCACCGACGCACCGGCCGCGGTGGTGATGGTGTCGCCCTCGTGAACCGCGGCCGCATGCCTGAGCGCAGTGGAGTCCCGATTGCGCACCAGCGTGGCATCGCCCTGGATGCGACTGACGGTGCCGGCCGGCGCGGCGTCGGCGACGGGTACCGGCACCGCGGTCGTGGCCGCTGACTCGGCCAGCGCCACCACCACCACCCGCCGGTTGACGGCGGCACGCGGATCGCTGCCATCGACCGGCTCGCTGCTGCCCTTGCCGACTGCCGCCAGACGGGCTGCATCGACACCGGCCGTCGCAGAAAGAAACTGGCGCACTGATTGCGCCCGTCGTTCCGACAGGCGCAGGTTGGCGGCGGCATCGCCAATGGCATCGGTATGGCCTTCGATACGAAAACGTCGCCCGGCCAGGGCCGGCGAGTTCATTGCCTCACCCAGCCGGGCCAGCAGGCTGCGGCTGTCGGCGGCAATGGTCGCCGAGGCAAACTCGAACTGCACCGACAGCTGCAACAGGCCGGCCGCTGGCGCGGGCTTTTTCGCGCCCAGGCTGCGCATTCGCACGCCGCCGGCGGGCACGTCCGCCGGCGGCTTGCGGCTCAGCGCATTGACCATCTCGTCCACGCCCGGATCGGTCGCCGCCGCAACCGGCAACGGCATCGCGGACAACAGCGCGAGCCACAGCGCGGCCAGCATTGCGACAAATCGACCCATGCCTGGCAGGTAAAAATTCGATCTCATGGTTGCGCCGCCTTTCAGGGGTTGCACCAAGCCAAGATACACCGCCCGCGGCCCGTTACAACGGCGCGGATCAGAGCAGGATGCCCAGCCATGCCGCAGCCATCATCAGCACCAGCCCGGGAATGATGCGCATTGCATAGGCCCTGCCACCGGCTGCAATCGACAGTGCCGCCTTGACCAGTGCATTGGTGCTGAGCCCCGTCAGCACCGCCACCACGCCCAGCGACGGCTGGATGGTTCCCGCCGCCACCATCGATGCCGCCGCCACCGCCGCCGAATGCGCGTCCGCCAACCCGGCCACCGCCGTGGTCGCCAGCAGCCCGCGATCTCCGGCCCAGGCATTGAGCGCCGCGGCAACCGTCAGCACCGCGCCAATCAATCCGGCGAACATCAGTGCCGCGTACAGGTCGAAGGCGCGGCCACTGCCGCGTGCCGTCGTATCGGGCGCGCGCAAGGCGTGCAGGGTAAACCAGGCGCCATACAGCACGGCCACCGCCCCGCCGAGCAGCAGCGACCAGGCCAGTTGCGCCAGCAGCGTCGGCGCCAGATATGCTGTAACCAGCGCCAGTTGCACCACCGTCGCGACCGACGACAGCACTGCGCCCGCCACCAGCCCCGGCATCAGTTCCGGTTCGTCCCGCGTACGCCGTCCCATGGCGTGGATGGTGGCCGAACTGGAAACGAATCCCGATGCCAGCCCGGCCAGCGGCAGGCCATAGCGCGGGCCGAGCACACGCAGCGCAACGTAGCCGAGCGCGCTGACCGACATCACCAGCACCACAATGGCCACCAGCGAGTGGGGATTGATGGCGTCGAACGGGCCGATGAATTCGTTTGGCGCCAGCGGCAGCGCAATCAGCGCCGCGCCGGCAAACAGCAGCGCATCGTGCAGCTCGCGTTCGCTCAACACCCCGCGGACAAAATGGTGCAGGCGATCTCGCGCCGCCAGCAGGCCCGCCAGCGCCGCGCCCAGGGCCGCCGCCAGCGCCGGCTCGCGCACCGCCAGCCCGCCGATCAGGCAGGTCAGCACCAGCGCGATCTCGGTGGTCATGCCGGGGTCGTCGACCGACGTGCGGCGATAGGCGATCAGCGCGAACGCGCCCACCAGCAGCACCGCCACCGCCATCAGCAGGCCGGCACCCAGCAGCATCGCGACCGCGCCGGTCAGCGAGGCGGCGGCAAAGGTGCGAATGCCGGCCGGCGAGCGCTGTGGTCCGCTGCCCTTGCGCCGCTCGCGTTCGGCGCCGATCAACAGCCCGATACCCAGCGCAACCGACACCGCCAGCAGCGACTGCATGTTGAAGGTCGACTCCATCGCTACATTCTACGGGCAAGCCGCGCCGCGGCCGGCGCATCAGGCCAGGCTGGCAATGTCGATGCCGTACTGCGCGGCAAGACGTTGTTTCGCGTCCTCCTCCGCCGTCAGCGGTTCGGCTTGCGACTGCTTCGACACCATGCCCAGCTTCGCCGCTGCCGCACGCAGCACCCCGCCCAGCCGGGCGCGCGTCACGCCGTGGTAATGATGGACGCCGCCCCAGCGCGCGACCGGCATTGCTGCCAGCGGGCGCGCGTTCACCGTCAGCCGCGCATGCAGCGCGGCACCGGTGTCGTAGTCGACAAACGCCGGCCTGGTGCCGTCAACCCACAGCGCGGCCGAGTCGCCGCGCGCCGCCGGCTGCGGCCACCTGATATGCCGCAGCCCGGGCAGGCGGAAGCGATAGCCCAGCAGGCGCGACAGGCGCGGATGGCCGGCGACTTCCTGAAATGGCCGGTGCGCCATGAAACTGGCGCCGGCGACAATTGCCTCGCGCACCGGTGCCGTGCGCAGCAGCACCAGCGGGATCCACATCCGTTCGGCGAAGTAGCCGGTGCGCGGCGGCAGCAGGTGCTGCGGCGGGCCCAGCCACGCACCCGGCTGCAGGAATCCGGCGCCGTAGGCATCACCGTGCTCGCGCAGGCACCGGCACATATCATCGACCAACCCGGCGTCGCGAATGTCGACATCCGAATCCACCAGCAGCACCGTGTCGGCCGCGATTTCGCTGAACAGGCGGTCCAGCGTCACGCCGTGCGGCCGCAAAGGCCAGGCCAGCCAGTGGAACTTTATGCCGGCCTGACGGGAAAGCAATTGAAAGTGACGTTCGCTGCCGTCGGCCGATTCGCAATCGATCACCAGCACCGGCAAGCCGGCATGGCGCAAGGTGGAGAGCAGCGCCAGCGTACTCACCCAGCGGGTGCCGCAATTGATGATCACGGCCTGCGCCGGCACCGGCGTCAGTTCGCGAAGTTGTGTGATCACTTGCATCGTCTTCGGCAGCAGGAAGTGACTGGAAATCGGATCGCGAACTCTACCATCCGCGCCGCACGCGTCGCCGAAAGCGGGCTGCTTTCAGCACTTCACGACGCATTTTGCGCGTTTGGTCGGATTGCCTTTGAACGCTCTGGCGGTGCTCGATAAAGTCCGGTCATCGCAGCAAAACACACCACCGACCCCAAGGAGAAACAAATGAAAACCGAATTCAACCGCAGCAACAAAGACAACATCGCCAACACCGCCGTCATCGCCGCCAGCCTGTTTGCACTGGCCAGCGCACTGTTCACCAGCACCAGCGCAACCGCCGCAGCAGCACCGGCGGTGCAGAAAATGGACGCCATCGTCGTCACCGCCAAGCGGCTGCCGGCAGCCAAACTCGACACCGTGATCGTGACCCCTGCGCGCAGCGCGCGCGCCGCCTGAAGCCCGGCTTCGACGGGTCGGTCACCCGGTGCGTTAAGCAGTTTTGAGCAGTTGAGTACAGTAACGCAGCAAAGCAGTGCGGCAGTGAAGGGGTGACGCGGGTTTTCCGGCCGCGTCACCCGGAATCGAAAACGCAATTCGCCATCTGCAACGGCTTATAGCAGGCGGTATCAGGCAGCAGCAACCCGCAGCGGACTTCGGTCCGCTGTTTCAATTAGCGCTGGCGACAGGACCCTGTCGCGCGGTCGACGTCAATCGAACCATCACCATCAGGGCAACTTTTTCATGAAACAGTTCTTCTCACGCATCCTCTTTTCCGCCGCTGCGCTTGCCGGTTTCTCGGGCAGCGCGCAGGCCGGCACCTTTACCGACATGTGGTGGAATGCCGGCGAATCCGGCTGGGGCATGAACATCATCCAGCAGGACGAAACCGCGGTCATCACGCTGTTCACCTACGACGCCAATCGGCAGCCGGTCTGGTATTTCGCCTCGACTGCGCCGGTTACCGCCTATACCGCCGCCGGGCTGCCGATTTTTGCCGCCGAGCTCTACCGCACCCGCGGACCCTGGGAAGGCGGCGTGTTTGATCCCGCGCAGGTCTCACCGGTGCGCGTCGGCGTGTTGTCGCTGGAGCCGCTCGACAAGGAGCGCCTGAAACTTTCCTATTCCGTCGACGGCCTGGTGGTGAACAAGCAGGTCACGCGGATGAGCTTCGCGAGCCATTACGTTGCCGGCAACTATCTCGGCTCGTTCAACCTTCGGCAGATCCTGCCCGGTCGCGGACCGGTCGGCACGCTGCAGGCCAGCGCCGATGTGTTGTTGCACATCGACGGCACGCAGGCGTACATGAGCACGCACGGCACCGGTGTCAATTGCGAATACCTGGGCGCGTACTCGCAAGCCGGCAAGCTGGGCAAATTCAGCGGCAACTTCTCATGCAGCAACGGACGCAGCGGCACTTTTGCCGTGACCGATTTCGAAATCACCATTCACGGCGTCTCCGGGCAGTTGGCCACCACCTCGGCGGAACTGCAGGAGACGGGCCGCTTTGCCGCGGCACGCACCTGATGCGACGCTAGGGAGACGGGCCGCCGGCTGGCGGCCCGTTTGCATTTGAGGCGGCCTACTCGACCACGCACAGGCAGTGCGTCACCGCGGCATACGGGATGCCGGTGCGGGCCCGCTCGCTGATTTCCTTCAGCCAGTTCAGGTCGCGGTGCATCTCGGCGACCGCGGCCGGCGGGGTCAGGTCCGGCAGCGCGGAGGAGACCGCCTGCGCCAGTGCGGCGCGCGCAACACCGGCCATGGTGCTGCCGCCCAACTGCTCCAGCAGGCGCTCGAAGCTGCTGCGATCGGTTTCGATATAGACGATGCGCGCATCGTCGGCCAGTTTGCCGCGCGTGGACGCCGACTTGATGGCGTCGGTAAAGCTGCCCAGCCGATCCACCAGGCCGCGTTCCTTGGCCTGGTTGCCGGTCCAGACCCGGCCTTGCGCCACCTCATCGATTTTTTCCGGCGTGGTCTTGCGCGCCTCGGCTGCCTTGGTCTTGAAGTCGGTGTAGATGTTGCCGATCGCCGCCTGCACGATCTGCGCCATGCGCGGGTCGAGGCCGCGGCGCGGGTCATAGGCGCCGCCCAGCCAGGTGGTGGTCACGCCGCCGGTGCCGATCGACAATTTTTCCATCGCCTTTTCGCCGGTCGGCAGCATGGCCAACACACCGATCGAGCCGGTGATGGTGGCCGGGTCGGCGATCACCTCGTCCGCCGCCAGCGAAATCCAGTAGCCGCCGGAGGCCGCCACGTTGCCCATCGACACGACCACCGGCTTGCCGGCCTTGCGCGTCAGTTCCAGTTCGCGCCGGATCAGCTCCGAACCCACCGCGCTGCCGCCGGGCGAATTCACCCGCAGCACCAGCGCCTTGATGTCGTCGTCATTGCGCGCTTTGCGAATCAGCGCCGCGGTCGAGCGGCCGCCGATGCGCCCGGGTGGCGCATCGCCGTCGCCGATTTCGCCTTCGGCCACCACCACACCAACCGCCTCGCCCTTGAACGGCGTCTTGATCGTTGCCAGGTAGGACTCGAAATTGACCTGGCGGAACGTCTTGTTCTGTTCGTCCTTCGCGCCGCGCTCGATCATCATGTCGCGCAGCTGGTCCTGGGTCTTCAGGCTGTCGACCAGCTTGGTTGCCAGCGCCAGCTTCGACAGGCTGCCATCGACCGCAAGGAACGACTGCGGCAGCGCATCGATGTCGCGGTTGATGGCGCCGGCCGGCAGTTTGCGCGCCTTCTCGACCGCCGCGGTGTACGTGTTCCACAGATCGGTATAGAGGAAGGATTCGGATTCAAGCGTCGCTTTGGAGGGCGCGTTGGCGAAAAACGGCTCGCCGAAATTCTTGTAGGTGCCGACCCGGATCACATTGGCATTGATCCCCAGCCGGTCGAGCGCGTCCTTGTAATAGTTGCGGTAACCGCCGTAGCCTTCGAGCATCACCCCGCCCATCGGGTGCAGCAGCACCTCGCTGGCATGAGCGGCCAGAAAATAGCGCCGCTGGTTGAAATCGCCGCCCCAGGCCACCACCGGTTTGCCGGCGGCCTTGAAGCGCTCCAGCGCGGCCGCGACTTCGCGCAGTGCCGCCAGGCCGCCACCACCAAACTCATCCAGGATCAGCACCACGCTGCTGATGCGGCTGTCCTTGGCTGCCGTGTCCAGCACCGCCAGCACATCGCGCAGCTGGGTCTGGTTGCCGGCGGCGCTGCCGATTTCGCTCAACAGCCGGTCACGCGGGCTGCCCGAGCGCTGCTCGACCAGCGGGCCCTTCAAGTTGAGCACCAGCGATGTCTTTTCCTCGATCCGCGGCGGCGCGCCGGAAAAAATCGCGGCGATCACCAGCACCAGCAGCAGCAGGAAAATCAGGTTCAACACCACGCGGCGGCTGGTGTCGATGACCGACCAGATGCCGGAGAAGAAACGGCGGAAGGCAGACGGCTTTTTTTGTTCGTACATGGCAGATCATCCGTAAATTGACTCGGACATGATACCGGTCGTGGATTACGGCTGAAAGGCGATGCGATGAATCGCCGGAAATCGGCGCTGAGCCGCAGCGTGCCTGTCGGCGCACGGTGCGGGCGGCCATACGAGGCCGCCACGGGCGTGGCAAAAAGCCAAACCCCAGCACTGGCGCGGCATGCAGGCCATTTTCGGCCGCAGAGGCCCGCCGGTGCTGGGGTTTGTGTTCCGGCGCGGCTGCGGCGCCGCGCGACAGCTTGCCTTACAGCGGCGCGACGATGCGGATGCTGGCGCCGAAGTCGTAATACACCACAGTCGAGGTCGAGGTGCTGCTGAAGCCCAGCGCCTGCCCGCGACTTTCCGAATCGATGCGGCGCGGCAGGCCGCTGCCATCGACCCACAGCTTGCTCCAGGCGCCGCCGCTGACCAGCCCGCCGGCGATCTTGGTGCTGCTGTAATAGCGGTAGACGGTGTGCGGGCGGCCGTCCAGCGTGTCCTTGCCGACCACGGTTGCGCCGCGCACGCTGCTTTCGAGCAGCGCGGGATCCTTGCGGTATTGCTCGATCATGTTGCCGAAGCTGAGCGGCAGCTTCTGCCACTTGCCGTCGGTCTTCATATAGGCCGCGCCACCGACATAGATCTGCTCGAACTGGTCGGCAATCAGGTGAAAGCGGTCCGGCTGGACGAAAGACGCATTGGAGGTCGTGGTCTTGTTGTCGGACACGGAGGTCATGCGCATCCGCCAGGTTCGCTGCTCGGCCAGCTTCATGTAGGCCTGGCGAATCGCGTTCATGGCGGCCGGGTCATTGGGGCCGATGGCTTCCTGCGGCGCCGGCGTGGCACAACCGGCCAGCACGGCAAGGCATAGCGACAGCACCCCGGCGGCGGCGGCTCGACTGACGGTGAAGTTAATCATGATGTCTGGCTCCTTGATCGAATCGTGATGAGGACGGCAGCTCCGATTAGAACCCAGGCGGCCGGATTGGCGCAAATGACGGCGGCAGCAGCAGGCCATGCCGCAGCGGGCCGCAGCCGGAAACCGGCCGGAAATGACGTTTCATGCGCCGGTTTGGCCGTTTGGTCGGAATCCGTTTGAGCGCATGCGGCGCCAGTCGTAAAGTCCGTTCATCAACAACGCAGCACCGAAACCCACCACCGACCCCAAGGAGAAGCAAATGAAAACCGAATTCAAAATGCGCAACATCGACAACATCGCCAACACCAGCCTGATCGCCATCTGCCTGTTTGCCGTCGCCGGCAGCGTCTTCGCCAGCAACCCGGCCGCCGCCCGCGCACCGGAAGCCGTGCAGAAAATCGACGCCATCGTGGTCACGGCACCGCGCCTGACCAACCCGGCAGCGGTCCGGCTCGACACCATCGTCGTCACCGCTTCACGCCTCAGCAAACTGGCCTGATTGCCACGCTGACGGGGTCAGCAACCACGGTGGAGTGGAATCAACCGGCGGCAGCAACGCCGGGCAGCACCAAGAACGGCGGACTTCGGTCCGCCGTTTTGCTTTCGCCGGCCGATCCGGCAATTGACGCTTGCGAGCGGCGTCCAGCCTACGTACCATGGGTCTCGAATATCGATTGCCGTGCAATCGCAGGAAACCAACATGACCCATCGTCTGAGCCGGGATGAATTTGACGCCCTGGAAGAAGTAAACCGCATGGCCAAATCGGCCAAGCCCAGTGCCTGCGTGGCGCGCAACGCCAAGCACCTGTGCGGCATCAAGTTCCTGGTGCACCGCAAGGACAACAGCTATGCGCTGACCGACAAGGGCACCGAGGCGCTGTTTGTCCGCCGCTGCATTGCCGGCCTGGAGGCGATCGCCGCTGACCCCGAGGTGAAACTGGCCGGCGACGTGACCACCTTCCTGGGCCGCAAGGGCCACATCGTGGCGACCGGCGAGGCGGGCAAATTCGCCATCACGCCCAAAGGGCTGGAGTGCCTGGCCGATATTGCCGAGAACCCCTGATCGACCCCGACGCGCGGGCGTCTGCTAGCGGCCCGGATACTTGGTCAGAGATTCGCTAGAAGTAGCGCTGCGCGTCTTCCTCCACCCGCCGGCTATCCAGCCGCAGCAAGTCGCGCAGGATCGCGGTGTGGCCGGAGCCGGCGATCACCACCACCCGCTCTCCCGCCGCCGCATGCCGCTGCACGTTGGCGTACATGCGGAAATTGCGCTGCCACCATTGCGCGGAGGCATCCGCGCCGACGAATCGGCCCCGATCGGCGCCGACTTCGTTCAGCATGATGTAAAAACCCTTGTTGAGCTTGTCGTCCTCGGCCGAATTGGCTTTGACCAGCAGCTCGCGCAGGCTCAGCGTGCGGTGTTCGCGCTCAAATCTTGCCGACAGTTCGGCGATCAGCGCCTCCAGCCGTTTCATCGTCGCCGGCTCTTCTTTCGGCAGGTATTCCCACAGCGCGCTGTCCGACGGCGAATCGCGCTCGTCGAAACCATGCACCTGCTTCAGCCCGGCCAGACTGGCGATGCGAAAGCCGAGCTGGTAGATCTCGTTGGCCTGCAATTCAAACTTGCCGGCCAGGTAATCGCGATAGCGCTGGTTGTACAGCGGATCGTTTTTCAGCGGATATTCCAGCAGCACCCGGGTCGGCTTGAAGGCAGCAATACGCGCGGACAATTGCTCAAGGTAGGCCTGCTGTTTCTGTTGCATCACATCGATGGGCGTGAACTTCACCGCATCGAGTCCGGGGTTGTCGAAGTGGAACAGACCGATCAGCATCACCCGGGCGGGCGGCGCGTCAGCGGCCGGCGGCCCGGCGGCGAAAGCAGAGAAGGCAAGCAGGCAGCAGCACAGCGCCGCGGCGCGAAAGGCGAATGGTTTCATCGGTCATCCCGGAGTCATCGCGCCGGGCGGATTCCCGGGCTGTCAGGTTGGATGCGAGAAGCGCGGCCGGCAGATTTGCCGGACGCATCGGCAGCCGCTACGCGACCCGCGTGCAGCAAAACGGCGGACCGCAGTCCGCCGTTGCCGGAAACTAAATCCGGGGTTTGCTAGTAGCGGCGACGCTCTGAACGGTCGCCGCGGTCATGGCGGTCACCGCGGTCATGACGACCGTTGCGCGGCGCGTAATAGCTGTGCCGCGGTGAGGCATAACGCTCGACATGGACCGGTGCGCGGTAGCCGCGATAGGCATACGCATCGTAGCGTGGCGACTGCACGTACACCGCGCGCGGCCGCTCATAGGCATAGACGACGCGCGGCTCGTAGTACGGCTCGTAGGCGGGCTGGTAGTAGACCGGCGCCGCATAGACCGCCGGCGGATCGTAGTAAACCGGTGCCGGTGCATAACGCGCTTCGTAACGCGATTCGTAGCGGGGTTCGTAGCGCACCACGTCGCGCGCATAGCGGCCACGCCGATCGGCATCGTGCTCCACCGAGTTGCCAATGACCGCGCCCAGCAGGGCACCGGCTACCGCGCCATGTGCGCCGCCGAAGTGACTGCCGACGATCGCGCCCTCAACCGCGCCGATCACGGCACTGTCGGAGGCCTGCGCCTGTGCACTGAACAGCGCGCCGCCGGAAACCAACAAGGCCATTGCAAGCTTTTTCATGGGTCGCTCCTGATCGGGTGATGCGGACAGTGTATGCCTGTACGCACGCCGTGTCCCGCACCTTTCCCTGCGTCTTGCCGCACTGTAGGACACCGCTGACAGCGCCGCGTTTCGTCATGCTGGACAGCGCGCCTGCGCGTCGGCCAGCCAGTCGATGTTGGTGATCATCGCCGGCACTCCATTGGCCAAACCGGATTGTGGCGAAATGCTGGCAACGGCCTTGCCGGGGCGGCCGCAGCCGCCTACTCTTTGCCAGATCCCGGCCGCCGCCGGCCGTGCCCTCATCCCCGCCATGTCCGCCATGCTCGCCACCTTCGATCGACACCTGCTTGCCTTCACCGCCCCGTTGCACCTGCACGGCTGGCGCCGCGGACTGCTCGAATTCTGGATGTTTGGCATCAAGGAAGCGCGTGCCTGCCTGTTCGCGGCGCTGTTTTTCGGCGCGGTCATTCTGGTGCCGCGCACCGGCCTGTTCGGCCTGCCGCGCTACGACGTGCTGCTGCTGGCGGCACTCGCCATCCAGGGCTGGATGCTGTGGGCAAAGCTGGAGACCGCGGACGAGGTGAAAGCGATCTGCCTGTTCCACGCCATCGGCTTCCTGCTTGAACTGTTCAAGACCTCCAGCGGCATCCGCTCCTGGTCTTACCCGGACGCGGCCTATACCAAGGTGTTCGGCGTGCCGCTGTTCTCGGGCTTCATGTACGCGGCGGTGGGCAGCTACATGATCCAGGCCTGGCGTCTGTTCGACCTGCGCATCCGCCACCATCCGCCGCACGCGCTGGCCACGCTGGTCGCGCTCGGCATCTACGCCAACTTCTTCACCCATCACTACATCGGCGACTACCGCTGGCACCTGGCCGCACTGGCGGCCGGACTGTTCGCGCGCACCACGGTGACGTTCCGTCCGCTGGATCGCGATCGCACCATGCCGCTGCTGCTCGCCTTCGTGCTGATCGGCTTTTTCGTCTGGCTGGCGGAGAACATCAGCACCTTCCTCGGCGTGTGGCGCTACCCAAACCAGCTCGGCGCCTGGGCTACCGTGCATCTGGGCAAATGGAGTTCATGGTCGCTGCTGGTGGTGATGACCTTCGCCATCGTGGCGCAGCTGAAGCACATCAAGCGGCGGATACACATCCCGCGGGATTGAAACTCAAGCACTGGTGCGGGTTCTGGCGGCATTTTGGCTGGAGAGGCGCGCCGGTGCTGGGGTTTGGTCTGGATGCGATGATCTGAACCGCTTTGAGGACCGGAACTGTCGCTCTGACGCTAGATATTTCACTAGGGAAGTGGAACAAGCCTACGCATTCTGGAGGCGGGCGATCGGGTTGTTGAAGGTTTCTCTATCCTTATCTCAACTTTTGTTATTGTGTGCCACACCGACGGCACCTTACGAGTGAATTGGAAATGGAAATAACCACGGCAACTGTTGTTGCAGTTTGGAAAGCGATTGGCCAGCAAACGATCGCGCTTTCAAGCACAGCCGTAAGCGATGTTCTAAAGAACATTAAGTGGGAAAAGGCTGCCGATGGCTACACGAGCAGGCTCCGGGAGCTGTATAGACAGTCGCGACTTTTCCTTTTCAATAGACCAATTCAGCTCGATGAAATTTATACGGATGTTGAAATATTTCGATCGCTATCTGCAAATCGATCCACGCATTCAGACGGAAATCTAAAAGGGCCTGTCAATCGGCTTCAGCGAAATGCAGGTCGCGAGCGCCTGAAAGCGGAAGAGCTCATTCTTCGAGAGACGAGGCTGCTTCTGCTTGGCGGACCAGGCGCGGGCAAAACCACTTTGCTTCGCCACATCGCAGTCCAGGCAACACGCGGCGTGCTTGGGCGCGAGTATGTAATTCCAGTCTTAATACCGTTGCGGGAACTCGGTGGCCGCTCCTTGCAAGATGCCATTGAAGCAGAATTTTCTTCCACAATGATCTCGCCAATTCGAGACTATTTGCACCAGCTGTTTCTGTCTGATCACGCAATAATCTTGCTGGACGGCATTGACGAAGTGCCCTCCGCCGGCGACCAACGATCGCGACTCATTCGGGAAATAGACGCTTTTGTCCGGAATTATCCCGGCCAACGAATCGTCCTTACTGGCAGATTGGGTGCAGTCGATTACTCTTTTGAACACTTTGCAATTGCAGAGATTGCCGAGTTCACCGAAAGTCAACAGGAAAAATTCATCGAGGGATGGTTTCGGGATTCAAAAAGCAAGTGTGCCGCTTTTGAAGCCGACTGGAGGAACCCGCAGTCAGACTCGCTTCGCGAGCTAGGAACAACACCCCTCCTCCTCGCTCTGATTTGCTTGGTGTTTGACGAAGACAACAAGCTGCCACATAGAAAGATTGAGCTGTATGAGCAAGCTCTGGATGTTCTTATTCGGAAGTGGGACACCTCGCGAGGCATTAGACGCGACGATATATACAAAGGTATCGGCTATATGCGTCAACGCCAGTTGTTTGAAGACTTGGCATTCGATACTTTTGCCGGCAGTCAATACGAATTCACTACAAATGAGGCGGTGGAAATTTGCGGGGAATTACTTTCAGCATTGCCGCTTGACGAGCGTGACGCAACGAGGGATGTCGAAGCAATCGTAAATGCTGGAGTAAGTCATCATGGATTACTTTATGAGGTAGGACGCGGCTATCTTGTATTCGCGCACCTTACTTTTCATGAATATCTGACAGCTTGCCACTTAGCGCGAAAACCAAAATCGCTCGATGAAATCGTACAGATAGAGTTTGATGGATATTTCGACAAGAGATGGCACGAAACCTTCTTGATGCTCGCCTCAAAGGTCTCTGATCCGAAACGGTTTCTTGCAACGCTTGAAACGATTAGCGTGCGACTCAAAGAAAAAGCTCTCCTATTTGAGGTTCTCTTTGCGACACCATCAGAAGAATCAGTCGATTCAATTATCGGAGCAAGGCGGCTTTCGAAGGTCGAGTATGAACAAGGGATAGAACAGGTGTTCATGGCAGGCCGGATGGAACGACCACTCCAAACACACAGTGCAGTTTCATCCGCAAAATTGCTAAAGGCTTTGCTGAATCAGCTTTACAGATTCATAAGCATCATTGCACGCGACGATCTGCCGATGTCCGAATTGTTTGTCTACAGGATCGACAAAATCGCAAGATTACTTTCGGCAAACGAATTGCGGGTGGCAGATTGCTTTCTACCTAAAGAAATTCAGACCGCCCTGCATTTTCTAAATAGCATCACACAACTCGCAGAGTGCAATATCTTGGCAGCGCTTAACGAGGAGGACCTATTGATAGCGTGTGAGGAAATTGAGTTCATTTGGGATAGGAGTGACTTTGAAGATGGCCACACTTAGCGAGAAGAAAGTCTTGACGATTGACCTCATTAATTGACCGATCGGGCGCATAGGTCCTCCTCGCTGCGCGCGCCAATGCGCCTTCTCAATCGTCAATGTTCCCGACTCAGGGACGAGCGCAACAATTGTTGGACCGTCCTTAGACGATATATCGCACGAGCACGTTGGTATCCAGCTAGATCATTCGGCGTTGTCGCCTGCGGCGCTACGCCTCATGGTGCGGTTCATAGCCTCCACCGTCACCGGCTTTTTCGGTGCCGGAATGCAGCCCTTCAGACTCTTGATGCTGGCCTTGATCGGGATGATCGAAAAACTGCCGTCTGCGGCTTGCACAAAATCGACACGGTCTCCGGCTGCCAATCCCAGACGATCTCTTACCAACTTCGGCAGCGTGATTCGGCCCTTTGCAGTGATGGCGGCTGTGCTCATGGCAAATTCTTACTCATTTGCATTTCAGTATTTTCTTGAAAGGCGAGCGCACGTCCAACTTCCGATTGCGCCATTAAAGCCACAACTATGCACGCCCTCCCTGGGCACATCAATGCGCCTCCTCCCAATTCCTCCCCACCCCCGGCTCCGCCACCAGCGGCACATCCAGTTTCGCCACGCCCGCCATCAGTTCCGGCACTTTCGCCTTCACGCGCCCCAGTTCTGATTCCGGCACTTCCAGCACCAGTTCGTCGTGCACCTGCATCACCAGCCGGGTCGCGAGCTGTTCGGTTTCCAGCCAGCCCTGCACCGCGATCATGGCCAGCTTGATCAGGTCGGCCGCGGTGCCCTGCATCGGCGCGTTGATGGCGGCGCGCTCGGCCCCCTGGCGGCGGCCCTGGTTGCCGCTGCGGATATCGGGCAGCCACAGGCGGCGGCCAAACACGGTTTCGACGTAGCCTTTCTCGTGCGCCTCGGTGCGGGTGCGGTCCATGTAGGCTTTCACGCCGGGGTAGCGGGCGAAGTAGCGGTCGATGTAGCTGGCCGCGGCGGCGCGCTCGATGCCGAGCTGGCGCGCGAGCCCGAAGGCGCTCATGCCGTAGATCAGGCCGAAGTTGATCACCTTGG
>CAYQKN010000062.1:18731-20515 GCA_964417885.1 uncultured Burkholderiales bacterium | reverse complement strand
AGTGAAAGATCGGCTTGCCGTCGAGCGAGAAGCGGCTGGTGGCGTCCGGCATCAAGCCCTTGCCTTGGGTAGCGCGGATCGACTGGCAAAGGTTGGTCTTGCGCGACAGGCAGAACTTGCACTGGCGGCATTCCGGCGTATACAGCGGAATGACATGATCACCTTTTCTCAGGCTTTTCACGCCGGCACCGATATCGACCACGATACCCGCACCCTCATGGCCGAGGATCGCCGGGAAAATGCCCTCCGGGTCGGCACCGGACAGCGTGTAATAGTCGGTGTGGCAGATGCCGGTGGCCTTGATTTCGACCAACACTTCACCTGCTTGCGGACCTTGCAGGTCGACCTCCTCGATCGTCAGCGGAGAGCCTGCTTTCCAGGCAATGGCGGCTTTGGTTTTCATCTTGTTCCTGTCGGTGGCGGGATGGGAAAACGGCGAATTTTCACTGCGTTGCAGCCAACGCGTATCTGCGCCGGCAGACCGCTATCGACGCCGTCCGGCCAGGTCTGCTGGCAACTGGAGCTGCGGCCGGAACCGGCAATTGCGAATCTATTCGCCGATCACGTCCGCACCTTTCGGCGCGACGAAGACGTACTCTTTGGCGTCAATTTTCGGGTTGCGCTCGAGCTTCGAAAACGCCAGCCGGGTACGATTGCCGAAGGCGTCGTAAAGTTCCATCGCCGCCAGCGCGCCGCCGGCGAACCCGAGCCGAATCTTCTCGATACCGGCATCCTTCTGCCGCGGCAGGGCATCGAGCCAGCTCATGCCCTCGGCATCAGCCGAGGCCACCAGGGTAAATGCGTTGTCGATGTCGCCCTTGCCGGCGAGCAGCGCTGCGGGTGTACTGGAAAACGCCTGTTCCAGCTTGCGAACCGTCACCTGGTTCAGGTCCTGGTCGAAAAACGAAACTTTCTTGCCGTCACCGACAATCACCTGGGCCGGCTTGTCATACACCCAGCGAAATTTTCCCGGACGGGTGAATTGCAGCGTCCCGCTGTTTTTCTGTGCCAACTTGCCCTTGACGTCGAACACGGTCTGCGAAAAAACCGCGCGCGCCGACTGGGTGGAGGCGACAAAAGCCTGGAAGTCACTGATGGCATTGGCGGCAGCGGAAGCCGGCAACAGGCCCAGGCTGCATGCCAGGGCGGCAAGAATGCGTCGCATGTTCAGGTCTCGCTTCGGTTGGGTGCGAGGATTTCGCGATTGCCATTGGATTGCATCGACGACACCAGGCCGGCCTTTTCCATGTCTTCCAGCAGGCGAGCGGCACGGTTGTAGCCGATTCGCAGGTGCCGCTGCACCAGTGAAATCGACGCCCGCTTGTTCTGCAATACGATCTGCACCGCCTGGTCATAGAGCGGGTCCGACTCGGCCGCGGCATTGCCGCCGCCGTCGGCCAGCACGTCCATCGACTCTTCCGGCGAATCCAGGATTCCCTCGATGTACTGCGGCTCGCCCTGCTTCTTCAGGTGCTGCACCACCCGGTGAACTTCGGCGTCACCGACAAAGGCGCCGTGGACGCGTTGCGGCATGCCGGAGCCAGGCGGCAGGTAGAGCATGTCGCCCTGCCCCAGCAGCGCTTCGGCACCCTGCTGGTCGAGGATGGTGCGCGAATCGATCTTGGACGAAACCTGAAACGCCACGCGGGTCGGCACATTGGCCTTGATCAGGCCGGTGATCACGTCCACGCTCGGGCGCTGGGTGGCGAGCACCAGGTGTATGCCGGAGTCGCGCGCCTTCTGCGCCAGCCGGGCAATCAGTTCCTCGACCTGCTCGCCGAACA
>CAYQKN010000062.1:0-18721 GCA_964417885.1 uncultured Burkholderiales bacterium | reverse complement strand
CAGGTCCCCGCTCGCCCGCCTCGCCGGTGGCAGCGTCCCCAGCGGCGCCGGCGTATCCGGCGTCAGCGAGAACGGGTGCGGCAGCGGCTGGCCTTTGTCCTTTGCCTCGCGCACCTTG
This sequence comes from uncultured Burkholderiales bacterium, assembly GCA_964417885.1. Lineage (GTDB taxonomy): Bacteria > Pseudomonadota > Gammaproteobacteria > Burkholderiales > Usitatibacteraceae > UKL13-2. Next base: position 18,603 of record CAYQKN010000062.1, on the reverse strand, counting down.
GTGTTGTAACCGGCGATGTTGCGTACACCCAGCGCGCTCATCAGCTTGTAGCGCCGGTCCATTTCCATCACGCACCAGTTGAGCGCATAACCGGCCAGCTTCATGTCGGTGACCACCGGCGCCAGCAGGTGCGGAATGCCCTCGTAGACGGAAAGTTCCAGCATCTTCGGGTCGATCAGGATCAGCCGAACCTCATTGGCAGTGGCCTTGTAGACCAACGACAGGATCATCGCGTTGATGGCGACCGATTTGCCCGACCCGGTGGTGCCGGCCACCAGCACGTGCGGCATCTTGGCGAGGTCGGCGACCACCGGGCGGCCGGCGATGTCCTTGCCCATCGCGATCGCCAGCTTCGAATGCGCGTCGCCGTAAACCTCGGAGCCGAGGATTTCCGACAGCCGCACGATTTCGCGCTTCGGATTGGGAATCTCGAGGCCCATGTGCGAGGTGCCGGGAATCGTTTCCACCACACGGATCGAGGTTACCGACAGCGCGCGCGCCAGATCGCGCGACAGGTTGACGATCTGCGCGCCTTTTACACCGACTGCCGGCTCGATCTCGTACCGGGTGATGACCGGGCCGGGATGCGCCGCCACCACCTTGGCCTGCACGTTGAAGTCGAGCAGCTTGCGCTCGATCAGGCGCGAGGTGAACTCCAGGGTCTCGTTGCTGGGCCGCTCGATGCTCTCGTCGGGAGGATCGAGCAGGCCGATCGGCGGCAGCGGCGAATCGGGGAGATCGGCAAACAGCTGCACCTGCTTTTCCTTGCGCATCCGCTCCGACTGCTTGATTTCGGTGATGGTCGGCTCGATCCGTATCGGCGGATGATCCTCGATGATCCGCTTCATCTCCTCGACTTTCACGTCGCGCTCGACCACCGCCTGCTCGCCCACCGTGCGGTCACGCTTGGCCTCGACCTTTGCCCTGGCGGCGATCACCAGCCATTCGACACCCGAACCGATTTTCTCCGCCAGCTTGATCCACGACAGGCCGGTAAAAACCGAGATTGCACCGGCACAGACCGCCAGCAGCAGCAGCGTGCCGCCCATGAACCCGAGGCCCTTCTCGATGCCGTCTGCCAGCAGGCCGCCGATCACGCCGCCAGGTCCGTTGGGCAGCGGCGTTTTCAGCGAGTGCAGCCGCAGCGCCTCCAGCGTGCTGGACGAGGTCAGCAGCACCGCGAATCCGATCAGCGCGATGGCGAGGTTGCGGCGGTTGAACATGCTCCAGGTTTCAACACGATGAAACAGGCGCATCACCACATAGGCGGCCAGCGCCACCCACCACCAGGCGGAGATGCCGCTGAGGCCAAAAGCGAAGTCGGAAATCCAGGCGCCGGTTGCGCCGCCCTTGTTTTGCGTCACGGCGCTCTTGCCGCTGAAAAAATAGCCGGGGTCGGTCGGTTGATAGCTGGCGAAAATCAGCACCAGGTAGATGGCCAGCGCGAGGAAGAAAATCCAGCCGGCCTCGCGCATCAGGCGCGACAGGCGCGTCGCCTGGGGCGTATCGGCGCTGGACGGCGGCGCGGTGGGGTCGAAGATATCGTTATCGGATCGGGCACTCATGATTGAGCGCCATTATAGCGGCAGGCGTGATGGCAGCCGCCGTGCGTGCAACCCCGATCACCGGCCAAATGGCCGCGGGCGGCGCAGGCGGCGCGGCCGCGGCTGCCGGCGTCGCCCGGCGCGACAGGGTCCGCGATCAGAATGATGGCGGCAGTTTTTCGTCGTGAATCGTGATGGTCTTCGATTCCACCGATATGTAGCCGCGATCCGACAGATCCTTCAGGATGCGGTTCACCATCTCGCGCGAAGCGCCGACCATGTTGGCGATATCCTGCTGCGACAGCTTTTCGCCGACCACCAGCTTGCCATTGTTGGTGATCGCCAGCTCAAGCAGGGTATTGGCAACCCGGCCATAGACGTCCATCAGGGCGAGGGTGGATATTTTCCGGTCCGCGTCGCGCAGCCGCTTGGCCAGCGCCTGCATCACCAGGGTGGCGATGCGCGGGGCGCGTTCCACCGCGTTTTCGAACGCCTGCCGTGAAAGCACCTTGAACACCGAATTCTCCAGTGTCGACACCGACGCCGATCGCGGCTGGCTGTCGATCAGCGACATTTCACCGAAGAAATCCCCCGGACCAAGGATTTTCAGGATGATTTCGCGCCCGTCCTCGTCACCGATGAATACCTTCACCCGGCCCGACACGATCGTATACAGGGAATCGCCGACTTCCCCTTCGGTCAACACCACATTGCCTTTCGTTACCTGCTTGTCATTGGCGAGGTCGCTGATGATCGCCAGATCGGTATCGTTGAGATCCTTGAACAGTGGTATCGACCGTAACATGCTTGCTCCAAAGCCCGTCCGCACGGCAGACGGATTTCTTGTTGATTTTTGAACTTTCCCCGGGCCCCGGCCGGCACAACCGGCGCCAGCGTTTATTTTGGCACAGTTGACTGCCAGCGTCTGCGCCGCTTCGCCGCCCGGGCAAAGGTTGAATTGTCGTCACGGCGCCCTCAGTTATACAGCAGTGCCATCAATCGCCGGCGCCCGCGGCTACGCTAAAATGGCGCCTCGGCGCAGCACCGGTGCGCCACGCTCTCCGCAAATAACCGAAAGCCCAACATGTCCAACGTCCATCACCGCCTGATCATCCTCGGCTCCGGCCCGGCCGGCTATTCCGCCGCGGTCTACGCCGCGCGTGCCAACCTGAAACCCGTCCTCATTACCGGTATCGCCCAGGGTGGCCAACTGATGACAACCACCGATGTCGAGAACTGGCCGGCCGATCCCGACGGCGTGCAGGGACCCGAGTTGATGGACCGCTTCCTCAAGCATGCTGAACGCTTCAACACCGAAATCATTTTCGATCACATCCATACCGTCGACCTAAAGCAGCGGCCGTTCGTGCTCAAGGGCGACGCGGCGGTCTATACCTGCGACGCGCTGATCATCGCCACCGGCGCATCGGCACAATATCTCGGCCTGCCCTCGGAACAGGCCTTCATGGGCAAGGGCGTGTCGGGCTGCGCCACCTGCGACGGCTTTTTCTACAAGAACCAGGACGTGTGCGTGGTCGGCGGCGGCAATACCGCCGTCGAGGAAGCGCTTTACCTGTCGAACATCGCGCGCCACGTCACCGTTATCCATCGCCGCGACAAGTTTCGCTCGGAAAAAATTCTCGCCGACCGCCTGATGGCAAAGGAAAAGGAGGGCAAGGTCACCATCCTCTGGAATCACACGCTGGATGAAGTGCTGGGTGACAAAACCGGCGTGACCGGGGTACGGGTCAAATCCACCACCGACAGCGCGACCCGCGACTTGGCGCTGAAAGGCTGCTTCGTTGCCATCGGCCACAAGCCCAACACCGACATTTTCGAGGGCCAGCTGGAGATGGCCAACGGCTACATCGTCACCCAGTCAGGCAACCAGGGCAATGCCACCGCGACCTCGGTGGCCGGCGTGTTCGCCGCCGGCGACGTGCAGGATCACGTGTATCGCCAGGCGGTTACCAGCGCCGGAACCGGCTGCATGGCGGCGCTGGATGCCGACAAATACCTGGAAGCGCTGCACTGATCGACCGCCGGCCCGTCCGCGCGGCCGGCTATTTCCCTGCGGGCGCGGGCTAACGGCAAACTCCGCCACTGGCGCGGCTTTCCAGCCAAAAATGGCTGGAGGCCCGCACCAGTGCTTGAGTTTCAACTTCTTACCGGGATTTCTCGTGTCCAAACCGCCACCTGCCGCACCTGACGAAGACCTGTTCCGGGCGGAAATGGCGGCAGACCAGGTGCAGCCGCTCGCTGCGCGCCCGCGTGCCTTGATCGACAAACCGCGGCCGAAACCGATCCCGTTCAAGCGCATGGAAGACGAGGCATTCATCCCGCGCGAATTGCTGAGCGATACCTCCGGCTGGGACGCGGACATCGAAACCGGCGACCTGATCACCTTCCTGCGGCCGGGTTTGCCGGGCGAAATCCTGCGCAAGCTGAAGCGCGGCCACTGGATCATCCAGGCAACACTGGACCTGCACGGGGTAACGGCCGACGCCGCGCGCAGCGAACTCGCCCGCTTCCTCGCCACCGCGCGCCATGCCGGCTTGCGCTGCGTGCGCATCGTCCACGGCAAGGGCTATCGGTCGCCGGGCAATACGCCGGTGCTGCGCAACAAGGTCCGGCTATCGCTGTCGCAACGCAATGAAGTGCTGGCGTTTTGCGACGGGCTGCCGGCCGACGGCGGCTCCGGCGCCGTGGTGGTCCTGCTGAAAGCGGGCTAGCGATTCGTCTTGGCTGGGGCTTTCGGCTAAAATCCGTCTTTAAATGTGCGAAGCGCAGCAATGACTGCGCGAAAAACCGACGTGTCCTTTCCCCTCTCGCGGCCACTGATCCTGCTGCTTGTCCTGCTCGCCGTCTTCATTTCCCTGGACAGCCTCGGCGCCCGCAAACTGGCCAATCCCGACGAAGGCCGCTACTCGGAAATCGCACGCGAAATGGCGCAGACCGGCGATTTCGTCACCCCGCGCCTCAATGGCCTGAAATATTTCGAGAAGCCGCCGCTGCAGTACTGGGCAACGGCGATTGCGTTCAAGCTGTTCGGCGAGAGTGAATTCACCGCCCGACTTTATTCCGCGCTGTGCGGCCTGGGCTGCCTGTTGCTGGTGGCATACACCGGCCGCCGGCTGTTCGACGATGAAACCGGCCTGCTGGCCGCGCTGGTATTGCTGTCCGCACCCTATTTCGCGGCGTTGACCGAAATCATCACGCTCGACATGGGTCTGACGTTCTGGATGACACTCTCGGTCTGCGGGTTTCTGGTGGCGCAAGCCGGCACGGCAGAGCAAAGCAAACGGCGCTGGATGCTGGCGGCATGGGCCGGCATGGCGGGGGCCGTGTTGTCCAAAGGCCTGATCGGGCTGGTGTTTCCGGCAGCCGCTGTCGTGCTCTATTGCCTGTTTCAGCGTGATATACGGCTGCTTGCCAGGCTGGAGTGGCTGCGTGGCGTGGCGCTGTTTTTCGCCCTGACGTTACCCTGGTTCATCGCCGTGTCGCTGCAGAATCCGGAATTCGCCCGTTTCTTTTTCATTCATGAGCACTTCGAACGGTTCCTGACCACCGAGCACCGGCGCGTCGCCGCATGGTGGTACTTTTTCCCGATCCTGTTCGCCGGCTTCCTGCCGTGGGCGATCGCGCTGGTGCCGGCAACGATCTCGGGCTGGCGACTGCCGCCGCGCCTGGCCGGGCATCATTTCACCTTCGCTCCGCTTCGGTTCGTACTGCTTTACTGCCTGTTCATCCTGCTGTTCTTCAGCAAGTCCGGTTCCAAGCTGCCGGCCTACATCCTGCCGATGTTCCCCGTGCTGGCGCTGGCGATCGGCGCCTACCTCCGGCAGTGCGCGCCGCGCCATCTGGCATGGCTGGTGCTGCCGGTCTTGCCGGTGGCGCTGGCGGGCGCGTATGCGGCCTGGCAGGCGCCGGCAGAGAAGGCCCGTGACGCCTTCAGCCAGCCGCTGTATGCGGCAATGAGCACCTGGGTGGTCGCCGCCGCACTGGCCATCGCCGCGGCGGCGCTGGTCGCCTTTGTATTGCTGCGATTCGAGCGCAAGTGGCTCGGCGTGATGGCGATGGCGGCGGGCACCGTTGTCGGCACCGAACTGATCGAGCGCGGTTATGAACATATTTCGCCGTTGCAGTCCGGGGCGGCGCTGGCCGCCGAATTGCAGCCGCGCATCAGCCCGGAGACCCGGCTCTACGCCGTGCAGTTCTACGACCAGTCGTTGCCGTTCTACCTGAAACGCACGCTGACGCTGGTCAACTACGTCGACGAATTCGAACTCGGCCAGCAAGCCGAGCCCGGCAAATCCATCGCACGGCTGGAGGATTTCCCGGCGGCCTGGTTAGCGCCGGGACCGGCGATCGCTATAATTCAGCCTGGGCATGTCGAGCAGATGCGCGCACTGGGACTGGCATTTGACATCATCCACCGCGACCCGCGCCGGGTGGCGATCATGAAGCTGTCCGCCCCCTGACCGGCGGCGCCGCATTCTTACCCCACCATTTGACCTTTCTGCCGCTGGCTTCCGATGCCGACCACGCCTTCAGTTCCCTACCTGCCGTTTGCCAGACCGACGCTGACCCCGGCGATGGCCGAGGCGGTGTCGGAGACGCTGCTGTCCCACTGGATTGCCAGCGGGCCGCAGGTGCAGGCGTTTGAAGCCGCGCTGTCCCGGTACCACGGTGGCCGCCCCACGCGCGTATTCACCTCGGCCACCGCGGCGCTGGAGGTGGCGTTGCAGGTTTGCGGCATCGGCGCAGCGGCCGGCGGCAGCGTTGACGACGAGGTCATCACCTCGGCCATGACCTTCTTCTCGGTCGGCAACATGATCGAAAAATGCGCCGCGCGAACGGTTTTCGTCGACTGCGACCTGGTCACGCGCAATATCGATCTCGACCAGGTTGAACGGGCAATCACGCCGCGCACCCGCGCCATCGTGCCGACCCACTTCGGCGGCCTGCCGTGCGACATGGACCGACTGCGGCAACTTGCCGAAAAGCACAAGCTCAGGGTGATCGAGGATGCGGCGCTGGCGATCGGTTCCAGCTGGCGCGGTCGGCGCATCGGCGCCTTCGGCGACATCGCCACGTTCAGCTTTCATCCGAACAAGAACATGACCACCATCGAAGGCGGCGCCGCGCTGTTTGCCGATGAAGCCGAGGCGCGCCGCGCCGAGGTGCTGCGCTTCCACGGCATCGTCAAGCAGGCCGATGGCACCCGCGATGTCGCCATTGCCGGCGGCAAGTTCAACCTCAGCGACGTGTCGGCGCGGTTGGGCCTGGCACAGTTGCCGCACCTGGATGAATGGTGCGAGCTGCGCCGCCAGCGGGTCGGTGACTACATGGAACTGCTGGCGCCGCACGCCGATGCACTCGGCCTGATGCTGCCGGCGTCGGCCAACCCGGGAGAGGCGGCCGGCCACAGCTGGAACATGTTCTGCATCCTGTTGCCGCTGTCGAGGATGACCATCAGCCGCAAGCAGTTCATGGATGAAATGGCAAAGCGCCAGATCGGCACCGGCTTGTCTTATGAGGCGATGCACCTGACGACCCTGTTCCGCGCCAAGGGCCACCACGAGGGAGAGTTTCCCCGCGCCGAACGCATCGGCCGCGAAACCGTCACCCTGCCGCTGTTCCCCACCATGTCCCGCGCCGACGTCGAGCGCGTCGCGGGCGCCGTCGTCGACATCCTGCGAGCCGCATGCTGATCACACCGAACCCGCTGCTTTCCGTCGTCATTCCGGTCTATAACGAGGAAGCCGGACTGGCGTCGCTGTTTGCCCGCCTCTATCCCGCGCTGGACCGGCTCGGCATCAGTTACGAGGTGATTTTCACCAACGACGGGTCCACCGACCGCTCCGCCGCCCTGCTGCGCGAGCAGTTTCAGGCGCGGCCCGACGTGACGCGGGTGATCCTGTTCAACGGCAATTACGGCCAGCACATGGCGATCATGGCCGGCTTCGAGCACTGCCGCGGCCAGCGCATCGTGACGCTGGACGCCGACCTGCAAAACCCGCCTGAAGAGATCGGCAACCTGATGGCGCAGATGGACCAGGGCTACGATTACGTCGGCAGCATTCGCCGCAATCGGCAGGACGCCGGATGGCGGCGCCTGGCGTCCAGGGCGATGAACCGGATGCGCGAACGCATCACCAGCATCAGGATGACCGACCAGGGCTGCATGCTGCGTGCGTACAGCCGCGACATCGTCGCCGCCATCAACCAGACCCGCGATGCCAGCACGTATATCCCGGCGCTGGCCTATTCCTTTGCCCGCAATCCGGTTGAAATCGAAGTCGCCCATGAGGAACGCATGGCCGGCGAATCCAAGTATTCGCTTTACAAGCTGATCCAGCTCAACTTCGACCTGATGACCGGCTTCTCCACCGCGCCGCTGCAGATTTTCTCGCTGATCGGCATCAGCATCTCGTTGCTGTCGATCGTGTTTGTCGTCTTCCTGGCAATCCGCCGGCTGGTGGTCGGGCCGGAAGCGGAAGGCCTGTTCACGCTGTTTGGCATCGCTTTTTTCCTGATCGGCATCACGCTGTTCGGCATCGGCCTGCTGGGTGAATATGTCGGACGGATTTACGAACAGGTGCGGGCACGGCCGCGCTACCTGATCCAGGCCGTGCTCGAGAAATCCGAATGACCACTGCGGTGGTGTTTGCCTATCACAATGTCGGCGTCGCCTGCCTGCGGGTGCTGCTGCGCCACGGCATCGACGTGAAACGCGTGGTGACGCATGTCGACCAGCCTGGCGAAAACATCTGGTTTGAAAGCGTCGCCGCATTGGCCACGGAAACCGGCCTTCCTGTCAGTACACCGGACGATCCCAACCGCGCCGAGTTCATTGCTGAATTGAACGCGCTGAAGCCGGATTTCCTGTTTTCGTTCTACTACCGGCAGATGCTGTCGCCCGGCCTGCTGGCGATCGCACCGCGCGGCGCGTTCAACATGCATGGCTCGCTGCTGCCGAAGTACCGCGGCCGGGTTCCGATCAATTGGGCCATCATCAAGGGTGAAACCGAAACCGGCGCCACGCTGCATGAAATGGTGGCCAAGCCGGATGCCGGTCGCATCGTCGACCAGGAAAAGGTCGCCATCCATCCGGACGATACCGCCTTCGACGTGTTTACCCGGGTCACCGGCGCGGCGGCGGCGGTTCTCGATCGCTCGCTGCCGCGGCTGATCGATGGCAGTGCCAAATTGCGCGAGCAGGACCTGTCCGCCGGCAGCTATTACGGCGGCCGCAGGCCGGAGGATGGCGTCATCAACTGGCACGACAGCGCGCGCAGCATCCATGACCTGGTTCGCGCGGTCGCCCCGCCCTATCCCGGCGCCACCACAAGGATTGGCGGTGAAACGGTCAAGATCACCCGCACCCGGCTGGCCCCGGAGCAGTTTCAGCACCATAATCCGGCCAAGCTCAACGTCGGCAGCGATACCGTGATAGCGTTGTGCGGCGACGGCAGGATGCTGCGCATCATCGAATGCGAAATCGACGGCCAGCCACACAATGAAGTGATGCTGGCAGCGCGGCTTGGTGTGGGCGTATACGAGCTGGGAGGCAACCCATGAACCTGACAGGCACCGTCAACACGTTATCCAAGCACCGCATCGAGGCGCTGACCGACGGCATTTACGCGGTGGCGATGACGCTGCTGGTGATCGAGCTCAAGCTGCCGGCACACGAATCGATCAAGACCCAGGCGGACCTGATCAATGCGGTCGGCCACCTGCTGCCAAAGTTCCTTGCCTGGGTCATCAGCTTCCTGGTGCTAGCGCTGTTCTGGCTCGGTCATCACAAGCTGTTCCACTGCGTGCGACAGGTCGACGGCAGGCTGCTGGCGCTGAACCTGGTGCAGCTGGGGCTGGTCAGCCTGATGCCGTTTTCGTCTGCGCTGTCGGGTGAATTCGGCGCGACGCTGTTTTCGCAGATTTTCTACTCGATGAACATGAGCCTGTTGGCATTGCTTGCCCTGCTGATCGCGCGGCATATTTATCTGCATCCCGAGCTTTGCCATCCGCCGATGTCGCGGGGAGCCTACCTGGGTTCCCGCTTTCGCATCGCCGGTTTGATTGTCATCAGCGCGGTCGCGGTCGGTATTGCCAGCGTGCTGCCGGCCGGTGGCAACGTCGCCTTCATGCTGATGATGGTCATCGGCCCCCTGAGCCGCCGCATCGAAGCGCGGCACTCCCCTTCCCCCAACGAATCGACCACACTCCCGGTATGAAAAAAATCCTGATCCTTGGCGTCAACGGCTTTATCGGCCACCACCTGTCCCAGCGCATCCTCGACACCACCGACTGGGAGGTGTACGGCATGGACATGAACCGCGAGCGGGTGAAGCCGTTCCTCGACAATCCGCGCTTTCACTTTTTTGAGGGTGACATCACCATCAACAAGGAGTGGATCGAATATCACATCAAGAAATGCGATGTGGTGTTGCCGCTGGTGGCGATCGCGACACCGGCAACGTACGTGAAAGATCCGCTGCGCGTGTTCGAGCTCGATTTCGAAGCCAACCTGCCGTTCGTCCGCTCCTGCGTCAAATACCGCAAGCGCATCATCTTTCCCTCGACCTCAGAGGTCTACGGCATGTGTGCCGACGAACAGTTCGATCCGCACCATTCCAACCTGGTGCTGGGCCCGATCGAAATGCAGCGCTGGATTTACTCGTGTTCCAAGCAACTGATGGACCGGGTCATTTACGCCTACGGCTCGCGCGATGAACTCGATTTCACGCTGTTCCGCCCGTTCAACTGGATCGGCTCCGGGCTCGACAGCATTCACACCGCCAAGGAAGGATCAAGCCGTGTCATCACCCAGTTTTTCGGCCATATCGTTCGCGGCGAACCGATCAAGCTGGTGGATGGCGGCCGGCAGAAACGCGCCTTTACCTACGTCACCGACGGCATTGACGCGCTGGTGCGGATCATTGCCAATGCCGACAACGTCGCCACCGGCCAGATCTACAATATCGGCAACCCGGCCAACAATTTTTCGGTGCGCGAACTGGCCACCATGATGCTGGAGCTGGCAAAAAGCTATCCGGAGTACCGCGACACCGCCGCCAGAGTGCAGCTGATCGAGACCACTTCCGGCGAGTATTACGGCAAGGGCTATCAGGACGTGCAGAACCGCGTGCCGAAAATCGACAACACCATGAAGGACCTCGACTGGTCACCCAAGGTCACGATGCAGGACGCGCTCAAGGGCATTTTCGACGCGTACCGCAAGGAACTCGACGAAGCCAAACAACTGGTCGACTGAACAGCCAATGAATATGCCAATCGTGGGTGTGGTAATGGGTTCCCAGTCCGACTGGGAGGTGATGCAGCATGCGGCCAAGGTGCTGAAAGACTTTGGGGTGCCGTTCGAACACCGGGTCATTTCAGCGCACCGCACGCCCGACGCCATGTTCGAATACGCCGATACGGCGCGTGACCGCGGCCTCAAGTGCATCATCGCCGGCGCCGGCGGCGCGGCTCACCTGCCGGGCATGATCGCCAGCAAGACCACGCTGCCGGTGCTGGGCGTGCCGGTGCCGTCGCGTCACCTGGCCGGCCAGGATTCGCTTTATTCGATCGTGCAGATGCCCAAGGGCATCCCGGTCGCCACCTTTGCCATCGGCGAAGCCGGCGCCGCCAATGCCGGGCTGTTCGCGGTCAGCCTGCTGGCCAACGCCGACAGCGGCCTGACCGAAAAACTGGCGCAGTATCGTGACAGCCTGAAAGAAATGGTGGCCGCGATGCAGCTGCCGGACATCCTGTGATCCTGCCTGGCGCCACCCTGGGCCTGGTGGGCGGCGGCCAACTCGGCCGCATGTTCACCATGGCGGCACGAAATCTCGACTATCGCGTGACGGTGCTGGACCCGGACCCGCTTTCGCCGGCGGCGGAGTTCGCCACCGGGCATCTCAACACCGCCTATACCCATCCGGTTTCGCTCGACGAGATGGCCAGGACCTGCACGGCCATCACCACCGAGTTCGAAAACGCACCGGCCGACACGCTGATCGAACTCGCGCGCCACACCACGGTTCGTCCCAGCGGACACGCGGTGGCAATCGCCCAGGACCGCGCGGCGGAAAAGGGGTTCTTCAAGTCCGGCGGCTTTCCGCTCGGTCCGTTTGCCGTGATCCGCTCGGCTGCCGATATCGACGCGGCGTTGCGCGAGGTGCAGCTGCCGGCGGTGCTGAAGACGGCCCGCTTCGGCTATGACGGCAAGGGACAGGCCAGAATCAATTCGCGCGCCGACCTGGAAACGACGCTGCAAGCCTGGCAGGGCGCGCCCTGCGTGCTCGAACAATTCCTTTCCCTGACGCGCGAAATCTCCGTGGTGCTGGCTCGCGCCGCCGACGGCAGCACCGCGCTGTTCCCGGTCGCCGAAAACCAGCATGTGAACGGCATCCTTGATATCACGATCGCGCCGGCACGCATCACCGACAGCGTGGCTGCTGCCGCGCGCGATATCGCCATCCGGCTGGCCCACAAGCTGGAATATGTCGGCGTGATGGCGGTGGAGTTTTTTGTCATCGACGGCGACCGGCTGCTGATCAACGAAATCGCGCCACGGCCGCACAACAGCGGTCACTACACCATCGATGCCTGCCGAACTTCCCAGTTCGAGCAGCAGGTACGGGTACTGTGCGATCTGCCGCTGGGCGACCCGACGCAGCATACGCCGGCGGTGATGCTGAACCTGCTGGGAGACGTGTGGCGCGGGGAGCGCAAACAGGAGCCACCGCGCTGGCAAGCGGTGCTGGAGCATCCCGGCGCGCACCTGCATCTTTACGGCAAGCGTGAAGCGCGTACTGGGCGCAAGATGGGACATGTCACGGTTTGCGACGCCGATCTGGAGCGCGCGCTGGCGATTGCCCTCGAGATCAAGCACCGCCTCGGCTAACCAGAAAATCCAAATCCGCCGTCTGGCGCGTCATACCGTCGACCCCATAAACAAAGGAGACGGAATATGAACCCATTCAAAACCTTGCGACCCTTGCTGCCGGCATTCGCGACGTTCATGCTGCTGGCGGGCCTGTTGGCCCTGGCCCCGCAGGCCCAGGCCAGTGACTGGAACTGGGGATTCGGCAGGTCGGTCAAGGGTTCGGGCACGATCAAGACCGAATCACGCAATGTATCCGGCTTCAGCAAGATTTCCCTCGCCATACCGGCCAGTGCCGAATTGGTCCAGGGTACCAGTGAAGGGTTGTCGATTGAAAGTGACGACAATATCCTGCCGCTGATCGAAACGGTGGTTGAGAACGGCACGCTGAAAATCCGCTTCAACGACAAGAACATGTCGGTCAGCACCAAGACGCTCAAGGTCACGATCAACGCCAAAACCGTCGAAGGCCTGTCGGTAGCCGGCTCCGGTGACCTGCGCGCGGCGCGGCTGCAGAGCGCCAACCTGAAGGCCAGCATTGCCGGCTCCGGGGATGTCGTCATTACCCTGCTTGACGCTGACGCGCTGGTGGTTTCGATTGCCGGCAGCGGCAATTTCACCGCCGGCGGCAAAGCACGTTCGGTGGAGACCAAGATCGCCGGATCGGGCGAGCTGAAAATCGGCAGACTGGAAGCGGGCTCGGTGAAAATCTCCGTGGCCGGTTCGGGCGACGCCACCGTCTGGGCCAAGGATGCGCTGACCATCAGCGTGGCGGGCTCGGGTGACGTCAAGTACTACGGCGATGCCAAGGTCACGCAGTCGGTCGCGGGGTCAGGCAGCGTGAAACGCCTCGGCACCGCGCCCGGTGCCTGATTGACGGGCGCAAGCGGCAGCCCCGCCTTCTCGCGGCCGAGTCCGGCGTCAAGGCCACGATATATCGGTCAAACTCCAGCACTGGCGCGCCTTTCAAGCCATTTTCAGGCTGCAAGGCGCACCGGTGCTGGAGTTTCAACCGGCGGCGCGGAATTCAGCGCTTGAGCTTCGCCGTGAATTTCTGCCGGAACTTGCTCACCTTCGGCGACACCACCGCCATGCAATATCCCTGGTGCGGATTGCGGCGGAAGAATTCCTGGTGGTAATCCTCGGCCGGGTAGAAAGTCGCCGCCGGCACCACCTCGGTGACGATCGGGTCGTCCCAGACCTTGCCGTGGCCGACTGACGCGATGACCTGCTCGGCAATCTGTTTCTGTTCCGCCGTGTGGTAGAAAATTGCCGAGCGGTACTGGGTGCCGACGTCATTGCCCTGGCGATTCAGCGTGGTCGGGTTATGAACGGCAAAAAAGACTTCAAGGATGTCCCGAAATGAAATGACCGCCGGATCGAATTTCACCTGGATCACTTCGGCATGGCCGGTACGGCCGCCACAAATATCCTCGTAGGTCGGATTGACGGTCGTGCCTCCCATGTAGCCGGACACCACATCCTCGACACCCTTCAGATCATCGAACACCGCCTCAACGCACCAGAAGCAGCCGCCACCGAGGGTGATGGTTTCAAATTTTTCCATGCGGACTCCTTGTTGACTATCGAGCCGGCCTGGCCGGCGCCGTGGCGGAAAACCGGATGTCGCCGTAGTACGCGCTGGTCTTCTCGCCGGTATTGTCGGTGTCGGTCATGATGCCGATGCTGCGGATGCGGCCGGCCTGCTCGCCGTAGATGCGGCGGTAGTCCTCGGCCACGTTGCGGCTGAACGTCAGCCAGCGGCCTGAGCGTGACATGCCGCTTTCGACCACAATCATGTGGACCCGCGAGGTGTGGGCGCTTTCGATCACCTCATTCACCGGCCGCATGTTTTCCCAGATGTACATGATGGTCGCATAGGGCATTTCCCGGCCGGTCATGGCCTTGACCCGCGCGGCGATGGCCTGCTCCTCGAAGTCGAGCTTGCCATGGTCGCCGTCAAAGGTCACCACCACCCGCACCGGAGAATCCTCGCGGCTGCGGTCGGTATTGTCGGCGCTTTGAATCAAGGCCGGCACGCGCCAGCGCCAGGTCAGCCACGGCGTCGCTTGCAGGTCGATGTCGAGCTGCTTGATCATGCCCGAGGCGGACTGATCGGCCATCGCCTGGACCACGGTGATGCCGTCGGCATCCCTTACCAGACGATATTCGGTGCTGCGCTTGAACCGCGACAGGATCCATGGCTGCCAGCCACCGGGCAGCTTGCCGCCCGGTTGGCCGACGGAAAACGGCGCGATCGTGGTGTAGCGGCGTCCTTCGCCGTCCTGGGGTATTGCGGCGCAGCCGCCCAGCGTGAGCAAACAAAGCGTCGCGCCGGCTAGCCGCCGGTATGCCGCCCTAGCCGGCAAAGTTTGCCGCAACGAAATCCCAGTTCACGATCGCCCAGAAACCCTTGAGATAGTTCGGACGGCTGTTGCGGTAGTCGATGTAGTAGGCGTGCTCCCAGACATCGCAGGTGAGCAGCGGCGTCATGCCCTGCGTCAGTGGCGTCGCGGCATTGCTGGTGCTTTCCAGTGACAGCGAACCATCTGCTTTCTTGCACAGCCAGGCCCAGCCGGAACCGAAGGTGCCCGCCGCCTTCGCGTCGAACTGCTTCTGGAACTCCTCGAACGAACCGAACTGCTTGTCGATCGCGGCTGCCAGTGCACCGGCCGGCTTTCCGCCACCGCCCTGTGCCGCCGGCTTGAATCCGAGGAAGTAAAAATCGTGGTTCCAGATCTGCGCGGCGTTGTTGAAAATCGGGCCGGGCGGCGCCTTCTTCACCACCTCCTCCAGCGTCAGGTTCTCGAATTCGGTGCCTTTGGCGAGGTTATTCAGGTTGGTGACGTAGGTGGCGTGATGCTTGCCATAGTGGAAATCAATCGTCTCTGCCGAGACGTGGGGAGCCAGCGCATCTTTGGCGTAGGGCAAGGCAACTTGGGCGAATACGGTCATGGAGACTCCAGGGTTCAGAAAGTGGATTGAAGAAGCGGGGAGAATGGAGTGCGTTGGAGTAATTTGGTTCACAACCGGCAAACGCAAGTCCTTCCGGCTGGTATTTTCGCAGTTTTTGCCGCAGTCGCCGCTGCCGCGCCGTGATCAAACGCAAACACCAGGCAAAAAAAACGGGCACCGCGGTGCCCGTTCTGACTGCAGCCGGCAGGAATTACGATGCCCGCTTCTGGAAATACTCGTCATAGCGATGGAAGAAGTCCTTCGCGTCCCCCAGCGGCAGGTGGCAGCCGCGGCAGGCAGCAGCCGGATCCGGCGCAACCGTCTTGCCATCGGCCATGTACGCCGAGTACACCCAGTCGCCGTTCTTCAGCCCGGCGGGTGCGCTATCGCCCCAGCCTGGTCCCTTGCCCATGACGAACACCTTGAGCAATTTGTCCCGGGTCATCATGCCGGCGGCATCCTTCACCGGGTTGCCATCGGCACCAAGTTTGGCGGCGTAGATTTCCATCACCGACACGGTGCCATTGGCGAATGCACCGCCGGCTTTTGCCGCGGCGCCGACTTTGTTCACGTAGATGTCACGAATCTGCTTGACGTCGGGGCGCTGGACACCCATCAGCGTCGAGCGCCAGGCTTTGTAATCGGCCGGCGTGGCCAGTTCGCCGTCCTTCAGTTTGGCGACCGGTGCAGGGGGCGGGGTTTGCGCGCAGCTGGCAAGAAATATGGCAGCCAAAACGGGAATAAGTCGTTTCATCGGTAGCTCCTGTTTATTGTTGGTGAGTGACCAAACTGGTTACGAACGGGTTCGGCATCCGGATGCAAAAAAGCCCGCGGAACGCGGGCCTTGATGTTACTACTTCTTTGCGGGGGCCGTTTTGACCGGGGGCGCAGCCGGGGGTGCCGCCTTCACCGGCGCGGCCGGCGCGGCAGCCACCGCAATCGGCGTCGGCTTCGGCACCGGTTTGCCGGCCTTTTTCATGTTGGCCTGGAAACTCTTCACTGCGCGGTCTTCCGCAGCCGCCTGCTGCGCCTTGGCCTTTTCGGCGGCGGCCTTGTCCTTCTCGGCTTTGGCTGCGGCCGCGGCCGGTTCCAGAGGCGGCGGCGGCGGAATCTTTGCCAGCGCTGATGCCGATGCGGCCGACAGTGCGGCCAGGACGATCAAATGCGAGATTTTCATGTTCGGTCCTTTCAATCGTCGCCGGCGGCTGCGGGCGCGGCACCGGTGATTTTTTCACTGCGCTTTCCGGCTTTCACTTCCTCGTACCAGAGCTGGTGATGTTCCTTGGCCCAGGTTTCATCGACGTAGCCTTCGCGCATGCCCTTGAACGCGCCTTCGGTGCCGATGGTGCCGAGATAGATGTGCGACAGCGACAGGGTGGCAAAAACCAGCGCCGCAATGGCATGCACCAGGTTGGCTTCAGCCATCAGCTCGCGTACGGTATCCCAGTTCGGGAACAGCATGATGACGCCCGATGCGCTGACCACCACCCCGAGCAGCACCACGCCGAGCCAGAACCATACCTTTTCCGCGGCATTGAAACGACCCGAGGGAATTTCCGTGCCGGAAAGCATTCCGCCAAACTTCGTCAGCCACGCCATGTCGCCCTTTTCGAAAAAATTGTCCTTCACAAAAATGAAGAACACCAGGATGATCGAAAACAGGAACAGCGGACCGACAAAATTGTGGATGTTCTTTCCCACCGTCAGCAGCCAGCCGAACACGGACGGACCGAGCAATGGCAACAGCACATATTTGCCAAACAGGATCGACAGCCCGGTCAGCGACAGCAGCACGAATGAAATCGCCATCGTCCAGTGGCTCATGCGCTCGACGCTGTTGAAGCGCTCGATCAGGCGGCCGGTGGGCTGGTCGTGCAGCTTGAACGAACCCTTGATGGCGTAGAACACCAGCAGCAGTATCGGGAATGCCAGGATGGCAATGCCGCCGTAGAACGTCACCGGCCCATTGCGCAAGCTGCGCCACCAGTGGCCCGTGTCCTCCACCAGCACATTGGTTTCGCGCCCGGGTACCGACGCATATTGCGGCTTGGCTTCCACCTCCGACCACTTCGGCGGGTTGTTCCAGCCGACTGCGGCGGTGCTGCCGGGTGCCAGGGCTGGCGCCGCGGCGGCGGGCTTGGCAGCGGCTTCCGCGGCCGGAGGCGTCGCCGCCGGCGCAGCCTTGGCTGGCGCTGCCTGCTGGGCACCGGCGAAACCGGCTGCCAGCCACATCAGCGCGCCAAGCAGCAGCGCACGCACAGTACCTGTCGACAATACGGGATGCTTGTTCATCGCCCTTTTCTCCTATTTTTTGGTTTCGGTGCGAAGGTATTCGTTCTGCGAGTTGTTGCGTTGCGCCAGCGTGGCTTCCCACTTTTTCTTGTCGCCGCCAAAACCCGGGCCGTCCGCCGCGCGCTCGTCCTTCTTGCCGGCATAGATCTTCTCGGACTTGGCCGTCTGGTCGATCTCGCTGCAGGCGCCCAGTGACAGCGCCAGCGTGGCTGCAACCGCCACCGCAATCAGCCGGCTCATGATTTCGCTCCCAGCGGCGCAATCCTGCCATCCATCTTGTAAGCCATCGCCCAGCCCCAGACCTCCTCGCCCTTCTTGCGGGTCTGCGCGCGCTGGCGGTAGATCGAGGCGATGATTTCGCCATCGCCGGCAAGCACGCCCTTGGCGGCGCACATTTCCGCGCAGGCCGGCAGTTCGCCCTCGGCCAGGCGGTTGCGACCGTACTTCTTGAACTCCGCCTCGGAGTTGTTTGCTTCCGGGCCGCCGGCGCAGAAGGTGCACTTGTCCATCTTGCCGCGCAGGCCGAACGCACCCGCCTGCGGGAACTGCGGCGCGCCGAACGGGCAGGCGTAGAAGCAGTAACCGCAACCGATGCAGAGGTCCTTGTCGTGCAACACCACCCCTTCGTCGGTCTTGTAAAAGCAATCGGTCGGACATACCGCCATGCATGGTGCGTCGGTGCAGTGCATGCAGGCCACCGAGATCGAACGCTCGCCCGGCTTTCCGTCATTGACCGTCACCAGCCGGCGGCGATTGACGCCCCACGGCACCTCGTGCTCGTTCTTGCAGGCGGTGACGCAGCCGTTGCACTCGATGCAGCGCTCGGCGTCACAGATGAATTTCATTCTTGCCATGATGATTTCTCCTGATATCCGGGGGTTACGCCGCCACAACCTGGCAACGAGTGGTCTTGGTTTC
>CAYQKN010000061.1:0-20782 GCA_964417885.1 uncultured Burkholderiales bacterium | reverse complement strand
TTTGTAGCCGCGGCGGTACTCGAACTTGTCCACCGCCTTCATCAGGCCGATATTGCCTTCCTGGATCAAGTCGAGAAACTGCAGGCCGCGATTGGTATATTTCTTGGCGATGGAAATCACCAGGCGCAGATTTGCCTCGATCATTTCGCGCTTGGCGCGGCGGGCCTTGGCTTCGCCGGTGCTCATTTGCCGGGCAATTTCCTTCAGGTCCTTGATCGGGATGCCGACTTCCTTCTGCAGGTTGATCAGCGATTCCTGCTGCTCAACAATGGATGGCTTGAAGCGGGCGAGTGCTGCCGCATAGCCCTTGCCGTGCGCAATCTCCTCGGCAATCCATTTCAGGTTGGTTTCGTTGCCCGGGAACGACTTGATGAAATGCGGTCGCGGCATGCCGGAATTCTTGACACACAATTCCTGGATTTCGCGTTCGCTGCGGCGTACCTTGTCGACCAGACTGCGCAGGCCGTTGCAAAGCGACTCGACCTGCTTGGCAGAAAAGCGGATCTGCATCAACTCGGCGGAAATTTCTTCCTGCAGGTCCTTGTATGCGCGTGAACGATGGCCCTTTTCGGTCAACACCTTGCGCATCTTTTTGTAGAGCTTGCGGATGGAGTTGAAGCGCGCGAGCGAATCGAGCTTGAGTTGCTCGAGATTCGCCGCGGCGATGGAGCCATCCTCGTCTTCCTCTTCTTCCTCGATTTCCTCATCCTCGAGGTCTTCGTCGGACAATTCCGCCTCGGACACCTGTTCCTCATTCGGGTCAACCAGGCCGTCGATGACTTCGTCGATGCGAATTTCGTCGCGCTCGACCTTGTCGGCGAGATTGAGGATGTCCTCGATGGTTGTCGGACACGAGGAGATCGCGAAGATCATGTGCTTGAGGCCATCCTCGATCCGCTTGGCGATTTCTATTTCGCCTTCTCGCGTCAGCAATTCGACCGATCCCATTTCGCGCATATACATGCGGACAGGATCGGTGGTGCGACCGAACTCGGAATCAACCGAGGACAGCGCCTGGGCGGCCTCTTCCTCGGCGTCATCGTCATCCGATGCCGTCGGTGCCGCTTCGTTGAGCAGCAGCGTCTCCGCGTCCGGGGCCACGTCGTAGACCTGGATGCCCATGTCGTTGAACGTGGTTGTGATCGACTCGATTTGCTCGGCGTCGACCACATCCGGCAGGTGGTCGTTGATTTCCGCGTAGGTCAGGAAGCCGCGCTCCTTTCCCAGGGCGATCAGGCTTTTCAGGCGGGTTTTCTGCGCCTCAACGTCAACCACCTTCGCTTCACGCGAGGCCTTGAAGTTGGGGATGGGGAATTCGTCGTGTTCGCGAGCGCTTTTGGGTTTGCGTGCCATGTCGTATGATCCGTCGCTTGAAGTGAGCGGCTAATGAAGAAGTCGGAATTGCGGAAAGCGGCTGTCCCGCTCAGCTTCGCAATGACTGTCGGGCGGGGAACCGCGTATTTTAACCGAAATCGCCGTTTTTCGAAAGCTATTCAGGTACTTGGTGCTCGTGCGGGCGTATGTCAAGGGCTGGCCGCTGCTACTTTGCGGACTTTCGGCGAATGACGCGCTTTCTGATGGCCGGCAACTCAGCCCGTCAAGCAGACTCATTGAAACTTGCTGCTTCCTGGCCCAGCGCGGTCGTCAGCCAAGTCCCATTTCGCGGGCGCGGCGCAGCTCGTCCCGCTTTTTCTCGTCAGCCAGGGCGTCCTCCCGCAGTCGAGCCAACGCCTCGTCGAATTCTGCGTCGAGGTCGAAATCCGGGTTTGCGGTGTCCATATTGGTCAACAGGGGGTGCATTGCAGCCTTTGTGACTTCGTGTTCGTCCTGGGAACCGCGAAAATGTTCAATCACCTGCGCCTGCGTAACCTCGAAATCATGGTCCCGCATGAACGCGGCGACACGGTAAGCCGCGCCGACGGCGCTTGAATCGTCGTCTGCGGCAATGAAATCGAATCTGCCGGCAAGCACGGGCTTCAGCAGCATGCGCGCGATCATCTGGGCAGGCAAGCCGGCCGGCATTGACTTGTGGCGCGGCGCAGGCGCGCCAGCCGGCGGCCCGCGGAACCGGTTGCCGCGACCAAATGTACGCTCACCCTTTGAACGTTCGCCCTGATTCGGTTCCTGCCGATAGGCGCGTTCGGCCGGTTCCTCGGTTGCTGGCGGACCGCCGGCAACCTTGATCGGGATCAGTCGCTGGATCTCCACGATGCCCAGTCCCGCCAGATCAGCCAGCTTTCTTTGCAGCATCATTGCCATCGCCGGTGCGGTAATTTGCGCAAGCAGAGGTTTGGCATAGGTGAGCAGACGGGAACGGCCTTCCTCATTGCTCAAGTCAACCTGCGACGAAAGTTCGTCAAACAGGAAGGCGGACAACGGTTTCGCATTGCCTAGCTCTGCCAGGAATGCGTCTTTGCCGAGGCGCCTGACAAACGTGTCGGGGTCATCCTCGGGCGGCAGAAACAGAAATCTCACGTCCTTGCCATCGACAATGACCGGTAGCGATTGTTCGAGGGCGCGCCAGGCTGCCTTGCGGCCGGCTTTGTCGCCGTCGAAACAAAACACCAGGTTGTCGGCCATCCGCAACAATTTCTGAACGTGGGTCTGTGTTGTAGCAGTCCCAAGGGTTGCCACCGCGTTATCCACACCGCTTTGTGCCAGCGCCACCACATCCATGTAGCCTTCAACCACGATCGCGGTCTGCGAATCACGAATCGCACGGCGGGCGTGGAACAAGCCATATAGTTCGCGGCCTTTTTCAAACAGCGGTGTTTCCGGCGAATTCAGGTATTTGGGCTCTCCCTGGCCAATGACCCTTCCACCGAAAGCGATCACGTTGCCGCGCGCATCGTGAATCGGAAACATCACCCGGTCGCGAAACCGGTCATAGCGCTTGCCTTCATTGTCAATCACCAAGCCGCATTCGGTCAGTGCGCTGGCGGTGTAGTCGCTGACCGCTGCTTTCAATCCCTGCCAGTCATCCGGGGCATAGCCCAGTGCAAATTTGGCGGCGATCTCCCCGGTCAGGCCGCGGCCCTTGAGGTAGTCGATGGCCTTCGGTGTCCGCTTCAATTCGAGACGGTAAAACTGCATGGCAGCGGACATGACTTCGCCAAGGCTGGCGGCCTCGCGGGCTCGTTCGACAGATTCCTCGCGATTTGCCTCGACGGGGAGCGGCATGCCGACACTTTCTGCCAATTCCTGCACGGCGTCCCGGAAGCCCATGCCGGAGTACTCCATCAGGAAAGAAATCGCAGTGCCGTGAACGCCACAACCGAAGCAGTGATAGAACTGCTTGGTCGGAGAAACGGAGAAGCTTGGCGTCTTCTCATTGTGAAACGGACAGCACGCCGAGTAATTCTGTCCGGCTTTTTTCAGTTTTACATGTTTGTCGATGACGTCGACGATGTCGACGCGCGAAAGCAACTGTTGGATAAAATCCTGCGGAATCATGCGGGAATTATAGTCCCGGGTGCAAAGTCGCCTGCGCCATCAGCGCGCGGCAAGTGGCAGCCGCGCCGAATACTAGGCAAGCCTGGCTTTGACAATCGAGGACAGCTTGCCCATGTCGGTGCGCCCGGCGACTTTTGTGCGCAATGCATTCATGACCTTGCCCATGTCTTTTGCCGTGGTCGCGCCGGTTTCGACGATGACGGCGTCAAGGATGGCGCGGACTTCGTCCTCGGAAAGCTGCGGCGGCAAATAGGCAGACAGAACGCCGACCTCAAACTCCTCCCTTGCCACCAGATCCGGCCGCTTGCCCGCCGTGTATTGCTCGATCGAGTCCTTGCGCTGCTTCAACATTTTTTCGATGACGGCGAGGATGAGTTCATCGGTAATCTCGATCCGCTCGTCGACTTCCTTCTGCTTGATGGCGGCCTGCAAAAGCCGGATCGCGGCGAGCTTTTCCGCGTCGCGTGCTTTCATCGCGGTTTTCATATCTTCGTTGATTTGTTCGCGCAGTGTCATTCAGTAGCCTCTGGCAATAAAAAAGGCAGGCGACGTTCGTCACCTGCCTTGAAAAATACGGAACGTCCGGTATGTCTAATAGAGTTTTGGCGGCAGCATCTGGCTGCGCAGTCGCTTGAAACGGCGCTTTACCGCAGCGGCATGCTTGCGCTTGCGCTCAGCGGTCGGCTTCTCATAAAACTCGCGGGCGCGGAGTTCGGTCAGCAGACCGGTTTTTTCCACTGCACGCTTGAAACGGCGCAAGGCGACGTCAAACGGTTCATTCTCTTTAAGTCGGACCAATGGCATTGCAGTTACCTTTCTATCTTTCTAGTTATGCCCAGCCGTTTTGCCCGCAAGGGGAAAACGAGGGTCTGAAGTTTTGCATCAAAATCTATCTCTTTGCATAGCGAAGAGCCCAATATAATAGCGAATTAGCGGCATTTTGCCAAGTGGCCACAGTTCATCAATGCTGATTCTCGGACTTGAAACCTCGTGTGATGAAACCGGTGTGGCCTTTTACGACACCGATAGCGGACTGCTCGGCCATTGCCTGCATTCCCAGGTAGCCATGCATGCATCTTATGGCGGCGTGGTACCAGAATTGGCTTCACGCGATCACATCAAGCGCCTCGTCCCCTTGATTGAAAGGGCTGCCAATGAGAGTGGTCGCTTACTCGGAGAGGTTGACTGGATAGCGGTAACGCAAGGCCCGGGTCTCGGCGGGGCCTTGCTGGTGGGTACCAGCCTGGCCGCAGGTCTCGGCATGGCGCTAGGCAAGCCGGTCATCGGCATCCATCATCTTGAGGGGCATTTGCTTTCCCCCTTGCTGAGCGAGCCGACGCCGGCATTTCCGTTTGTTGCACTGCTGGTTTCCGGTGGCCATACACAATTGATGGCCGTCGACGGCGTCGGCAGCTACCAGTTGCTCGGTGAAACGCTCGACGATGCCGCCGGTGAGGCGTTCGACAAGACGGCATCGCTATTGGGGCTCAGTTATCCCGGTGGCCCCGCGCTGAGCAGACTTGCCGAATCCGGCTGCGACACACGCTTTCCGCTACCGAGACCAATGTTGGGCAGCGGCGACCTTGATTTCAGCTTCAGCGGGCTGAAGACCGCCGTACTGACGCAATCGACGCGGCTTGCCAACGATGGCATGCTGGACTCGCGAAGCCGTGCTGACCTTGCGGCCAGTTTTCAGGCTGCGGCGGTTGATGTCCTGGTCGCGAAATCACTCGCAGCGCTGGCAGCGACAGGCATGGAAAGGCTGGTGGTTTCCGGCGGCGTCGGTGCCAACCGGCGCTTGCGTGAACAACTCAACAGAGAAGCTTCGCCACGCGGTTATCGCGTGTTTTACCCGCTGTTGGAGCTCTGCACTGACAACGGGGCGATGATCGCATTTGCGGCCGGCATGCGGTTGACGACGCTAGGCCGTCCGAACCCAAGTTCATCGTTCAACATATTGCCGCGCTGGCCACTGGCTGCTGCCCCGCGATAAAGAATTGGGGTCAAGCCAACGCGGGTGCCCGTCGTATTTTCGTCACGGGCTGCCGCGGCGCTGGTTTCGCTCGGCAATCTCCAGTGCTGCTTCAGCTTTCTTTACTTCCTCTTCCAGTTCGGCAATGCGCGCGTAATACTCGGGTTTTCGAATACTGGCGTTCTTCCCGGTCGGCGCGCCGTCCTTGTTTCTTCCGACAACAATCTGCACTTCCGATGGCAGCGGGTCACGGCCTTCGTCCAGTGCTTTTTTTGCCGCATCGAGTTCCGCCCGCGCCTCATCGACCGCATTGCGCAATTTGTCGCGCTTGTCGGCTTTCTCGGCGGTGCGTGCATTGATATCTTTCAGTGTTTGCGATGCGCCGTCCTTGGTGTTTCGTGGCGCATCCAGGACATTCACCTTGGGATCACTTTTCACGGCTTCAGCTTTTTCGCCCGGTTTCGGCGCTTTGTCGGAATAGGTGACCTTGCCATCCTTGTCGACATACTTCCAAAGTTGCTGGGCATCCACTGCGGCTATTCCGACCACGGCGAGTGGCGCCAATACGGCAATCGTCCGCAGCCAATTCTTACAGTGATGCATGTCTTGACTCCCGTTCAGAGGCAACCTGGCGATGGGAGCAGACTTCGCACTCATCGTCGCGGCTGAAATTTACGCATTGCCAAACCATTGCGCGTCCATCCAGCATCAAGAGCCGGCCAGACATTGACTGGCCAATTCCCGTCAGCAGCCTTATCGCCTCCGCCGCCTGCATTGCGCCAATAATCCCGACAAGGGGGGCAAACACCCCCATCACCGCGCAGCGCTCTTCATTGGTCTCGGGTGTGTCGGGAAACAGGCATTGATAGCATGGCCCGCCGGGCGTACGCGCGTCAAAACTGGTGATCTGGCCGTCAAAGCGGATCGCTGCTCCGGAAACCAGCATCTTGCGGTGCAGCACGCTGGCGCGATTGATTGCGTGCCGCGTCTGAAAATTGTCTGAACAATCAAGCACAATGTCTGCCGCTGCAACGTGCGCTGACAGGGTTGGTCCGTCCAGCCTCTCGGAGACCGCATCGATCCGGATCGTGGAGTTGATTGCCGACATCGTACGTGCGGCGGAAACCGCCTTATTCAAACCAATCGCATCCTCGCGATGAATTACCTGTCGTTGCAGATTTGTGAGATCAACGCAATCGCCGTCAGCGACGGAGATCCTGCCGATGCCCGCCGAGGCCAGATACAGCAGCGCAGCCGCGCCCAGCCCGCCTGCGCCGACAA
Organism: uncultured Burkholderiales bacterium; assembly: GCA_964417885.1. GTDB lineage: Bacteria > Pseudomonadota > Gammaproteobacteria > Burkholderiales > Usitatibacteraceae > UKL13-2. The sequence continues at coordinate 14,076 of CAYQKN010000061.1, read as the reverse complement.
CCAGCGCATGCGATCGCAGCAGCGTTTCCTGTCCCTCGATGCCCAGTTCATCCAGCAAAATGTGCCGGCTGTAACGGAGAAGCGCCTGATCGTCCATGAAGTTGGGCAGCACGATTCGACCAATCGGCCTGGCTGCGACCCTGTCGACTGGCTATTTCTTGGCGTCCGGCGCCTTGACCGCACCAGTGGCGGCACTCGCGGTCGCGACCAGCGCGCGCGGGCTGGATGCAACCGGCAAACCCTTCAGCTGGTTCAGTGCCTGCTGCAACACAAAGTCGATTGGCTTGCCGTCACTGCCGTTCAGGGGCGTGTATTCGACTGCCTTGGGCTCCGGTGCTGCTGCTTTGACCGCGGCAACGCCATCCGCCGAGCCCTTGGCGTCCGAACCGGATGCACCCGACTTTCCCGCCTTGTCTGACTGGATCGGCACCGCTATCTTCGCCTTCAATGCGTCGAGGGCTTTCTTTTCATCATCCCCGACAAGATGTCTTTCCAGATCCGCCTCGCGCATTGCCATGCGCTGCGAACCGTCATCGACCGCAACGTCCGGCTCAATTCCCTTGGCCTGGATTGAGCGGCCATTCGGTGTGTAATAGCGAGCGGTGGTCAGCTTGATCGCGCTGGTATTGCCGGCCAGGGGCAATATCGTCTGCACCGATCCCTTGCCGAAGGTCTGCGAGCCCATTACGCTGGCACGCTTGTGATCCTGCAACGCCCCCGCCACGATTTCCGACGCGGAAGCGGTGCCGTTATTGACCAGAACTACCATCGGCACCGATTTGATGGCAGCAGGCAACTTGGCCAGATAATCTTCGCGACTGGGGTTGCGCAGATAATTTTCCTTGCGTGCATGCAATCGCATCTTTGCATCTTCCACCCGCCCGTCGGTATATACGACCAGGGCATCCTTCGGCAGGAACGCCGCGGAAACGGCAACCGCCGCATTCAGCAGGCCGCCCGGGTCATTGCGCAGGTCGAGAACCAGCCCCTTCAGATTGCCACCGCCCTGTTTGTAGACGTCATTGACGGCGCGGACCAGTTTCTCGCCGGTTGCTTCCTCAAATTGGGTGATCCGGATGACCGCATAACCCGGGTCCAGCGTGCGTGCGCGGACGCTCTGGATCTCAATGATTGCGCGCTTTACACTGAACACCAGTTCTTTTGTTTCGCCCCGTCGCAACACCGTCAGCACGGCTTCCGTGCCCGCCTCGCCGCGCATGCGCTTGACCGCTTCGGTCAGGGAAAGACCACGCAGGCTGGTATCGTCGACCTTGATAATGTAATCACCGGATTTGATCCCCGCCCGGTAGGCTGGGGTATCGTCAATCGGCGAAATAACCTTTACCAGGCCCTCTTCCACGCCAACTTCGATGCCAAGCCCGCCAAACTTGCCGGTCGTTGTGGTCTGCATCTCCTTGTAAGCGTCGGCGTCGAGAAAGGCGGAATGTGGATCCAGGCCGGTCAACATGCCGTTAATGGCTTCCTTGATCAGGCGCTTGTCGTCGACAGATTCAACATAGTCTGACTTGATCCGGCCGAACACCTCGGACAGCATCCGGACTTCTTCAATCGGCAGATTCAACGTCGTACTCTGCCGCTCCGCAACAGCCGAAAAATTCAGGCTCAGGAGTACGCCAGCCACGGCACCCATGCCGACCAGTCCTGCTGCTTTGATCTTGTTGCTAACCGTGTTGCCCATTCCACCCTCGCTAAAAGCACTACTTTGTGACCCATTTCATGGGGTCGAAGGGCTTGCCCTCGTGACGCAATTCAAAATATACACCCGATTCCAACGCACCACCTGACGAGCCGACCGACGCGATTTTTTCGCCTCCCTGCGTCATTTCGCCGACCTGTTTCAGCAAACTTTCGTTATTGCCATAAAGGCTCATGTAACCATTTCCATGGTCCAGGATCAGCAAATTGCCGTATCCGCGCAGCCAGTCGGCAAACACCACTTGGCCATCCGCCACGGCATGAACGGAATGGCCATTTTCAGCCCGGATAAACAGGCCTTTCCAAGTCAACCCTTCCTCTCTTTGGCTGCCGAAGCGGCTTAGTAGTTCCCCGCGGGCCGGTAACTTCAGTTTGCCTCTGAGTGCCTGAAATGCCTTGCCGGCAAATGAGCTGTCGGCAACGCTGTCTACCGCCTCTCCTTTGCGCTGGTTGCTCTCAGGGCCTTTGGCGGACTTGCGCTCCTCGCGGCTGCGCGCAATCGCCTTTGCCAGTTGATCCACCAGCTTTGCCAGCCGATCCTCGTCACGTTTCAGACGGCCGATCTCCCGACGCCCGTTTGCAATCTCCGCCTTGATGCTGGAAAAGGTTTTTTGCCGCGCCTGCCGTTCGGCCTGCAATGCCAGGCGCGCCTTTCGCTGGTCATCGGCATTCGCGACCAGTTCATCCTGTTTCTGGCGCGTTGCCGTCTCGATTTCCGCCAATGCGACCATGTTTTGCCGCAGTCCGGACACCAGCAAGGCCCGGGACTTGGAGACATAGCCGAAGTAGTGCATTTGTCGCTCAACCTCCGAGACATCCTTGCCTTCCAGCATCAAGCGCATTGCGTCGGCGTTGCCGTGCATGTACTGGTGGCGGATCATGCGCTCAAGCAATTCCTGCTGGCGCGCGGTGTCCGCGCGGTTCGCCGTCATCCGTGCGGCGAGATCGGCCAGGCTGTGCGAAATTTGCTGCTGCTCCCGGGCCAGTGAAACCAGGGTGCGATTGACTTCACTGATGGCCTTCTCGGAGGTGCGCAAGGCATCCGCGGCTTCAACACGCGATTCCTCGCTTTTCGCCAGGTCCCGCTGCAATTTCTCGATTCGTTGCCGCAGTTGGCTGAGCTCTTCCTTTTTGTCCGCTGCTACAGGATGCACCTGGCTCGCCAGCAGCAAGAACAGCAGCAGCCGGCATGTGCGGCCTGGTGTTGTGATCATCTGGCGCCAATCACGCCTTCGCGCGCCCCTGTGCAGCAACTGCAGCCTGGGCCTTGGCTATTTCGGCCTGGTCGCCCAGGTAATAATTGCGGATTGGTCGGAGGTCGTCGGTCAATTCGTAGACTAGTGGAACAGCCGTGGGGATGTTCAAGCCAACGATTTCGCTGTCGGATACCTTGTCCAGATGCTTGATCAGCGCGCGCAGGCTGTTGCCGTGCGCCGCGATGATGACGCTCCGGCCGGCACGAACCCGGGGAGCGATTTCCATCTGCCAATAGGGCACGACACGCGCAACCGTGTCTTTCAGGCATTCCGTCAGGGGCAACTCTTCGTTCAGCAACGACGCATATCGAGGGTCGCGGGACGGATGGCGCTCGTCGTCAGTCCCCAATGCCGGTGGCGGGACATCATAGCTTCGGCGCCATGCCATGACCTGCTCCTCGCCGAATTTGGCCGCAGTCTCCGCCTTGTTAAGGCCCTGAAGGGCACCGTAATGCCTCTCATTGAGACGCCAGTGCTTTACCACCGTTATCCAGCGCCGGTCCAGTTCCTCCTGTGCCAGCCAGAGTGTCCGGATGGCACGCGTTAGCAAGGAGGTGTAGGCAAGATCAAAGGCATAGCCCTCATTCCTAAGCAGGCGCCCGGCGTTTCTTGCTTCGGTCACGCCTTTTTCCGTCAGATCAACATCCACCCAGCCGGTGAACCGGTTTTCCAGGTTCCAGGCGCTTTCGCCATGGCGCATCAGTACGAGTTTTTTCATGATGGATAAAGTGGCACTTGATTTTGGGTGATTGGCGCCGCATTTAAGTGAAATACGGGAATCGAGGATTTTGCGACAACTTGTTGGTAAAATGTTGGGTTTTCAGCATTTGCCTTTGGTGGCAATCAAAGTCCATAAATGGTCGACTTCATTTCACAAAATATCATGCTTGTGGCGCTGTTCGTGATCAGTGGTGCCATGGTGCTTTGGCCCACTGTCGCCAAATTGTCGGCCGGGTCCCGTGAAATCGGCACGCTTGAGGCCACCCGCCTGATGAATACCGGCACCGCGCTGGTGCTGGACATTCGCGATACCGGCGAGTTTGGCGGCGGCAGAATCCCAAAGTCAAAAAACATTCCGCTGGCAGAGATCGACAAGCGGATAGACGAAATTTCGCGGTTCAAGGATAAGCCGGTCATCGTTACATGCCGTGCCAACAATCGCGCCGGCAATGCGGTCCGGCTATTGAAACAGCGCGGCTTCAGTGATGTCTACCAGCTGGCCGGAGGCTTCGGCGCATGGCAGCAAGCCAGCCTGCCGGTGGAAAAATAGCCATGGCCGCGGTTACCATGTACTCGACCGGCGTATGCCCGTACTGCCAAATGGCAGAGCGGCTGCTCAAGCTGAAGGGCGTCGCCGAGATCAACAAGATCCGCATCGACCTTGACCCGGCACTGCGTGACGAGATGATGGAAAGGACCGGTCGACGCACTGTTCCGCAAATCTACATAGGCGACACGCACGTTGGCGGATTCGATGACCTGTCGGCACTCGATCGTGCCGGCGGGCTCGACCAACTGCTTGCGACATGAACCATTTCCAATGCACCAATCCCACTCACGTAAGGAATCAGCATGACTGACGCAGCCCAACAAGATCAACCCGTCTATTCCATCGAAAAGATCTATGTCAAGGATCTTTCGCTGGAAATTCCCAACGCACCGCAGATTTTTCTTGAGCGAGAGGCACCAAACGTCGATGTTCAGTTGCATCATGTTTCGAGCAAGGTGGATGAGGGTGTCTACCAGACCGAGCTAACGTTGACGGTAACGGCCAAGGTCGGTGAAAAGACGATGTTTCTGGTTGAGGCAAACCAGGCGGGCATCTTTGCCATTCGCAATGTTCCCGAAGCAGACCTGGATCCAATTCTGGGCATCGGTAACCCGAATATCCTGTATCCGTACGTTCGTGAAACGGTTTCCGACGCGATCGTGCGTGCCGGTTTTCCGCCGGTGCTGCTCAATCCGGTCAATTTCGAAGCACTGTATCAGGCGCAGCTCCAGCACAATGCGCAACAGGCCGCCGCCGCTGCCGCGCCCCAACCTGCGCCGGCTGTCACACACTAGCCGCTTCTGATGCAGAATATGGTCATGAAACCTCTCATGACTACTCAATACGCCGCCGCATTTTTGGCGGCGTTTTGCTTGGTGCCCGCGCTGGCTTTTGCACAACCCGTTCCGACAGCTGTACCGGCGGCGCCGGCGGCATCGGCCAGCATCCCGTTTGTGGCGACCGGGGACAAGCCCGCTATCCTTTATGACGGGCCGTCAGTCAAGGCGAACAAGCTCTTTGTGCTGTCGCGAAATCATCCACTCGAAATGCTCGTCAGGCTCGACAAGTGGACAAAGGTCCGCGACGGCGAGGGCACGATTGGCTGGGTTGAGAATGTATCGCTCGGCGAAAGGAAGTATGTCCAGGTCATCGCAACTGTTGCGGAAATCCGTGCCAGTGCTGCCGCCGGCGCGCCCATAGCGTTCGAGGCGCAGCGCGGCGTCATACTGGAAATCCTGATGCCGGCCGCCAATGGATGGCTGCAGGTCCGCCATCGCGACGGGCAGGATGGTTTCGTCCGCAGCGCCCAGGTCTGGGGCGGCTAACCGTGAAAATTGCCGTGCTCGGCGCAGGAGCGTGGGGCACCGCTCTTGCCATTGCTTTCAGTGGCAGGCACGAGGTCAGCCTATGGGCGCGTGATGCAAGCCTGGTTGCCGAGCTTGAACATGATCGCTGCAATCGACGTTATCTTCCCGGCACCACGCTTTCGGCTGCAGTCTGTCCGACGGCTTCGCTGGAGGCGGCGCAAAAGGGCGCAGACTTGCTTCTCATTGCGACCTCGACGGGCGGTCTGGGCGACTGCCTGTCAAGAATCGACGCTTCGGGGGCCGCCATCATTTGGGCCTGCAAAGGGTTTGACCGGTTGACAGGCAATTTGCCGCACGAAACGGTAACTGGGCTCAGACCGGATCTTTCTCGCTTTGGCGCATTGAGCGGCCCAAGTTTTGCGATGGAAGTGGCGCTCGGGCTGCCTTGCGCGTTGACCCTGGCTGCAAACGATTTTGCCTTTGCGCAGACGCTGGCTGCGCAGCTCAACGGGCCCGCACTGCGAATTTACTCCAGCGATGACCTGGTAGGAGTCGAACTTGGCGGTGCGCTGAAGAACGTCATGGCTATTGCCGCCGGAATCTGCGATGGTTTGCAGTTGGGAATGAATGCACGCGCCGCGTTGATCACCAGAGGGCTCGCCGAAATGGTTCGCCTTGGTGTGGCGACGGGGGGCAAGCAGGAGACGTTCATGGGTCTTACCGGGCTTGGGGACCTGGTCCTTACGGCAACAGGCGAACTGTCCCGCAACCGCCGCGTTGGTGTGATGCTCGCCCAGGGCGCAAGGCTTGAATCGATTCTTGCGCAGCTGGGACATGTCGCGGAAGGCGTGAACTCGGCACAGACCGCATTGAAAAGAGCGCAACTGCTCGAGGTGGACATGCCGATTACCGAAGCGGTAAACGCCGTCTTGTTCGATGGCGCGGAGCCGCGTTCCACGGTACAGCGGTTGCTTTCGCGCGAGGCGAGGACGGAAAGCGGTTAGCCACTGAGATTCGCTTTCCTGGTGCAAATCCGAAACTGATTGTCCGGCAAGTGCGATGCCGTAAAAAAACCAAACTCAACCGAAATGGAGCCAGATTGTCATGCCCAAGAAAACAGCCGTTAAAGTCGCTCCCAAGGCAAAAGCGAAGGAATCCAAGCCCCCCGCTGCACGCCGTGCGGCGGCAGCTGCGGCAGCGGCACTGACCAGCACTCGCATTACCGCCGCACAAAAGGCGGAAGTCCTGATCGAGGCGTTGCCATACATTCAGCGTTTCTGGGACAAGAACATTGTCATCAAGTACGGCGGCAATGCGATGACTGATTTCGCATTGCAGGAAGACTTCGCCGAAGACGTGACACTGCTCAAGCTGATCGGCATGAATCCGGTTGTGGTCCACGGCGGCGGTCCGCAAATTAACAAGACTCTCGAGAAAATTGGCAAGCAGGGCCAATTCATTCAGGGCATGCGCGTAACCGATGACGAAACGCTCGATGTGGTGGAAATGGTGCTTGGGGGCCTGGTCAACCAGGAAATCGTTACGTTGATCAACAAGGCCGGTGGCAAGGCGGTAGGGCTTACCGGCAAGGACGGCAATTTCATCCACGCCCGCAAAATGACGATCACATCCAAGGATGACAAGCGCAAGAAGATCGACATCGGCCTGGTCGGTGAAGTGGTTAAAATCGATACCAGCATCATCGACCTGCTCGACAGTGAAGACTTCATTCCGGTGATCGCGCCGCTCGGCGTCGATGAAAAAGGCACTGCCTACAATATCAATGCTGACGTGGTGGCAGGCAAAATTGCGATCGCCTTGCAAGCGGAGAAGCTCATCATCCTTACCAACACCAAGGGTGTGCTGGACAAGAACGGAGATGTCATCACCGGCCTCACGCCCGCGCGCATCAGCCAGCTGATCGCCGATGGCACGATTTCCGGCGGCATGCTGCCAAAAATTGATTTCGCACTCGATGCCGTCCGCAATGGAGTCAAGACGGCGCATATCATTGACGGGCGGGTGCCGCATGCTTTGCTGCTTGAGGTATTGACCAGCGAGGGGGTCGGCACCCTGATCCGCGGCGCCAGTGCCAATCGCGGCCGTGTCTGAAGTTGGCTGAATCGTCCGCAACAGCGAACGCCAGACTGTGCACATGCGCGTTTTGGCCCGGGCGCTTGCTCTCGCGGAGTGGCTGTAGCCGGACTTTTCACCTCGCTGCCCGCGTCGAGACGGCTGAGCGAGCATGCACATGCTAAGGATGCGGCAGCTGCACAACAGTGCAGCAGATCGTCTCGCCGTTGAGACCGTTATCCTGGCGGCCAGCGACTATACCCTGCTGGTCGAGGGTCGCATGCCGTCGGCCACGGAGGACGTTGATGATTTTTTTCTCGGGCTGCCACCCGGGCGCGGGCTGGAGGACAAGTATCCGTTCGGATTCTTCGTCGGCCAGTGCCTGGTCGGCGTTGCGGATGTCGTCCGTGGATGGAACGCGCCGAACAAGGCCATCATCGGCCTGCTGTTGTTTGCACCGGATGCCCGGTCCGCCGGCAACGGGCGCGAGGCCTGCGGCATGATCGAGCGGTACATCATGGAATGGCATGGCGTGGACACTATTCGTATTGCGGTGGTCGATTGCAATACCCGGGCGCTTTCCTTCTGGCGCCGGAATGGTTTTGTCGAAACCGGTGAGCGTCGTAGCAAGGAGTTTCCCTATACGGGTGATAGAGTGGTGCTCGAAAAGCGGCTGAGGCCGGCTGGCGAATGAGGAAATCATGGTCTATACGTTAGGCGACAAAACCCCGCGAATCGATGGCAACAACTACATCGCGCCCAACGCGACCATTATTGGCGACGTGGTGCTTGGCCGCGGCGCCAATGTCTGGTGGAACGTCGTCATTCGCGGCGACAACGACCGTATAACACTGGGCGAAAACGTGAACATCCAGGATGGCTCGGTATTGCATACGGACGAGGGGGTGCCGCTTACGCTGGAACGAGACGTCAGCGTAGGCCATATGGCGATGCTTCACGGCTGCACGGTAAAACAGGGCTCGCTGATCGGTATCAAGGCGGTAGTGCTCAATCGTGCAGTCATCGGCCGCGACTGCCTGGTCGGCGCGAATGCGCTGATTCCGGAAGGCAAGGTCATACCCGACCGGTCGCTGGTGGTTGGCTCGCCCGGTCGCGTGGTGCGCCAGTTGACAGACGACGAAGTGGCGATGGTTCGTGGAATAGCGCAGCATTATCTGGATAACGCGGTGCGATACCTGGAGGAGTTGCGGCCAGTCCCCCGCTGATTTCCTGCAGCCGAATAATTCGCCATGAGTTCGCAAGCCAGCGGGTCCGATGAAGTCCGGCGACCTGCATCCCAACACGCTGCTGATCGGGTAGGTCGGAGCGCGCTGTTTGTTTATACGGCGGCAATTGTCTATGCGAGTCTCAATCCGTTTTTTGGCTGGCGTGCTGCCGAGTCTTTTGCCTTGTTCAGCTGGCCGCGCTATTTCAGCGTGTTTGATGTCGTCATAAACGTGCTTGCTTATGTGCCGATTGGCGGCTTGCTGGTAAACGTCCAGCTTCGCGGCCGCAAGCCAGCGGAACAGGAATGGCCTTTTGTGCCGTTTGCCTTTGCCGTCTTTGGTGGTCTGCTGTTGTCGTCCATGCTTGAATCGTTGCAGACCTTGCTGCCGTTGCGCGTCGCCTCGCCGGTCGACTTGCTTGCCAACACCGGTGGCGCCTTCCTTGGCGCCGGTCTTCTGCTATTGCCATGGGGTCGCGGCAAGCTGGCCAGCCTGTTCCGCTGGCGATATCGGCATTTCGCTGCTGGCGAGGCAACGTCCTGGGGTCTGCTGCTGCTGGGGGCGTGGTTTGTCGCGCAGTTGAACCCGGTCATTCCTTTTTTTGAAGCGGGCCACATTGCCAGTCCGTTTGACACCGTAACCGCGCAGTCGCCATATGAGCCATGGATCCTTCTGCCGCAAGCGGTCGGCATTACGCTCAACGTTTGCGGCTTCGCACTGTTTGTGTCGCTGTTGTTTCGCCCCGGAACGCGCGCCACTGCCAGCGTAATGGCGGTACTGGTGCTCGGCTTCATGCTAAAGATCTCCGCTGCGTCACTGATGATGAAGGCGCCGCAGCTGGCTGACTGGATGGGGCCGGCAACGGTAATCGGCCTGACTTCGGGGTTGATCCTGTTTGCCTACTTTTCACGAATCAACTTTCGCTGGCGGGCTTTTTGCGCCACCCTGTTTATTTTTGCGGGCGGGCTGATGGCAAAAATGACCAGCATCTATGGCGCGTTCGACGAGTCTCTGCGCTTGCTCAACTGGCCATACGGACATCTGGCGACTTTCGCCGGGCTGACACGCTGGTTGCACGAGACCTGGCCATTGCTGGCAATCATGTTCGCGGCCTGGCTCTTTGTGCGGAAGCCTGCGCAGCCGTAGAATGGCGCTATCGAATGTCACTGACTCCCATGGGCTACTACAAACACCACGTATTTTTCTGCGTCAACGAACGCGATGACGGTCGCGAATTCTGCAATCAACATGGTGCGGAGGATATGCGCGGCTATGCAAAGGGCTGTATCAAGCAGCTCAACCTGAGTGGAGAAGGCAAGGTACGGATCAACAATGCCGGTTGCCTCGATCGGTGCTCGCTGGGTCCGGTCATGGTGGTGTATCCCGACAACGTCTGGTACACCTATGTCGACAAGGCCGACATTGACGAGATCATCTCGGAACATTTGCAGAACGGCCGCATTGTTGAACGCCTGAAAATCTGATTGATCCTGATGGCAGGCCCGCTACAGGAATACAAAACCACCATCTCCGGTGACGCAGGCGCCATCGAACTGGCGTGCCGGTCCGGCGCTTCGCCGCGGGCCGTCGCGGTCATTGCACATCCGCATCCACTGTTTGGTGGAACGATGGACAACAAAGTGGTGACGACGCTGGCGCGCGCCATGGCCGCGGCCGGCGCCTCAGCCTACCGGTTCAATTTTCGCGGGGTCGGAAAATCGGAGGGCAGCCACGACGACGGGCGCGGTGAGACGCAGGACATGCTTGCAGTCATCAGCCATGTAACGGGGCAGCATCCCGGGCTGCCGCTATGGCTGTCCGGCTTCTCATTTGGTGGGGCGGTAGCCCTTGCGGCTGGCGCTCACGCCGCCGCAAATGAAATGATCCTGGTAGCGCCGGCATTCGAACGGCTGGTTGGCTGGCACATGGCTGACGGCGACGCGGGGGTCCCGGAAACGGCGCTTGTGATCCATGGTGAAAATGATGAAACGGTATTGCTGGCAAGTTCGTTCGACTGGGCGCGGCCGCGAAACGTGCCGGTTGTCGTTGTGCCAGGCGCGGACCATTTTTTCCATCAGCGGCTGCATCTGATCAGGCAAATTGCCGGGCGCTGGTTGTCAGCGGGCGCAGGCGCAGGCGCAGGCGATGCAGCATAGCCGCGCCAAAATGTGACCCACTTAACTGCCAGGAAACAGCGCCCGCGATCATACTGATCAATTAAATTTGTCCGGGCAACGGAGGCCAGGTGCTCAAGGCAATTCCACTGTTCAGCAACTTGACGCAGCCGCAGCTTGACAGCATCGGTGCGCACATGGCGATGCGCGCTTACGAGAAGGGGGAGGTCATCCTGCGCGAGGGAGACGCCGCCGATACGCTCTATATCTTGCTGGCCGGCCAGGCCAAGGTATACCTGCGCGACGACGCCAACCGCGAAGTCATCCTCAATACGTTCGGGCCCGGCGATTTCTTCGGGGAAATCCCGTTGTTTGACCATGCGCCGCGCAGCGCCAACGTGGCGGCGCTCGATCGTTGCCATGTACAGATGCTGTCGTACCGTACATTCCAGAAAGTCATCGAGCACTCGCCGGAAATCGCGCGCCTTTTGATGAAGACACTCGCTGCCCGGCTCCGGCACGCCGACCGGCAAATCGGCACCCTGGCGCTGATGAACATTTCCAGCAGGGTGTCCCGCACCCTGCTTGAGCTGGCGATCGTTTCAAATGGACGCCGCGTCGTTGGTGAACCCTTCACCCAGAAGGACCTGGCCGGGATGATCGGCGCATCCCGGGAAATGGTCAACCGGACCCTGAAGGACCTGACTGAACAGGGATATATCTCGGTGCAGAGAAAGTCGATTACGATCCTGAATGAAAACCTGCCGATGGGCAGTTATTAGCATCAGGTTTCACCAATTCAGCGCCCGCTGCCCGGCTGACGCAGGTCCGAGGCTGCCTACTTGTATTTGACGCTGCAGCCGTACGGTTGGGTATTCGCGGTTGTCACCGACTTGCCGCTGCGCGATTCGTCCAGCGCCGCGACAAGGTAGTTTGTTGCCACCTTGACATCCTCCAGCCTGGTCGAACGTTTGTCGTCGATCGCGCCCGCGTAAACCAGCGTTCCTGCAGGGTTGATCACAAACATGTGCGGCGTTGTCTTGGCGCCATATTCGATACCGACCGTTCCCCCGGCATCGACCAGGTAGGCATCCGGCGTAGCCTTCTTTTCCGCCAGATAACCCTTCAGTTTGCCGTTGCTCATGAAATCCTGATGCGCAGGATTGGTGGAATTCACAGATAGCCAGACGGTATCTCGCGCCTCGTACTTGCTCTGCAGTGCGGGCATGTTTCCGCTGTCATAGTGTTTCACCACGAAGGGACAATTCGGATTGTGCCACTCCAGCACAACGTGCCGGCCCTTGAAATCGGCCAGTTTGACCGTCTTGCCATTCAGATCGCTCAGGGTAAAGTCTGGCGCCGCCTTGCCAACGGACGCGGCCGCAAACGCCGATCCGGCCGCCAGACCCAGCAGCGCCGGGATTAGTCTCTTCATCATCTTTCTCTCCTGCCGCGAATTTGAACCTGAAAAGTACCGATTGGTCGGTGGCCATTTGAATACTGTCTGTGACGAAAGTTTCATTGGCGCCAAACAAAAAAGCGGCTGCGCGGATATCGTCCGCCAGCCGCTCCGTGGTTGACCGCAACGCCGGTCAGTGCATGCGCTTTTGCATTTCGCTGTCGACCGCACCGAGAAATTCCTCGGTCGTCAGGTAGGGATGGTCGGGTCTGATCAGTATCGCCAGATCCTTGGTCATGCGGCCCGATTCGACCACATCGACGCAAACCCTTTCGAGCGTTTCGGCGAACTTGACCACGTCCGGGGTGCCGTCCATCTTGCCGCGGAAAATCAGGCCGCGTGTCCAGGCATAGATCGAGGCGATCGGATTGGTGGAGGTCGGCTTGCCCTGCTGGTGCATGCGGTAGTGCCGCGTTACGGTGCCGTGCGCTGCTTCAGCTTCCACGGTCTTGCCGTCCGGCGACATCAGCACGGAGGTCATCAGGCCCAGCGAGCCATAGCCCTGGGCGACGGTGTCGGACTGCACGTCGCCGTCATAGTTCTTGCACGCCCACAGGTATCCGCCGCTCCACTTCAGGTTGGAAGCCACCATGTCATCGATCAGGCGGTGTTCGTAGGTCAGCCCGGCAGCATCGTACTTGGCCTTGAATTCGGCGTTGAAGATCTCCTCGAACAGGTTTTTGAACCGGCCGTCGTAGACCTTGAGGATGGTGTTCTTGGTCGAGAGATAGACCGCGTAGTTGCGCTCGAGGCCATAGACGAAGCAGGCACGGGCGAAGCCGCGGATCGACTCGTCGAGGTTGTACATGCCCATGGCGATGCCGGCGGCGGGCGCCTTGAACACTTCCTTTTCGATCGGTACGCCGCCGTCAGCGGGCACAAACTTCATGGTCAGGGTGCCGGCACCGGGGAACTGGAAATCGGTTGCGCGATACTGATCGCCAAAACCGTGACGGGCCACCACCACCGGCTTGTCCCAGTGCGAGACCAGGCGCGGAACGTTCTTGCAGATGATGGGTTCACGGAAAATGGTGCCGTCGAGGATGTTGCGGATGGTGCCGTTCGGGCTTTTCCACATCTGCTTCAGGTTGAATTCCTTCACCCGCGCCTCGTCCGGCGTGATGGTGGCGCACTTTACCGCTACCCCATACTGCTTGGTCGCCATGGCGGAATCGATCGTCACCTGGTCATTGGTGGCGTCGCGATGCTCCATGCCCAGGTCAAAGTACTTCAGGTCGACATCCAGATAGGGGAGGATGAGTTTTTCGCGAATCATTTGCCAGATGATTCGGGTCATTTCATCGCCGTCCATTTCGACAATTGGGTTTTTGACTTTGATTTTGGCCATGGCGCGTTCCTAGGAAAATGTGAGGGATGGTGCGATCAACAACAGGCAATTATAACAAAGTGCGAATTTTCGTTGCGGCGCACAAAACGGTCATGGCCTGTTTGATGGGCAACACTGGTTGCCGTTATTTCCGGCTCATCCGGAAATTGTCCCGGTTTTTGCCGGCGACGGGATCGCGGCAGGCGATGCACCGAACCCGGACCCAGGCAAATGGGCAACCAGGCGCAAAAACGCCGTGACATGAACATGTTTGGATGAGCGGAAAAACAAAAAAGCCCCTCGCGGGGCTCTTTCAGATGATGGTGGC
>CAYQKN010000060.1:3749-20902 GCA_964417885.1 uncultured Burkholderiales bacterium | reverse complement strand
GCGATGTTGCCGATCTGGCCCATCGCGGACGACAGGTCGCCCGGGCCCATGAACAGCGCATCCACTCCTTCCACCGCCGCAATCTCCTCGAGCTTCTCAATGGCGGAAGGCGTCTCCAGCTGGATCATGCGGAAAATGCCGTCGTTGGCGCGCTTGCCGTAGTCGGGTGCGGTGGCGTAGCGGCTGGCGCGATGCATGGCGGCAAAGCCGCGCGTGCCGGGGTTCGCTTCGCCGGGAGTCGGGTAGCGCGTGGACGCCACCGCGCGGCGCGCGTCATCGGCGTTCTGCACGAACGGAAACATCAGCGTCTGCGCGCCGATATCCAGTGCGCGCTTGACGGTGACGATCTCGTTCCAGGCGAGGCGCACCACCGGCGTGGAACGGGTGCCGGCGATGGCCTGCAGGATGTGATACGCGTCCTTGTAATCAATCGGCACATGTTCCATGTCGACCACCAGCCAGTCGAAGCCGAGGCAGCCCATGGCTTCGGCCGTGGAGGCGGCGCCGGACATGAGCCAGGTACCCAGGGGAATACTGGGTTGGGCGAGCAGCGTGCGAAACGGATTGGTGAACGGGTCCATGGGGCCTCAGTAAATGGGAGGTTCGGGCGTGGCGGCGTTGCCCATCAGGAAATCGAAATCGCAGCCTTGCGGGGCTTGCGTGGCGTGTTCAATGTAGAGGCGCGTGAATCCGCGCGCGTAGGGAATGGACGGCGGGGTCCAGGCGGCGCGGCGGCGGGCGAGTTCGTCGTTGGATAATTCCACGTTGAGCGTGCGCGTCTCGATGTCGAGAACCATGATGTCCCCGGTCTGCACCAGCGCCAGCGGTCCGCCCACCGCCGCTTCCGGCGCGACGTGCACCACGCAACTGCCGAAATGCGTGCCGCTCATGCGCGCATCGGAGATGCGCACCATGTCGCGCACACCCTGCTGCAACAGTTTCTTCGGGATCGGCAGGTTGCCCCACTCGGGCATGCCGGGCGCGCCGACCGGGCCGCCGTGCTTCAACACGATCACCGTGTTCTCGTCGACGTCGAGCGCAGGGTCGTGAATCCCGGCCATCATCTGCGCGTTGGACTCAAACACCAGTGCGCGGCCGCGGTGCTTGAAGAACTTCGGGCTGGCCGCGGAAGGCTTGATGATGGCGCCGTCGGGGCACAGATTGCCGCGCAGCACCGCCAGCGCCGCGCCCGGCGCCACCGGGTTGGCGGTGGTGCGAATGACTTCCGGGTCGAGGTTCTGCGCATCGGCGATGTTTTCGCCCAGCGTTTTTCCGGTCACCGTCAACGCGTCGAGTGCCAGGTTCGGCTTGATTTCGGCCAGCAGCGCCGGCAGGCCGCCGGCAAAGAAGAAATCCTCCATCAGCTTGTTGCCCGAGGGGAACAAGTTGGCGATGACGGGGATTTTTCTGGCGGCTGCATCCATCTCGTCCAGCGTCAGCGTGAGCCCGCCGCGGCCGGCCATGGCAATCAGGTGGATGGCGGCGTTGGTCGAACCGCCCAGCGCCATGTAGGTGGCGATGCCGTTGACCAGCGACGCGTGCGAAAAGAACCGCGAAGGCTTGAGATCCTCCCACACCATCTCCACGATGCGCGCCCCGCAGGCCGAGGCCATGCGGTGGTGATTGGCGTCCATCGCCGGAATGCTCGAGGCACCCGGCAGCGTGAAGCCCATCGCCTCGGCGATGGCGGTCATGGTGCTGGCCGTGCCCATGGTGTTGCAGGTGCCGGGCGAGCGTGTCATCTTGGCTTCGAGCTTGATCCACTCTTTCTGCTCGATGTTGCCGGCGACATATTCGTCCCAGAACTTCTTGGTGTGGGTGCCGGCGCCGACGGTCTGGCCGCGATAGCGGTCGTTGAGCATCGGTCCCGCGGGGCAGAAGATGGCGGGAATGTCCATGCTGATGGCGCCCATGAGCATGCCGGGTGTGGTCTTGTCGCAACCGCCCAGCAGCACGGCGCCGTCGATCGGGTGCGAGCGCAGCAACTCTTCCGTTTCCATGGCCAGCAGGTTGCGGTAGAGCATGGTGGTGGGCTTGACCATCACCTCGCCCAGCGACAGCGCCGGCAGCTCCACCGGGAAAGCACCAGCCAGCAGGATGCCGTCGCGAATCGACGCCGCGCGCTCGCGCAGGTGGGCGTGGCAAGGCGGAAGGTCCGACCAGGTTTTGATGATGGCGATCACCGGCCGGCCGAGAAACTCCTCGCGCCGCAATCCACGCTGCTGCAGCCGCTGCCGGTGGGCGAACGAGCGCATGTCGTCCGGGGACAGCCAGCGCTGGCTGCGGAGCGACTCCAGAGTGCGACGCGACGTGCCTGTAGACACCGTACGGATCCTTGTCAGGGTGCGGGCAGAAACAAAAAGGGCGTCACGAACTTTAACCCGTTCGCAACGCCCGCGTTGGCGCGTTTCCGATCAGAACTCGTAACGTGCGCTTACGCCAAAGTACCGCTGGTCATCACGCGGCACCGAGCGCTGGGTATTCGCACCCGGCAGCAAAAAGGACGAGTAGGACTTGTCGGCGAGATTCTTGCCGATCACGGTGATGCGCCAGCCCTTCGACGGATCCGACAAGGCCAGCGTGGCATTGTAGATGCCATAGGACGGCTGGATCGTATTGGCGGACGTTGCCAGGTCGTACTGGACCGCGCTGGAATAGGTGTAATCCGCGCCGATGTCGAGACGCAGTCCCGAGCCGACGTTACCCCACCAGTTTGCACGCAACGCGCCCTTCCAGTCTGGCGCCGATGGCAGGGGCGAGCCATTCAGGTTGGGACAGGTCGCGCCGGCGGGGCAATTGAACCGGTCGACGCGGGCCTTGGTGTTTGCCACCGCCAGCGCCACCGACAATTGGCTGGAGAGCTTGGCCTCCATATCGACTTCCACGCCTTTGGTCGACACGTCGCCGGCGTTGATGAAACGCGTGACGACGGTACCAGCAACGAGATCGGGGAAGTTCGCCTGATAGCCCTTGTACTCGGTATCGAACACGGCAACATTGAACCGCAGCCGATTGTCGAGCAGGGTCGATTTCAGGCCGAGTTCAAATCCCTTCGACGTTTCCGGCGCCAGCGCCACTTCCTGGTTGGGCTGCATATTGAAGAAGGCGTTGTAGGCAGGCCCCTTGTAGCCTTTGGAATAGGTCGCATAAACCGACACTTCCTTGCTCAGGTCGAACTGCGGTCCGACACGGCCGGAAACTCCCCGTTCGCTGGTCGACGCAGCGGCCGGCGCACGATTGGGCTGCACACCGGGGATGGCGGCCGCGGCGGTGGAAGTACGGCTGTGGTAATAAGACAAGTCGTCGTCGGTATAGCGAAGCCCGACGATGCCGCGCAGTTGCGGCGTGAAGTTGAAGGTCCCCTCGCCAAACAGCGACGCGCTCTTGGAAAGAGTGCCATAGATCGCATTGCCGAAGTCGTTCAATGGTGCCGCACAGGGCGTCAGGCCGTTGGGCAGGTTCGCCGTCGTGCCGTTGCAGCGTGTGACATCGCGCCGATAGGTCTCATCGGTCTTGTTGCGCATGTAATAGAGCCCGGCCACATAGTCGAAAAAGCCACCTTTGGCTGACGCAAGGCGCAATTCCTGGCTAAAGACCGTTGATTTCAGATCGCCGCGATCGGCAAGCTGCGCGATCTGACTGTTGAGCGGCCTTGGTGCGGTGCCGTCGATATCCTGAAACTGCGTGTTCTTCCACTCACGGTAGGCGCTGATCCAGGTCAGCGCATTGCCGCCCATCGCCCAGTCAAGCTGCGCCGACACACCAGAGTTCTTGTCGTCCACCCGCTCAAGAACATCGGTCGACACACTTCTGTTCTCCAGGCCGAGTGCAATTGGCGCAATCGCGGCCGCGATGGCGGCGCTGGAGCGGACGTATGGCCCGCGAATGCCGGTATCGTCGGCCTTGGTGTAGTCGGCGATCAGCATCAACTTGCTGTCCTTGCCGGTCTTCATGTCGATCTTGAGCCGGCCGCCGACACGGTCGTAGCCGTTGACCTTGCGGTTCAGGAAGGTATTGTCCACGTTACCGTCGTATTCGCCTTTCAGCACCGTCAGCGACGCCAGCACGTCCTGCGACACCTCGCCCGAAACGCCGGCGCGCACGCGCCACTCGCGACCCTCGAAGTAAGACAGGTCGACATAGCGCTCCATACCCGGCTGGATCGCCTTGGAAACGACGTTGATCACGCCCGCAGAGGCATTCTTGCCGAACAGCGTTCCCTGCGGGCCGCGCAGCACTTCGATGCGCTCCACATCCATCAGGTCCAGCGTGGCCATGCCCGGCCGCGGAAAAACCACGCCATCGACAACGGTGGACACCGTTGGCTCGACGCCAGGCGAGGTCGAGATCGTGCCCACGCCGCGGATGAACAGCGCCGTGTCCTTGTTGGATGCATTGGCACGGAAGTTGAGCGTCGGCACCTGCGCGGTAATGGTGCTCATGTTGTTCAGATTGAGCTGCTCAAGCTTGTCACCGCTCATGACCGTAATGGCGACCGGCACCGACTGCAGCGGCTCGCTGCGCTTGGTAGCCGTAACCGTGATCGCCTCGAGCTGGTTGCTGTCATCAGCCTTGGCGGCGGGCTTGGCTGCCTGCTGGGCGTTGGCGACGCCGGCAAAAAGCGCAGCAATGGCTGCGACTGCCGGCAATAGCCGGTTCTGAGCTGCAAGAGGCGTGAAGCTGTTCCTGGCGTGTTTCATGCGTTTCTCCTCGTCCATGTATTTTTTTCGCCGATGCCGAGCCGGACATTGCAGGGCATCAACGTATCTTCGAATTGCCTGGCGTTCGATTTTTCACTGCCTTGCGTTCAGAACCAGATCTTTGCGGCCGACGAATACCTGCTGTCGCCGCTCCGACGTGCCATGCGGTTATTGCCAATTACCCGATTCCCGGTATCAACCCAGCAAACACTCTATGCAGTGAATATGCTAAAGTCAAGTAGGTCATCTAGATGAGTTGGCTAACCGTCCAAATGTGTTGTTTTTCGCCCAAGTTCCCGCCCGGCCAGCTGCTGCTGCCCGCCACACATTCGCCTGCCGGCAGCAGAAGCCGGGGGTGTGCGGCGTCTGCCGCGTCGGGATCGCATTGATTTCATCAGGCAAAACACGGACGATGCCTGCAGCCGCAACATTGTCTTGCGCCCGTTAGCCATCCAGCGCTCGCCGGCAACAACTCTCGCAAAGAAAGCAACCGATGCTTTTCTGGTCTCCTGCAAAAAGCCATTTCGACAGACTGGCGCCCGGCGTGTCGTGCGCGGCGATCGTCGCCATCGCCGCGCTATTCCTGTCCGAACACTATGGCGCCTCGGCGATGCTGTTTGCGCTGCTGCTGGGGATGGCGATGAATTTCCTCGGCCAGGAAGGCCGCTGTGTGGCGGGCATTCACTTCGCTGCCTCCACCATTCTTCGCATCGGCGTCGCCCTGCTCGGTCTTCGCATTACCTTCAGCGAAATCGCCGCCCTCGGACTGAATACCGCATTGATGGTGGTGGGGGCGGTGGTGCTGACCATTCTCTTTGGCCGCCTGTTCGTTCGTTTTACCCACGCCGAGTCGCGATTCGGCATTCTTACCGGCGGCGCCGTGGCGATTTGCGGCGCCTCGGCGGCGCTCGCCATCGCCGCGGTGCTGCCTCGCGGCGAACATCATGACCGCGACACCACGTTCACGATCATTGGCGTCACCGCGCTATCGACCATTGCCATGGTGATCTACCCGATTGTCAGCAACGCACTCGGCTTCACACCCCACCAAGCGGGCATCTTCCTCGGCGGTACGATTCATGACGTCGCCCAGGTGGTCGGTGCCGGCTACAGCATGGGCAAGGAAGTCGGCGACACGGCCACCATCGTCAAGCTGCTGCGGGTGGCGATGTTGCTTCCGGTGATTCTGGTGCTGTCGATCATGCTGCACAGCGGTACCCGCAAGGAAACGCGGCCGCCGCTGCTGCCGTGGTTTGCGGTGGTGTTTGGCGTGCTGGTGGTATTCAGCAGCCTCACCCCGCTGCCAAAACCGTTGCTTGACTTTGCCGGCGGGTTTTCGCGCTTTGCCCTGGTGGTGGCGATCGCCGCCATCGGCATGCGCACGTCTTTGCGCGAACTGACGGTGCTGGGCATGCGGCCGGTTCTGTTGATGGTCGCGGAAACCCTGTTTCTGGCTGTACTTATCATCGGCATGATGAAAATGCTGGCAATCTGAGCCTGATGAGCGCGGCTCCAACGCCACCAGGGCGAATCGATTGGCGCCCAGCCTGCCTCAGGGGTTTTGCACCGGGCAGCAAAGCGCGCAACAATAGCGTTCATTCGCCCGTTTCGCAGCATCCCCTGCGACGTTCGTCGCCTGTCACCACTGGAGTCACCGCATGACGCAGCACAAATTTACCGGCGTGATTCCGATCCTCGCCACCCCATTCCACGACGACGAAAGCCTCGACCTGGCGTCTTGGCAGCGGATGATCGAATTCATGGTCGGACTCGGCGTGGACGGCATCACCATCCTCGGCGTGCTGGGCGAATCGAACCGCCTCAGCGATCACGAGCGCGAGGCGCTGATCAAGTCCGCCGTGGCCACGGTCAACCGGCGCATACCGGTCATCGTCGGCACCAGCTACACCGGCACCGCCGCCGCCACCTGGCTGTCGCGCATGGCCGAGGACCTCGGCGCCGACGCTGTGATGGTGACACCGGCACGCGAGCCGACACCGAACGAGGACCGCATCGTCGAGTACTACCAGCGCATCGGCCAGGCGATTCGCATCCCGATCGTGCTGCAGGATCATCCCGCCTCGACCGAGGTGCAGATGCCGCTGCCGCTGATCCTGCGCATCGTGCGCGACAACCCGTCGATTGCCTGTATCAAGGCCGAGGCGGTGCCGACCGCCCCCAAGATCCGCGCCCTGCGTGCCGGACTGTCGCGCCCGGTATCGATCCTGAGCGGTCTCGGCGCCCTGTATGCACCATTCGACCTCGCTGCCGGTTCCGACGGCTTCAACACCGGCTTTGCCTTTCCCGAGGTGCTGCGCGCGCTGCTCGATGCGGCAAAGGCAGACGATGTTGATCGCGTTCACGCGCTGTACGCGCGCTTCGCCGCGCTGATCGTGTTCGAGCAGCAACCGGGCCTGGCCATCCGCAAGGAACTGCTGCGGCTGCGCGGCCTGATCGCCGCCAACCGGGTGCGCCATCCCGGCGCCACCATTGCCCCGGCCGTCGCCGAAGAACTGGCCGCACTGGTGCGTCATACCCTGCCCGGCGTCGACATCACCCGCCCGATCGCGCCATGAGCGAACACGGCAAGCAGGTGTTCGATGCCTGCCTGAAAGCGCCGTTTGCCACCCTCGGCATCGTCGCCGATGACAAGTACCTGCTGGGCCTGCATTTCCTGCCGGCTACGGTGCCGGCCAAGCCGCCGCGCACCAACACCATCGCCCACCTGGCCTGCGTGCAGTTGATGGCCTACCTCGACAATCCGAACAGCCGCTTCGATGTGCCGCTCAAACTCAACGGCACCAAGCACCAGATCGATGTCTGGGAAGCGATGCGCAAGATTCCCGCCGGCAAGACCATGACCTATGGCGAACTGGCCGAGGCCATCGGCTCATCGCCGCGCGCGGTCGGCACCGCCTGCGGACAAAACCCGATCCCGGTCATCGTGCCCTGTCACCGCATCGTCGCCGCCCACGGCGGGCTGGGCGGCTTCATGGGCGGCAAGCTGGAGAATCCGTTGGTGATCAAGCAGTGGCTGCTGCGGCACGAAGGGGCGCTCTTAATCTAGCCCATGACCGAGACCCACGATCCGCTGGTCGACCAGTTTGCCGACAGCCTGTGGCTGACCGACGGACTGGCCAAGAACACCATCGAAAGCTACCGGCGCGATGTCCTGCAGCTCGACACCTGGCTGAAGCAATCGTCACGACCGTCGATCGACCGCGTCGTCGCCGAAGACCTGCAGGCGTTTCTGGCGCACCGCATCGAGGACCGCCATTCCAGTCCGCGCTCGACCGCGCGCCTGACGTCGGCCATGAAACGCTTCTACCAGTACCTGATCCGCGAGCGCATGATCACGGCCGACCCCAGCCTGATGCTGGAGTCGCCCAAGCTGACCCGCGGCTTGCCCAAGTCGCTGTCGGAAAAGGACGTCGAGGCCCTGATCGGCGCGCCCGACACCGGCACCGCGCTGGGGCTGCGCGACAAGGCGATGCTGGAGACGCTGTATGCGTCGGGACTGCGCGTGACCGAACTGGTGACGCTGAAAGTTTCGCAGCTGAGCCTCGACATGGGCGTGGTGCGGGTGATGGGAAAAGGCTCGAAGGAACGCCTGGTGCCGCTGGGCGAGACGGCGATCGATGTGCTGCAGCGCTATCTGGTTACCGCGCGCGTCGATCTGCTCGGCGGGCGCACGGCCGACGACCTGTTCATTACCCAGCGCCGCGGCACGCTCGACGGCGGTGCCGGCGCGATGACGCGGCAGATGTTCTGGTTCCTGGTGAAGCGCTATGCGCTGATCGCCGGCATTCGGGTGCCGATTTCGCCGCACACGCTGCGCCATGCCTTTGCCACCCACCTGATCAACCACGGCGCCGACCTGCGGGTGGTGCAGCTGCTGCTTGGCCATGCCGACATCACCACCACGCAGATTTATACTCACGTCGCGCGCGAACGGCTGAAACAGATCCACGCCCAACATCATCCACGTTCCTGATCCGACATGAGCAAGCCCGGCGAGACCCCGGCCACCGTCATGCTCAAGCAGCATGGCGTTGCCTACACCGAACACGTCTACCAGTACATCGAGCACGGCGGCACCGGCGTGTCGTCAGCCGCACTCGGCGTCGACG
This sequence comes from uncultured Burkholderiales bacterium, assembly GCA_964417885.1. Taxonomy (GTDB): domain Bacteria; phylum Pseudomonadota; class Gammaproteobacteria; order Burkholderiales; family Usitatibacteraceae; genus UKL13-2. The sequence continues at coordinate 12,072 of CAYQKN010000060.1, read as the reverse complement.
AGCATCACGTGGTGAAGACGCTGATTTTCGAAAACGACAAGCGCCAGCCGCTGTGCGTGCTGATGCACGGTGACTGCAAGGTCAGCACCAAGGAGCTGGCGCGCCAGATCGGCGTCAAGCGGGTGGCGCCGTGTACGCCGGAAGATGCGCATCGCCATTCCGGCTACCAGGTCGGCGGCTGCTCGCCGTTCGGGCTGCGCAAGCCGATGCCGGTCTACATGGAAAAAACCATCCTCGACATGGGAGCCATCTACATCAATGGCGGCCGGCGCGGATTCCTGGTCGGCATCGCACCGCAGGAAGTGGTGCGGGTGGTCCAGCCGACACTGGTCTCGGTCGCGCTCAGCGACTGAGATTCAGATCACGCGCGCGATCAGCGTCAGCAGCAGGCTCAGCACGATGGTGCTGGTAATCGGCAGGAAGTAGTCGCGGCCGTTCTTGCGAAAGCGCAGGTCGCCGGGCAGGCGCCCCAGTCCCAGCCGCGCCAGACGCGGACCGAGCAGGCCCAGCACGATCACCGCCAGTACCACCACGATCAGCCACTTGACCACCGGTCAGGACCGTTCTACGCCGTCGCTGGAACGGGTGATGGTGACGCCGACCAGCTTCACCCCGCGCATGTGCGCGATCTTGGCCACGCTGATCCTGACCCACTGCGCCTTGAAATCGTGCAGGATGACTTGCGAAATGTGTTCGGCCAGCGCCTCCAGCAGCTTGAAGTGCTGGTCCTTCAGGTCGGCGCGGATGCGCTCCACCACCTTGCCGTAATCAACCGTGTCGCGAATATTGTCGCTGGCGCCGGCGCGCTGCGTGTCGAGGCCGATCTCGAGATTGAAATCCAGCGTTTGCGGACGCAGTTTTTCCCACTCGTAGATGCCGATCCAGGCATCGGCTCGCAGTTCGCGGATGAAAATCGTATCCAAATGTACCCGTGCGTGGCTGTGCGTTGATCGAGCGGCTATTGTAAAGTACCGCCACCATGAATTCCCTGATCGCCATCATCCTCGCCTACCTGATCGGATCGCTTTCGTTCGCGGTCATCGTCAGCTGGGCCATGGGTCTGCCCGACCCGCACAGCTACGGCTCCGGCAATCCGGGCGCCACCAATGTATTGCGCACCGGCAAGAAACTCGCCGCCGTGCTGACCCTGGCAGGCGACGCGGGCAAGGGCTGGTTCGCGGTCTGGCTGGCGCAGAAATACGCGGCCGATTTCGCGCTGCCCCCGGCCGCGATCGCCGCGGTTGCCATCGCCGTTTTCCTCGGTCACCTGTTTCCGGTGTTTTTTCGCTTCCTCGGTGGCAAGGGTGTGGCCACCGCGGCCGGCATCCTGCTCGCGATCAACCTGTGGCTGGGTCTGGCCACACTGGCGACCTGGCTGATCATCGCCATCTTCTTTCGCTACTCGTCGCTGGCGGCGATCGTCGCGTCGCTGTTTGCACCGGTTTACTGCTTCTTCCTGTTCGGTTTCTCGGCTGCCCTGCCGGCGGTGATCCTGATGTCGGCACTGCTGGTCTGGCGTCACAAGGAAAACATCCGCAAGCTGATGAACGGCACCGAGTCGAAGCTGGGCGAGAAGAAGAAACCCGCAGAGGCCGCGCCAGCCGTCGAACAGGAAGTCAAACCCTAGCACCGGCGCGCCTTTTGGGGCACAAATGGCTGCGAAGCCGCGCCAATGCTGGACCTTGCTCCGCGTTTCCGCAACTATCTGCTGCCCGTTGCCGTCCGCGCCAGTCAAGCGGGCTTTTGTGGCGGCCAACGCCACCATGCGGCCAGCACCAGCAACAGGTACAGCGAATACGCGGCAACAAAGATCCACGGCGGCGCGTTCCAGTACATCACGCCCGTGATCAGGCGGCCGATAAAGGTCTGAGTTGACGCCTCGCCGCGCAGCGAGTCTTCCAGTACCGTCAGCGGGCAATGGACGCCCCACCACGCCTCGACCGCAATCACCAGCGCCAGTACAACATGGATGACGCGCCAGCCGCGACGCCTGATCCATTGCCAGCCACGCATGCCGCCGATTGCCACCAGCATCAGGCCGCCCAGGTTGAACAGCACAATGAGCAAATGCAGGAACAGGACCGAATCGGCGAGTGTCATGCACCAATTCTGCCCGCAAAATGGCGGCAATTGAGGCGGGTTTTCCGGCGCTTGTCGCCGCTTTTCGGCGTTCGTCGCAAGAGCATTTGCCGGCAACCCGGCCCAGTGCAGGATTAGCCCTACAAAATGTCCGGGGAAACTGCCAAGTTTTTGTCACTGGCGCCGGGGATTACGAGTATGATTTGTTGTTTTTTTGGCGGGTCGGAACACAATTCCGGCGTTGTCCGTTTGGCTAACGTTTTGGGGAAGGTATTGCACATGAATATTTGGAAATCAGGAGCCCTGTTCGCACTGGCCGGGGGTGTTTCTCTGCTGGCCGTCGCGCAGGCACCGCAGAAAATCGACGCAGTCTCGGTCGAAGCGGTCGCGCTGAAGGCGCGGCAGATTCCGGTCGAAACATTTTTCCGCCGGGCAGAATTCAACCAGATGGCGCTCTCACCGAGCGGCGAGAAGCTCGCCGCCGTTTCCCCGCTAAAGGGGCGCGGCAATCTGGTGGTGATTGATTTGGCCAAGCGCACGCGTCAAATCATCACGTCGTTCGAAACCATGGATGTCGCCGAATTCCACTGGGTCAACAACAAACGCCTGTGCTTGCGTGTTGCAGATGGTCAGGAAGTGACCGGACGCGTGAACTATCGCGGCACCTACTGCATCAACGATGACGGCAGCAACTTGCGCGACTTCACCCGCCTGGGTGCGGCTGCCAGTGGCGCTGACAATTCCGGCCGCGTGGTTCAAATCACGCCGATTCGCGCGATCGGCCCGGACTCACCGGAATACATCGTGTCGATGCGTCTGCGTTCGCGCGACTCCGCTGATCTCTACAACTTCAACACCGAAACCGGCCAGACCAAGCTGCTGACCTTCGATAGCCCGGGGAACGTTGCCGGCTGGATTCTGGACCGCAACAAGGTCCCGCGTGTTGCGGTACGTGACGAGGAGCGTGTCGGCAAGGAAGTGTTCACCAAACGCAACGTCTGGCTGCGATCCGGCGAAAACGGCAAGTGGGAAAAGATTCACGAGTACAAGACCAGCTGGGGACATCCCTATGAAAGCGATGTTCTGACGCCGCTCGCGTTTGACTACGACAACACCACGCTGTATGTGTCGACCACCATCGGTGGCCGCGACAAGCGCGCGGTCTACAAATACGACACGAACACCAAGAAACTGGGCGAGCTGGTTTTCGAGCATCCGTTGATTGATGCCGGTGCTGACCTGCTGTTCAGTGCGGAGAAAAAGAAGCTGGTGGGCATCCGCTACAGTGCCGAAATGCCGACCACCAAATGGCTGGACCCGGACCTCGATACGCTGCAAAAGCAGCTTGACGCCACCCTGCCGGGCAACGTCAATCAAATCGGCGTGGTTGAGGAAAAGACCAAGCGCCTGTTGCTGACCTCGGTATCACCGGTCAACGCCGGCGAGTACTTCCTGTTCGACAACGAGAAGAAAGCGATCGAGCCACTGGTCAAGCGTCGCGACTGGCTGCCGGCCAATCTGATGTCGGACCGCAAGTTCATCAAGTACAAGGCGCGCGACGGCATGGAGATCCCGGCCTGGGTGACCATTCCCAAGGGCTCCAACGGCAAGAATCTGCCGCTGATCGTCAACATCCACGGCGGGCCGCATGTACGCGGATACAGCGGACTGTCGTCGTGGGGCCGCTGGCCGGAGGCGCAGTTCTTTGCCTCACGCGGCTATGTCGTGCTGGAGCCCGAGCCGCGTGGCTCCACCGGTTATGGCCGCAAGCACTATGAGTCCTCGTTCAAGCAATGGGGCCTCACGATGCAGGACGACATCACCGACGGCGCGCTGCACCTGGTCAAGGAAGGCATTGTAGATAAAGGCCGGATGTGCCTGCACGGCGGCAGCTATGGCGGTTACGCAACGTTGCAAGGCCTGGTCAAGGATCCTGACCTGTGGAAGTGCGGCAGCCCGTTCGTGGCCGTGTCCGACCTGTTTTTGCTGCAGCAAGTGCAGCACTCCGACATCGCGCAAGGCTCGGACTCGCTGGAAACCGAGTACACGGTCGTGGTCGGTGACAGCAAGAAAGACTATGACCAGTTCATGCGCACCTCACCGGCAAAGAACACCGACAAGATCAAGGCGCCGATCCTGATCGCCATGGGTTCGGACGATGTTCGCGTGCCGCTGATTCACGCCGAAGAGTTTGTCAAGAACATGAAGGACAAGGGTGGCAACGTCGAATTCATCGTCTACAAGGGCGAAGGCCACGGCTTCAACAAGGACGAGAACGTGATCGATCACTACACCCGTCTGGAAAAATTCTTCGACCAGTACATCGGCAGCAAGAAGTAACGCAAGCATCACATCACGCGTGAAAAAGGGCACCTTCGGGTGCCCTTTTTTGTTGCAGGCCCGACCGGGCTATTTCAGCAGCGTCTGCTCCATGAACTTGATCTGCGCATAGAACAGGAAGTCGGCATTGTTCTTCTTGGCAAAGCCGTGGCCTTCGTCGTTGGCCATCAGGAACCACACCGGTGTATTCTGCTTCTTCAGCCGGGCCACGATCTGCTCGGCCTCGGTGTACGGCACGCGCGGGTCATTCCTGCCCTGCACCACGAACAACGGTTTGCGTATTTTCTCGGCGTTGTTGAGCGGCGAGATTTTTTCCAGGAACGCTCGCATGTCCGGATCGCGTTCGTCGCCGTACTCCGCCCGCCGCTGGTCGCGGCGATAGCTTTCGGTGTTGGTCAGGAAAGTGACGAAACTGGAGATGCCGACCACGTCGATGGCGCCGGCGATGCGATCCGCATAGTGGGCCGACACCGCCAGGCTCATGTAGCCGCCGTAGCTGCCACCCTGCACCAGGATGCGCGAGGCGTCGAGGCCCGGCTGGTCCTTGATCCAGTCGAGCAGCGCGCCGATATCCTTGACCGAGTCCTCGCGCTTCTTGCCGTTGTCCATGGCGAGGAACGTCTTGCCGAAGCCGCTGGAGCCGCGCACGTTGGGATAGATGATCGCCACCCCCAGCTCGTTGACCATGTAGTTGCTGCGATTGATGAAGCCGGGTCGCGCCTGGCTTGCCGGGCCGCCGTGGATGTTGACGATCACCGGCCGCTTGCCGGGAAACTTCTTCGCATCGGGCTGATAGAGAAAGCCGGAGATCATCAGGCCGTCAAAGCTTTTCCAGCGCACCAGTTTCGGCTCGACAAAGTCCAACGGATTGAGCATCGGGCTGGAGCTGTTGGTCCAGCGCGTGAGCTTGGTGCTCTTCAGGTTGTACGCATACACGTCACCCGGCGAACGGGCGGACGTGACATTGAACGCGAGTTCCTTGCCCGCGCCCTCATCCTCGGCATCCTCGTCGCCGCCGCCGCTCCAGCGCAGGCCGGAGATCTCGCCCGGCAGCAACGCCGGCCGCGGCAGTTCCTTGCGCGTGTCCAGGTCGAAAAAGCGCAGCACGCTGGACCCTTCTTCATTGGTGATCAGCGCGATCCGCTTGGCCGCGTACGAGACGGCAAAGCTGTCGACGTTGAATTTGAGGCTGTCGGTCAGCACCGTTTCCTTGCCGCTGGCGAGGTCGATGTGAACCAGCCGGCGGAATTCGCTGTCACGATCGGAAACGGCAAACAGGCCGCGGCCATCCCTGGCGTAACGCGGACTGCCGTAGTAGACCGGCTGGCCGGCGGCCGGCGCCGGTGTCACGCGTTTTTTCTCTCCGCTGGCGATGTCCATGGTCCACAGGTGCGCCTCATTGGCCGAGACGTATTCCTGGTAGACCAGCGTCTTGTCATCAGGAGAAAAACGGAAACCGCCCACCCCGCCGCCATCGAACGTGGCGATGTGTTTCGTATTCTCCGGCTTGAGCGGATCAGCGATGTACAGCTTGGTGATCGCCTTGCGCGCGGCGTTGTTGCGGTCGATCGCGGCGGTGGTGTAGACGATGCGGTCGCCGCTGCGACTCCATGACGGCGAAGCGGCGCGTTCCTGCTCATCCGAGATTGGCGTCACCGCTTTGGTGGCGAGGTCCATGCGGTAGATGCGGAACACCTCGTTGCCGCCGCTGGATTTTTCGAACAGCAGGTATTCGCCTTTCCTCGGCTGAAAGGTCGCGCCGCCGACGGCATCGGGGAAATCGGTCAGCTGCTCCGGCACCCCGCCGGGAGTGGCGACGTAATGCAACTGGTTGGAGTTGCTGGCCCGCCTGCGGATCAGCACGCCGGGGCGCGACGGGTGCCAGGCGACGATGGATGACGGCTTGAACTCGGTATAAGCCTGCACCTTGTTCACCAGTTCAGTGGAAATCGGCGGCACGCCCTCGATCACCAGGTTTGCCCCCGGCGTGAGGTACTGCGCCGCGGCGCAAGGTGCCACCGACAGCGCCAGTGTGGCGGCGATGCCTGACCATCTGCTCGTGATTCGCATCTTGCTTACGTTGCTTGTTTGACGACCGGCCGCGCCGGATCCGAAATCCACTCGCTCCACGAGCCGGGATAGAGCTTCGATCCCGGCAGGCCGGCATACTCCATGGCGAAAATATTCATGCATGCCGTCACCCCCGAGCCGCACTGGTGGACGACACCATCCGCACGTTTGCCGGCGAGCAGCGCGGCGAATTCGGCGCGCAATTCGGCCGCCGGACGCAGCGTCAGGTCGGCGTTGAGATTCTGTTTGTAAAAGCGGTTGAGCGCGCCCGGGATATGCCCGGCCACCGGGTCGATCGGCTCGACTTCGCCGCGGTAGCGCTCGGCCGCACGCGCGTCAATCAGTGTGACGGCCGGGTCGTCAAGATGCCCCAGTACCTCGGCGCTGCTCCAGGCCATCCGCGCATCCGGCTCGGCGCGCAGTGCCGCCGGCTGCGGTACCGGCACATCGCGCGAAATGGGATGCCCGTCGGCGATCCATTTCGGCAGGCCGCCGTCGAGCAGGTAGACGTTCTTCACGCGGATCCAGCGCGCCATCCACCACAGGCGCGAGGCGAACTGCCCGCCGACATCGTCATACGCCACCACCGCCGAGGTCGGGGCAACGCCGTGGCGTGCGAGGAACGCGGCAAACGCCGCAGGTGACGGCAGCGGGTGCCGGCCGTTGCGGCCATTTTTCTCGCCCGACAGGTCGGTATCGATGTTGGCAAAGTGCGCGCCGGGAATATGGCCTTCGCGGTAGAGCCGCTCTCCCTTGCCGGCGTCCATCAGGTCGTGGCGGCAGTCGAAAACGATCCACTGCGGATCGTGCAGATGCAGGGCGAGTTCGCGGGCGGTGGTCAGCATGGACGTGATCATATGAGGTTGCGACCCGGCATTATGTCGCGGATTGTGACCGTCGCAAACGGCCCGGCGGCAGCGTTGCCGCGAACGATTTTCAACCGGCATCTGGCTGGAGATCGTCTGTCCATGCGGCTTTCCAAGGCATCCGCCCGCCGAGCCGCATCCACACTGGCTTTCCGGGCATTGCCGATTTGAAATCCGCGCCGGCCGGTCGCGCGCGCTCAGTCTTCTTCGGCCGGCAGCGCCGGCGTGCGATCGTCCGGCTTGCTGGCCGATTTCGCCATCAGGCCGCTGGCGATGATGATCGCCATGCCGATCCAGGAAACCGGCGGCAGCACCTCGTCGAAGATGAATATGCCCGCCAGGCTGGCGAAGATCACGGTCGAATAGGCGAAGGCGCCCACCACCAGCGTATTGCCGCTGTGATAGGCGCGCGTCATGGCCAGTTGCGCCAGCGTGGCGGCAACGCCCAGGCACAGCAGCAACGTCAGGTTGCCGCCGTCGAGCGGGTGGAATTCGCGTGCCGCCAGCCCCTGCACCAGCGCCGAGCCGATGGTGCCGGCCAGGGCAAAGTAAAACACCACGCGCCATTCCGGCTCGCCGGCGTCACCGAGCTTCTTGACGTTGATGTAGGCGCAGGCGGCGAAAAAACCCGACGCCAGGCCGATCAGGCCGGCATGCGCGTTGTCTCCGGCAAACGTCGGCCGCAGCAACAGCGCCGCGCCGACGAATCCGACCACGATCGCCAGTACCAGCCGCAGCCGGAAACGCTCGCCCAGCAGCAGGGTGGACAGCAGCGTCAGCCAGAGCGGCGAGGTGTAATTGAGCGTGATCGCGGTGGCCAGCGGCAGCTTGGTCATGGCATAAAAATAGGCAATCAGGGAGATCGTGCCGGTCAACCCGCGCCACAGGTGGCCCTTCTTGAATGGCGTCGCCAGCGACTGGCGTTTCCAGATCACAAACGCGCCGATGGCGGCCAGCCCGATCAGCGA
>CAYQKN010000060.1:0-3649 GCA_964417885.1 uncultured Burkholderiales bacterium | reverse complement strand
CTTCACAGTAACTATGCTGCCATCTCCCGGCGCACGAACTCGTGGAAGTGAACCATGCCGTCTTCCATCGGGCTCTGATACGGCCCCTGCTCATCGCGGCCTTCCTGCCACAGCAGCTTGCGGCCGTCGTTCATCCGCTGGCAGATTTCCTCGTCTTCCAGCGCGGTCTCGTCATAGGCCTTCTGTTCGGCCGCAATGAAATCGGGCTCGAACAGGGCAATTTCCTCCGGGTAATAGAACTCGACCACGTTGGTGCATCGCTCGGGACCGCGCGGCAGGATGGTGGAGATCACCAGCACGTGCGGATACCACTCGACCATGATGTTCGGGTAGTAAGTGAGCCAGATCGCGCCATGGGCCGGCATGTCGCCATTGCGATATCCCAGCACCATCTCGTGCCAGCGCCGGTAAACCTCGCTGCCGGGCCGCGACAGCGACTTGTTGACGCCGACCGTCTGCACGCTGTACCAGTCGCCGAACTCCCAGGCCAGCTGGCTGCAGTCGACAAACTTGCCGAGGCCGGGGTGGAACGGCTCGACATGGTAGTCCTCGAGGTAGACCTCGATAAAGGTCTTCCAGTTGAAGTTGTACTCCGTGACTTCGACCTTGTTCAGCACATGGCCGGAAAAATCCAGGTCTTTCACACAGCCGAGGCGGCCGAGGTCGCCGGCGATGTCGCGCGGCCCCTGGAACAGCATGCCGTTCCACTTCTGCAGTGGCTTGCGCGGCAGGTCCAGGCAGGGCTGTTGCGGAAAATGCGGCGCGCCCAGCAGCTTGCCTGCGCCGTCGTAGGTCCAGCGATGGATCGGGCAGACGATGTTGCCGCTGGGCAGGCGGCCGGCGCCTTTCAGCATCACGGCCTGGCGATGGCGGCAGACATTCGACACCAGCTCGACACTGTTGCCGTTGTTGACCAGCGCCCAGGCGCCGTCTTTCATTTCCAGCGCGCGATAGTCGTTCGCCTGCGGCACCATCAGTTCATGGCCGACATAGCCGGGGCCGTGCCTGAAGAACACCTCAAGCTCGCGCTGGTGGATGGCCGGATCAAAATACCAGCTGACAGGCAGCTGTGTCGCGACGGGAGATAGCTCACGCGCGCCGAGCAGTATGGACATAGTCCTTACCTCCAATTATTCGCGACGCGTCCAGACTGGAATTGGATGCCCGCGAATCAACCAAAGTAAAAACAACACCCGGGCGATTGAGTTTGTTAGCTTTTAACTCTACAGACTCCGTCCCGTAGAACGAATCCCCTGGCGGGGACCCACGAAAAGGAATCCGTATTGTCCCGTAAAGGCCTTGAAAGGGCAAGGAATTTTGCTTTCCTGGCATCATTGGGCCGCCATCGGCGTGGACTGGAAGCCCCTGATTACGCTATGATTTCGGATTGATTTTGCCCGGCCCCTGTTTGCGGGCCTCATTGTTGCCGTTCCGGCATTTTTCCTGGCCTGTCATGCCCAAATCCCCCGCTGCCGAACCGAAGAATTTTGAAGCCGCCCTGGCCGAACTCGATCAACTGGTCGAGAAAATGGAAACCGGCGAGTTGCCGCTCGAGGAATCGCTGTCCGCCTACCAGCGCGGGACCGAACTGCTCAAGTTCTGCGACCGGGTGCTGAAGGATGCCGAGCAGAAAATCAAGGTACTGGAAGCTGGCGAACTCAAGGACCTGCCGCAATAACCATGGCTGACTTTCACGACTGGTCCCGCGGCGTTGCGGGCGAGATGGAGCGTGCGCTGGAATCGCTGTTGCCGCCGGCCACGACCGAGCCGCGGCGCCTGCACGACGCGATGCGCTATGCCACCCTGGGCGGCGGCAAACGGGTGCGGCCGATGCTGGCCTTTGGCGCCGGCCTGATCACCAACGCGCCGGCCGCGCGGCTGAGAATCGTCTCGGCGGCGGTGGAGACGATCCACGCCTATTCGCTGGCGCACGATGACCTGCCCTGCATGGACAACGACGTACTGCGCCGCGGCAAGCCGACCTGCCACGTCGAATTCGACGATGCCACCGCATTGCTGGCCGGCGATGCGCTGCAGGCGCTGGCCTTTGACCTGATGTCGGCGCAGACATTGGCTGAAACGCCGGCGCGGCAACTGGAAATGCTGCAGGTACTCGCCCGCGCCTGCGGTTCGCAGGGCATGGCGGGTGGCCAGGCGATCGACCTTGCCAATGTCGGCCGGCAAATCAGCCTGCCCGAACTTGAATACATGCACATCCTGAAAACCGGCGCCCTGATCCGCGCCTCGGTACTGCTCGGCGCGCTGTGCGGCGAACCCCTGCCCGACGCGGAACGCGAGCGGCTGGACCGCTACGCCAAGTGCGTCGGCCTCGCCTTCCAGGTAGTGGACGACATACTCGATTGCGAGTCTAATACTGAGAAATTGGGTAAAACCGCTGGCAAAGACCAGGACGCCAACAAGCCAACCTATGTCAGCCTGATGGGACTGGCGCCGGCGAAACGGTTTGCTGATGAACTTTTGCAGGACGCACGGGAGGCACTCGGGGTATTCGATGCCCGTGCGGACCGGTTGCGGCAACTGGCCGAATTCATCGTCCAGCGCCAGCACTAGGCACTGCTCCAGGAAGAACTTGCCCGCATGACTTCGAAATATCCGCTGCTCGACACCATCAATGACCCCGCCGACCTGCGCAAGCTTGACCGGCGCGACCTGCATCCGCTGGCGGTCGAACTGCGCGAATTCATCGTCGACTCCGTGTCCACCACCGGCGGCCATTTCTCGTCCAACCTCGGCACGGTCGAGCTGACAATCGCACTGCACTACGTCTTCAACACCCCGGACGACCGGCTGGTGTGGGACGTCGGCCACCAGACCTACGGCCACAAGATCCTCACCGGGCGCAAGGCCGGCATGTCACGGCTGCGGCAGAAAGGCGGCATCGCCGGTTTCCCGCGGCGCGAGGAAAGCCCCTACGACACCTTTGGCACGGCCCATTCGTCGACTTCCATATCGGCCGCGCTCGGCATGGCCGTGGCGGCGCGCCGGGCCGGCATCAAGCGCAAGGCCATCGCCATCATCGGCGACGGCGCGATCACGGCCGGCATGGCGTTCGAGGCAATGAACAACGTCGGGCGCGAAAACGTCATCGTGGTACTGAACGACAATGACATGTCGATTTCGGAGTCGATCGGCGCGCTCAACAACTACCTCGCCAAGCTGCTGTCCGGCCGCTTCTACGCCACCACCAAGCGCACGGCGGAGAAAGTCCTGCAGCACACGCCGACGTTCAAGGAAATCGCCAAGCGCGTCGAGGAGCACGCCAAGGGCATGATCACGCCGTCGACCATGTTCGAGGAATTCGGCTTCAATTACGTCGGCCCGATTGATGGTCACAACATCGATGTGCTGGTCGATACGCTGCACAACATCAAGCAGCTCGACGGCCCGCAATTCCTGCATGTGGTGACGCGCAAGGGCCAGGGCTACAAGCTGGCCGAGGAAGACCCGATCAATTACCACGGGCCGTCGAAATTCGACCCGACCATCGGCATCGTCAAGCCGCCCGCTGCGGCCGACGCCAAGCCGAAACCCACCTACACCCAGGTGTTTGGCGACTGGCTGTGCGACATGGCGCGCGCCGACAAGCGCCTGATCGGCATCACGCCGGCGATGCGCGAAGGCGCGGGCA
>CAYQKN010000059.1:15918-20971 GCA_964417885.1 uncultured Burkholderiales bacterium | reverse complement strand
TCGGCAGCCGCTATTGCGAGACCGACCGGCTGTCGGAAATTGCCTGGCAGCTGTTTGGCGCCACACCACCCGGCTGGGCACGGGTGCAGGCAATCTGCGATTACGTGCATCACCACATCGTATTCGGCTACGAACATGCACGGCGCACGCGCTCGGCCTGGGAGGCGTTCCACGACAGGACCGGCGTCTGCCGCGACTATGCGCACCTCGCGGTGGCGTTCTGCCGCTGCATGAATATCCCGACCCGCTACTGCACCGGCTATCTGGGCGATATCGGCATGCCGCCGCCATACGGCACGATGGACTTTGCAGCCTGGTTCGAAGCCTACCTGGACGGCCAGTGGTACACGTTCGACGCGCGCAACAACATTCCACGTGTCGGCCGGGTATTGATCGCCCGCGGCCGCGACGCGGCGGATGTGGCCATCAGCACCAGTTTTGGTCCCAATACATTGAAGTCTTTCCTGGTTCGCACCGACGAAGTCATCGACGCGCCACCACCTTCCGCCTGAGCAGCCGGCAGTGCGGGTCAAATGTGCCGTGGCGCGCTAACCGGTCATCAGCTCACGACAGATTTTTAGCTGTGCGAGCGCCCACTTTTCAGCATTGTGTACGCTATCGTACATAAGCCCTTGTTTTTATTAATATAGTTATACTTCAGGCACCCGCATTGCGCTGCTTTCGCAGACTATTGAGCCCAAAAGCTACAAAAAGAGGCGGGGCTGATGAAGTGGAACCCCATGAGCATCTTGAGGCACGCAGCAGCGGGACCGATTTCCAATCGCCTGCTCGCCGCTCTACCCAGGAAGGACTACAAGCGACTGGAGGAACACCTGGAATCGGTGCCGCTCGAATTCGGGCAGGTGCTGCATGAGCCCGGCGGAACCATCCGGTATGTGTACTTCCCCAACGACGGCGCGGTGTCGCTGGTCAGCATCGTCAGCCCGCAAAAGGGTACCGAAGTCGGCACCGTCGGCAGCGAGGGTGTGGTGGGTATTTCCGCGGCGGTCGGCTTCGACGTTTCGCTGACGCGGGCGGTGGTGCAGGGATCCGGCAGCGCGATGAAGATGCTGGCATCGCGATTTCGCAGGGAATGCACGACCAACGACCGGCTGAACCGTGAGTTGCTGCGTTTCAGCAATGCGATGATGGGGCAGGCCGCGCAGACCGCGGTGTGCAATCGCCATCACGCGGTCGAAGCGCGTCTGGCGCGGTGGCTGCTGGTGACGCGGGACCGGTTGGCCTCGAACGAATTCAATCGCACCCATCAGTTTGTCGCCCTGATGCTTGGGGTGCGCCGTGTCGGCGTCACGCTGGCAGCCAGCGCGCTGGAAGAACGCGGACTGATCAGCTACAGCCGCGGCAACATTCGCATCCTGGATCACAAGGGCCTCGAGCAGGTGGCCTGCGAATGCTACAAGATTGTCCGCTCGATCTATCAGGGTACGTACAAGGCCAAATAGCGCGCCGGTCGGTCGCCGGCCGCGCGGCCGGCAACCAACTCGCCTGGCCGCGGGTCACACCCGTTCGAGGATCACCGCCAGCCCTTGGCCGATGCCGATGCACAGGCTGACGGCCGCGTAGCGCTGGTTGCGCGACTGCAAGGCGCGCGCGCCCGTCAGCGCCAGCCGTGCCCCCGACGCACCCAGCGGATGACCGATGGCGATGGCACCGCCGTGCGGATTGATGCGCGCGTCGTCGAAGGCGAGGTTCATGATCTTCAGGCAGCCCAGCACCTGTGAGGCAAACGCCTCGTTGATTTCGATGATGTCCATGTCCGGCAATGCCAGCCCGGCGCGTTCGAGCGCTTTCGGTATTGCGTAGGCCGGCCCGACGCCCATGATGCGCGGCTCGACGCCGACCGCTGCGCCGGCAAGGATGCGCGCCAGCGGTTTGACGCCGCAACGTTCGCCAATGGCTTTGCTACCGATGAACAAAGCCGCCGCCCCGTCGTTGATGCCGGACGCATTGCCCGCCGTCACCACGCCACCGTCAAACAGCGGCTTCAGCCGCGCGAGTGCGGCCAGGTCGGTCTCCGGGCGTGGATGCTCGTCCTCGCTGACGATCGTCGGCGGCACCTTGCGTCCGATGGAAACCGCTACCGGCTCGATCTCGCCGCTGAAAAAGCCGTCGGCCTTGGCGCGGGCGTACTTTGCCTGCGACGCGGCGGCGAACCGGTCCGCATCGGCACGGCTGACACCGAACTCGCGCGCCACGTTGTCCCCGGTCTCGGGCATGGTGTCCGCGCCGCAGCGCTCGATTACCCGTGCGTTGGGAAAGCGCGCGCCCATGGTGGTGTCGTAGGTCTTCATTTCGCGCTGGTATGCGCTCTCAGCCTTGGCCACCACGAATGGCGCGCGACTCATGCTCTCGACGCCGCCGGCCAGGTAGAGCTCACCTTCACCGGCGGTGATGGCGCGCGCCGCATCGAGCACGGCGGCAAGCCCGCTGGCGCACAGCCGGTTCACGGTCTGGCCGGGAATGGCCGCCGGCAGGCCGGCCGCCAGCAGCGCGTTCCGCGCCACGTTGCGGCTGTCTTCGCCGGCCTGGTTGGTGCAGCCGATCAGAACGTCTTCAAGTTGCTCCAGCGGAAATTGGTTGCGTGCCACCAGCGCCTGCATCACGCCGGCCAGCAGGTCATCGGGCCGTACCGGCGCCAGCTTGCCGGCGTGACGGCCGAACGGGGTCCGCAGTCCGTCGTAGATATAGGCATCAAGCATGGCGATTCCTCAGGTTTGGTCAGGCGAAAGCAGCGATATGCCCAGCAGCGCGCGACGCCTCAGCCACGGGCTGGCGCGGTAGCGCGGATCGCCATAGAAACGGTACAGGGAATCAACAATGGCGAGGATGCTGGCAGCATCGGCCGCATCGCCCATCGCCAGCGGCCCCATGCGATATCCCAGCCCCAGCGTCACCGCGCGATCGATGTCCTGCGGCGTGGCGATGCGCTGCTGCGCGATGTCGCAGGCAATGTTGACGATATGTGCAATCACCCGTTGCGCGACCAGGCCGGCGCTGTCGTTAATCATGGAGGCGGCCACGCCGTCGGCCTGGAACAGGCCTAGCGCGGCCTCGCGCATGGCAGCCGTGGTGAGGGGGTTGGCCATCAGCGTGCGGTGGGTGCCGAGGCCGAACAGTGCATCGATGGCAACGGTGCGGGCGGGGTCGAGCTGCTCGTCGATGGCAGCGCCGGTGGCGTCGCCACCCAGCGGCGTGACGACGCACAGCGCGTCGCCGGCTGGACGCTCACCCGGGTCGAGCGCGCCGCCGAGCCGGGTAACCAGGTCGGAAACCAGTCGATGCAGGCCGGCATGACGCGGGCTGATCCAGACCCGCGCCGGCCGCGCGGCGGGTGCGGCGGGGCCGGCAACCGGCTGCTGGGTGCCGTCGGCGTAGCGGTAGAAACCTTCGCCGCTTTTGCGTCCCAGCAGGCCCGCCAGCTTGCGCTGCAGCAGCAGCGGCGTGGGGCGGAAGCGCGGCTCCTCGTGATACTGGTGATAGATCGATTCCATCACCGCCTGCGACACGTCCAGGCCGGTCAGGTCCATCAGCTCGAACGGACCCATGCGGAATCCGGCGCCGTCGCGCAGGATGCGGTCGACGACGTGAAATTCGGCGATGCCCTCGCTCAGGATGCGCAACGCTTCGGTGCCGTAACCGCGCCCGGCGTGATTGACGATGAAGCCCGGCGTGTCCTGGGCGCGCACCGCGGTGTGACCCATGCGTTGCGCCAATGCGATCAGCAGCGCGCCCACCTGCGGGCCGCTGCGAACGCCGTCAATCACTTCGACGATTTTCATCAGCGGCACCGGCGAGAAAAAGTGAAAGCCGCCAACCCGTGCCGGATCGGTGCACGCCGCGGCGATCGCGGTCACCGACAGCGAGGACGTGTTGGTCGCGAGAACGCAGCCGGGATCGACCACCCGCTCCAGGTTGCGAAATACCTCCTGCTTGACCGCCAGGTTCTCGACGACGGCCTCAATCACCGCGTCGCAGTCGCTGAACGCGCCAAGCGACTCGACCGCCTGTATATGTTCGAAGGCGTGCGCCGCCTGCGCCGCGTTCAACTTGCCCTTTGCCGCCAGCTTGTTGAGCGTATTGCCGATGCTCTGTCGCGCATGTTCGGCGGCACCGGGCTGGGCGTCGAACAGCAGGGTGCGGATGCCGGCCTGGGCGGCGACCTGGGCGATGCCGCCGCCCATCAGGCCGGCGCCGACCACGCCCAGGGTGAAGCTGGCAGAGTCAACCGGCTTCATCGCCTAGCTTCCGGTGTATTGCGGTTTGCGCTTGTCGAGAAAGGCGCGCATGCCTTCTTTCTGGTCGGCGGTGTCGAACAGCAGCTGGAACGCCTTGCGCTCCAGCATCAGCGCCGTTTCCAGCGGCGCATCCTGCCCGGCGCGCACCACTTCCTTGATCTGCATCGCCGCCAGCGGCGGCATGGCGGCGATGCCGATCGCCATGTCCAGCGCGGCCTGCTGTACCGACTCGTCGGCCACCACCTCGCTGGCCAGTCCCATGGTCCAGGCCTCGCGGCCACTGATGGGTTTGCCGGTGAGCAGCATCCGCATCGCCTGGAAACTGCCGATGGCGCGGGTCAGCCGCTGGGTGCCGCCGGCACCCGGCATGATGCCGACGCGGATCTCCGGCTGGCCGAAGCTGGCGTTTTCACCGGCGATGATGATGTCGCAATGCATCGCCAGTTCGCAGCCGCCGCCCAATGCATAGCCGTTGACGGCGGCGATGACCGGCTTGGGAAACTGGCTGATGGCTTGCCAGTGCTGGTGGGTGCGGCGCAACAGCATCTCGGCCGCGCCGCGGTCGACCATGTCGCGGATATCGGCGCCGGCTGCGAACACCAGCGGCCCGCCGGTCAGGATGACGACGCGCGCGCTGGCGTCTTCGGCCAGGCCGGTAAAGTGGGCCGCAAGCTGTTCGCGCACATTCATCGACAGGGCATTGCGCACCTCGGGACGATTCAGTGTCAGGCGCGCCACGCCCTCGGCCGGGCGGTCCAGCAACACGTCGGTCATCATTTCTCCTCGCTTCGCACGGC
>CAYQKN010000059.1:0-15818 GCA_964417885.1 uncultured Burkholderiales bacterium | reverse complement strand
GTGGCGGAAATGAAAGCACTCGGCCTGTTCGGCCTGTGCATCCCGGAGGCCTACGGCGGATTGGGGCTGACGATGGAGGAAGAAGTGCGGGTGGCGTTTGAACTCGGCCGCACCTCGCCGGCGTTCCGCTCCCTGTTCGGCACCAACAACGGCATCGGCTCGCAGGGCATCATCATGGATGGCACGCCGGAGCAAAAATCGTTCTACCTGCCGAAACTGGCGTCAGGGGAAATGGTGGCGTCGTTTGCGCTGACCGAGCCGGGCTCGGGTTCGGACGCGGCCTCGCTCACCACCAGCGCGGTGCGCGACGGGGATCACTACGTGCTCAACGGCACCAAGCGCTACATCACCAACGCGCCCGAGGCCGGCATCTTCACCGTGATGGCGCGCACCGACCCGGGCAGGAAAGGCGCGGCCGCGATCTCCGCCTTCATTGTCGAGCGCGGGGCGCCGGGCCTGAGCTTGGGCCGGATCGACCGAAAGATGGGGCAGAAAGGTGCCCACACCTGCGACGTGATTTTCGACAACTGCCGGGTGCCGGCGGCCAACCTGATCGGCGGCGTCGAGGGCGTCGGCTTCAAGACCGCGATGAAGGTGCTGGACAAGGGGCGCCTGCACATCGCGGCGGTCTGTGTCGCCGCGGCGGAACGGATGCTGGCCGACGCGCTGCGTTATGCGATGGAGCGCCGGCAGTTCGGCCAGCCGATCGCCGAATTTCAGCTGGTGCAGGCGATGCTGGCCGACAGCCGCACCGAGATCTACGCCGCGCGCTGCATGGTGCTGAACGCCGCGCAGCGCCGCGATGCCGGCGAGAACGTCAGCACCGAGGCGTCGTGCGCCAAGCTGTTCGCCTCCGAAATGTGCGGCCGGGTGGCGGATCGCTGCGTGCAGATCCACGGTGGCGCCGGCTACGTCAGCGACTACGCCATCGAGCGTTTCTACCGCGACGTGCGGCTGTTCCGCATTTATGAGGGCACCAGCCAGATCCAGCAGCTGGTAATTGCGCGCAACATGATCCGCGACGCGGCCAACAGCTGATGGCGCCGCCGCCGGATCCGGCCGAAGCGGCACAACTGGCCGCCGTCATGGCCGGGCTGCCCGCACGAATCGACGGCATCGTCGCCCGCCGTCTGGCGACCGACGGCGATCGCCCGGCGCTGGTGGAGGCCGGGCGCAGCTGGAGCTATCGTGAACTGTCGACTGCCTACCTGCAGGTGGCCGCCATCCTGCAGCAACAGGGCGTGCGTGCCGGCGACCGGGTGCTGGTGATCGGCGAAAACTGCGCCGCGCTGGTGGCGCTGCTGTTCGCGCTGTCTTCTCTCGATGCCTGGGCGGTGATGGTCAATGCCCGGCTGTCGGCGCGCGAAATCGATAGCGTGCGCGAGCATTGCGGCGCCCGTCGCACCCTTTATCTCGATCTCGCTTCGCCGGAGGCGGCAGCCCACGCCGACCGCGCTGCGGCCACGGCGCTGGACCTGGGGTGGGCCGGTGTGGTGCGCATGTCGGCACTGAACCCGCATTGCCTGCCGGAACCGGTCAGTCCGGACGCGCGCGACCAGGTCGCCGCGCTGATCTACACCTCCGGCACCACCGGTAATCCCAAGGGTGTGATGCTCACCCACCATAACCTGCTGTTCATCGCGGCCGTATCCACCACGTTGCGCCGCATCAGCGTCGAGGACCGGGTCTACGCAGTGCTGCCGATTTCGCACGTCTACGGCCTGGCCTCGGTCTGCCTGGGCTCGCTGTTCGGTGGCGCCTGCCTCTACCTTGAGCCGCGCTATACACCGCAGAAAATGACCCAGGCACTCGATCAGCAGGGCATCACCGTCTGCCAGGGGGTGCCGGCGATGTACGCCAGGTTGCTGGAATTTCTCAATGCCGGCGGCGTGCGGTTCGCGGCGCCTGCGCTGCGGTTCATTTACGCCGGCGGCTCGCCGCTGGACTGGGCGCTCAAGCGCGCAGCCGAGGCATGTTTCGGGCTCACGCTCAACAATGGCTACGGCCTGACCGAAGCGTCGCCGACCATCTCGCAGACGCGGCCCGGCGAGGCGCGCGCTGATTGCGCCGTGGGGCGTCCGATTCCCGGCATTGAGGTGCGACTGGTCGGTGCAGACGGTGCCAACGTCAGGGAGGGCGAGACCGGCGAACTCTGGGTGCGCGGGCCCAACGTGATGAAGGGCTACTATCGCAATCCGCAACTGACCGCCAGCGTGATCAATGCCGACGGCTGGCTCAACACCGGTGACCTTGCCACCATGGATGCCAGCGGCGCGCTGTTCATCGTCGGCCGCACCAAGGATCTCATCATCCGCTCCGGCTTCAACGTCTACCCGGTCGAAGTCGAGAGCGTGCTGGCCGCGCATCCGGCCGTCACGCAGGCAGCCGTGGTCGGCCGGGCCGTGGACGGCAATGAAGAGGTGGTGGCGTTTGTCGAGTGCGCGCCGGGGTCGACGCTCGACGAGGCCGCGCTGCAGGCATTTGCCGCGCCGTCTCTGGCGCCCTACAAGCGGCCCGCGCGGATATTTTTCATCTCGCCGTTGCCGGCTGCGGCCAATGGCAAGGTGCTGAAGCACAAGCTGAAGGAAATGCTGGCGGCACGGGTTGGGGACTGATCGTCAACTGCGGCCGGTTGTGCCCGACGGTTTTCTCGGCAAACTCCAGCACCGGCGCGGCTTCCTGGCCTATTTCGGCTGGGAAGCCGCGCCGGTGCTGGAGTTTGATTTCACGGCAACATTGGCGACGGCCCGTGAATGCACGTTGCGCCACTCCACTTTCCGCGCGCCGACAGAAATGCCGCCGCGGATGCGGAGACGGCAGCAACTGAAGGCAGAATGCGCCCTTGCCGCATCGGCCGTTGCGATGTCCGGCATGCAACCCGTATTGCCTGGAGAAACCCGAATGAAGAAATGGATCGCCTGTCTGGCATTGGCCCTCGCCGTGCTTTCCCCCGCGGCCGGGGCCAGCCTGTCACTTGCCACCTGGAACCTCGGCTGGCATGTCAGCCAGAAAGAGGCCGGCGAATGGATTGCGAGTTGCGACAAACGCTATGCGCTCGATGCGTCCGGCAAAGTCTGGGGCGCCTCGACCAAGCCCGATGCGCTGACCGGCTGGCAGATCGACTGGCGTCCGCGCGATGAGGCGATCAGGCTGCCGTGGACCATTGACCGGATGCCGCCCTGCAATATCTACCAGGACGCGATGCGCTATGTGATCCCGGTGACGGCCGAGAGCTTTGCCGCGCGCGCGAAGCGGATTGCGCAGTTGATCGAGAAGGACATCGCAGCCGACGTGATGGCGTTCCAGGAGGTGTCCGGCGAAGCGGCGGTACGCGAGGCGCTCGGTGGCCTGTCGTCGCAGTACAACGTCTGTTCCTATGATGGCTACGCGATTCAGCGGCTGGCGTTTGCCTGGAAAAAAAGCCTGTCGGCGGCCGGCACCTGCGAGGTGTTCCAGCCATTGTCCCTGCCGCAAAACGGCGAGGCGCGCCGGCCGCGACCGGGGTTGCGCCTGACGCTGAAATCCGGCGACTCAACGGTGGCATTTCTCAACGTCCACCTGAAGGCCGCCTGTGTCTCGCCGCTGGAGTCCGGGCCGGAGAACCGCGGCCAGCTTGAGAGCGAGCAAAAGGATTGCGTCATTCTGCAACAGCAGGTCGCGCCGCTTGAGGAATGGCTGGAGCAGACGACGAAGATCACCGACCGCATCGTCTTCATGGGTGACTTCAACCGCGACCTGTGGCACGAGGCCGAGGCGGCGAAGCAGTCCGGCCGCGGTGTTCGTGTCGATGGCAGCGACCCGAAGTCGCCGTTGAAGCCGGGTAGTCGTGTTCGCCTGCTGCTGCCCGAAATCAACGATGGCGAGCCGGCCGCGTCAACGTTGGTGCTGGCTGCCAGCGCGTGCGCGAAGAGCGACGCCAGCCAGGCCGTCTGCACCACGGCGAAGACAGCGCGGCTGTCGCGCGCCGAGCGCGAAGCGCTGTCGCTGGAGATGGGCTGCCGCAACCCGGTGGGACTGGACCAGATACTGGTCAGCCGCGCCTGGCCGAAGCTTCCGGTGGTATTGCGGGCTGAGAAAATTTCGATCGCGCCGTTTGGTGTTTCAACGTCGGCAGCCGGATCGACACCGGCGTCGCTGGCGGCATCCGACCATTGCCCGTTGCGGATGGAAATCCCGGCGCCGTAGCGGAAAGTCAAAGGCCAAACTCGGCTACTGGTGCGGCGTTCAGGGCAGAAATGCCCGGAAAACCGCTCCAATGCTGGAGCTTCGTTTTCTGTCGCGCGCGTTGTGCGCGGCAGGCAATCAGCCGGCGTACTTTTTTTCCAGCATCGCAAACGTCGCGCGCAGCGTCTGCGCCTCGCCCCCCTCAGGCCGGCCGGGCGACGGTTTCGGCGTCCAGGCAAACAGGTCGATGTGAATCCATTTCTGCCCGCGCGGCACGAAATGCTCGAGAAACAGTGCTGCCGTCACCGCGCCCGCCTGCGGGCCGCCGGTATTGACGATGTCGCCGATGCGGCTCTTGATCATGTCGTTATAGTTCTGCCACAGCGGCATGCGCCAGAGCGGATCGCGGGTCGCTGCGCTGGCTTGGTTCAGCGCGTCGAACAGCGCGTCGTCGTTGACAAAGGTCGCCGGCAACTCCGGGCCCAGTGCCACCCGTGCCGCACCGGTGAGGGTGGCAAAATCGATGATCAGGTCCGGCTTCGATTCGGCCGCCAGGGTCAAGGCGTCGGACAGCACCACGCGACCCTCCGCATCGGTGTTGCCGATTTCGATTGCGAGGCCCTTGCGGGTGGCGACGATTTCGCCGGGGCGATAGGCGTTGCCGGCGATGGCGTTCTCCACCGCCGGCACCAGCATCTGCAGGCGAACCGGCAGTTTCATTGCCATGATCAACCGGGCCAGGCCCAGCGCGTGCGCGCCGCCGCCCATATCCTTCTTCATCTGCCGCATGCCGTCGGCGCCCTTGATATTGAGGCCGCCGGTGTCGAAGCACACCCCCTTGCCGACGATGGCGATGCGCGGGTGATTTTCATCGCCCCAGGTGAGTTCGATCAGCCGCGGCGCGCGATGGCTGGCGCGGCCGACGGCGTGGATCGCCGGAAAGTTGTTTGCCAGCAGTTCATCGCCGACCCACTCGCGGAAGGTGCCGCCAAATTCCGTCGCCAGTGACTGCGCGATACCGGCCAGGTGCTGCGGGCCCATGTCTTCGGTGGGCGTGTTGACCAGATCGCGGATGAGGATGGACGCCGCAATCGTTTTCTCGGCGCGCGCGACGTCGTCACCGGCCGCGATGACCAGCGTTGCCGGCGCAGGGACGCTTTTGCGATAGCGTGAAAACTGGTAGCTGCCCAGTCCCCAGCCTAGCGCAGCGGCGTATACATCAAGCGGGTCATGGTGGGTGGCGAGCGTGTAGTCGCCCGCGGGCAATGCCAGCGGCAGGTGGGCCAGCGCGTAGATGTCACCGGCGTCGCGCACCGTCACCAGCACCTGGCCGAGGCCGCCGTCGGCGGCGGGCAGCAATGCGTGCGCGTGCGGCTTGGCGCGGAATCCGGTTGCGGACAGCCACGCGCGGGTGCGGGCATCCGCGTGGGCAAGGAAGGCATCGAAATTGCCGGTATGGACGACAACGATCGGCGTTGCCGCGGCGGCGCGGGTTGGGTCGGTGATGAGTGTCATGGTGGAAAGGTCAATAGATCATGCCGACCAGCGCGCCACAGGACAGCGTGGCCAGCGAACCGGCGATGAGGCTCTTGTAGCCGAGGTCGATGATGTCGTTGCGCCGCTCGGGACAGATGGTGCCGAGGCCGCCGATCATGATGCCGATGGAGGCAAAATTGGCGAAGCCACACAACGCGTAGATCATGATCACGCGGCTGCGTTCGGTCAGTGCGTCCGGGCCCATCTTGGCCAGGTCGAGGAAGGCGATGAATTCATTCAGCACGGTCTTGGTGCCCATCAGCGAACCGGCGGTCTGTGCTTCGCTCCACGGGATGCCGATCAGCCACACCACCGGCTTCATGATCGTGCCGAGGATGCCCTGCAGCGTCGGCGCCGAGGCCTTGTCGAACGGCAGGCCGATGATCATGTTGGTCAGGGCGATCAGTGCCGTCAGCACGATCAGCATCGCGGCAACATTGATGTAGCTGGCCACACCATCGACGGTGCCCTGGGTGACCGCGTCCATCATGCTGCTCGACGGCCGGTCGGTCGAAATGTCGCCATCGGTTACCGGCCCCTCGTGCGGTACCATCAAGGCGGAGAAAGCCACCGCGGCCGGCGCACTGATGAACGACACGATCAGCACGTGTCCGATGGCATCCGGCACCACCGGCGCCAGGATGTAGCCGTATACCACCATCACGGTACCGGCGATGCCGGCCATGCCGCCCGCCATGGTGATAAACAGTTCGCCGCGCGACAGCCTGGCGAGGTAGGGCTTGATGAACATCGGCGCTTCGACGGTGCCGAGAAAAATGTTGGCTGCGGTCGATACGCCGACCGCGCCGCCGATGCCGATGGATTTTTTCAGCACCCAGGAAAACAGGTTGACGATCATCGGCAGGATGCGCCAGTAAAACAGCAGCGAGGACAGTGCCGAGACGACGATGATCAGCGGCAGCGCCATGGTCATCAGGATGAACGTGCTCTTGCCGTCCTCGACCTTGAACGGTGCATCGCCGGGCGCGCCGGTGGCGCCCATGTAACCGAAGACAAACTTGGTGCCCTCGCGGGTGGCCGCGGCGACACCGTTGAGCGCGTCGTTCAATGCTGCCGAAGCTTCCTTGAACCAGGGGAATTTGAACAGCAGCAGGAACAGGATCACCTGCAGGATGATCGCGCCGAAAACAGTACGCCAGTTGATGGCACGGCGCTTCTCGGATATCACCCAGGCAAACACGAACAGCAGGATGAAACCGGTCAGGCTTTGCAGGGAAAGCGGCATGGCGTAGGGCTCCCGGGGCACAGCAAATAAAGGGCGAATGATACCGGGGAAAGCCGCGACGCGGTTGCGGCAAAGCGGGTTCGCGTAAAATGCCGGCACTCCCGGCCAACGCGCGAAAACACATGACACGTCACCGCATCCCCATCCTTCTCAGCTCGCTGTTTCTGTTCGCCGGATGTGTCGCGCCGCCGCAGCGTCCGGACCAGCCGGCGTTGGTGCCGGCGACCGGCAGCGTGGCCATCAAGCTCATCGCATTCAACGATTTCCATGGCAACCTCAATACGCCAAACCTGCGCATACCGGTGCCCGACGCGGCACAGTCAACCGGTTTTCGCCTTGAGCGCGCCGGCGGAGTGGAGCAATTTGCCGACCTGGTGAAAGCGCTGAAGGCGAAAAACCGCAATCACGTGGTGGTGTCGGCCGGCGACATGGTGGGCGCGACCCCGTTGCTGTCGGCGCTGTTCCGCGACGAGCCGACCATCGAGGCGATGAACCTGGTTGGCGTCGACATTCATGCCGTCGGCAATCACGAATTCGACTATGGCGCCGCGCATCTGAAGCGACTGCAGGCGGGTGGTTGCGCGCCCGGCAAGGACGGCAAGCCGGATTGCGGTGGCCGTGAGCCGTATGCCGGGTCTAAATTCGCGTTCCTGGCGGCGAACGTGGTGGACACGGCGACCGGCCAGACCCTGTTTCCGTCCTACCTGGTCAAGGATTTTGAAGGTGTCAAGGTCGCATTCATCGGCATGACGCTGAAAGACACGCCGGCCATTGTCCGGCCCGGCGGCACCGCCGGCCTGCTGTTCCGCGATGAAGTGGAGACCGTCAACCAGCTGGTGCCGGAAATTCAGGCCAAGGGCGTGGACGCGATCGTGGTGGTGGTGCATGAGGGCGGCGTGCAGGGTGCCGGTGGCGGCATCAACGACTGCCGCGATTTCAGCGGCCGCGGACGCGAGCTGGCCGAGAAATTCCACCCCGCAGTGGATGTGGTTCTGAGCGCGCACACCCATCGCTTTTACATTTGCGAGATCGCCGGCAAACTCATGACCAGCGCAGGCAGCTATGGCACGCTGATCACCGAGGTGGATCTGGAGGTCGATCGCGCCACCGGCAAGGTCTTGAAGAAGACGGCGCAGAATCGCGTTGTCGACCCGAACGGCCCGCGCGACCCGGCATTGACGGCACTGGTGGCGAAATACTCGGTGCTGGCGGCGCCCCTGGAAAATCGCGTGGTGGCGAAAGTGACGCGGGAAGTCACCCTGGTCAGGACGCCGGCGGGCGAATCGA
This sequence comes from uncultured Burkholderiales bacterium, assembly GCA_964417885.1. Lineage (GTDB taxonomy): Bacteria > Pseudomonadota > Gammaproteobacteria > Burkholderiales > Usitatibacteraceae > UKL13-2. The sequence goes on along the minus strand of CAYQKN010000059.1, from coordinate 7,585 downwards.
CACTCGGCAACCTGATCGCGGATGCGCATCTGCATTCTGCCGCCTCGCCCGACAAGGGCGGGGCGGTCATTGCCTTCAACAATCCGGGAAGCCTGCGCGCGCCGATCATTCCTGCCGCCGACGGCAGCGTCAAGTATGGCGAACTGTTCAAGGCACAGCCGTTCCAGAATGACCTGATCAGCATGAACCTGACCGGAAGCCAGATCAAGGCGCTGCTGGAACAACAGTTCTCGGCAAACAAGCGGGCGGAAGTCATGGGTGTCTCGGCGGGCTTCAGCTACACGTGGGATGCTTCGCGTCCGCAGGGCGACAAGGTTCTCGCGGGGTCGATCAGGCTCGCCGGCCAACCGATCCGGCCAGACCTGCAGTACCGGGTCGTGGCCAACAGCTTCATTGCCGGCGGCAGTGAAGGCATGACCGTGTTCAGGGAGGGCACCGAGCGCCAGGTTGGCGTGCTTGACCTAGAGGCCCTGGTTGCCTTCCTCGGTGCCAATTCGCCGTATTCCCCGCCTGGAGTGGGACGCATCACGCGCCTGAACTGATCGCATTGGTGGTTGCATCGCCTCGTCGGCGACATGCCGCCGGCGCTTGCGAGCGGGGAGGCGCCGCATTTGTTGCATGTGCGCAACAAATTCAGTCGCTTCACTTCTGGATATGACAGCGGCAAAGTTCGCATTGAAAATCAGCATTGAATTGGAAGCTGTTGATCTGGCGGCATAAATTACTCGATCAGGGGTCGTAACCTGACTGATTGGTTCACTTATGATCATGAATCCGTCATAATTCGGCGCTACAAAGCAGGATTGCGCCGCCGTTCAATTCAACAATCTTTTGCGACCAGCGAGCGGCATACAGAGGCGGTGAGTTCCCGGCATCAGGCATGGTTTCGGGACTGGATGGTTTTCGAATACAGGGAGTCGCATGAAGGGATGGAACGAAAAACCACGCAAGAAAGGTCGCATTGAGATCATTCCGATGATCGATGTGATGATGTTCCTGCTGGTGTTCTTTGTGCTGGTCAGCATCAACGTGATTCCGGCGCAGGGCCTGAAAACCAACATTCCCAAGTCATCGCAATCGCAGGAACTGCTGGCGCCATTGCGGGCGGTGATCACGATCGGTGCCGACGGCACCCACCTGGTCGACGGTGAAGTCACCGACATCCGCGCGATCCCGAAGGTGCTGTACGACCGCAAGTCGAAGGCAAAGACCAACCAGAAGTTCATCGTCATCCTCAACGGCGATGATTCGGTACCGTTGCAGAAGGTGATCGACGTCATGGATGTGGTCAAGGGTGCCGGTTTCGACAGCCTGACCATCGCCGCCAAGAAGAAGCCGGCGTAACGTTTCGCATCCATGGAATTTCTTTACCGCTTCCGCCAGATATTTTCCGGCCCGCCGGCGATCATTGTGATGATCCTGGTGATCACGACGCCGCTGACGAAAGTGATGGAAGCGATGGCGCCGAAAGACCTGTTCGAACAGCAGATCGACCTGACCGAACCGCCGCCGCCCCCGCCGCCGCCGCCAAAGGTGGTGCAGGAAGAGCAGCCGCAGAAAGTCGAGTCGGTGGTGCCGCAACCGCCGGCGGACATCATCACCAAGGACAGCGTGGTGCTCGACGTAAAGCCGGCGCCACCGGAGCCGCCGCGCGCCATTGAAACGCCGCGCGTCGAAGCGCCGCCGGTCGCGGCCGCTCCCCGTGTCGACATTGGCGCCATTCAGGTCAGCTACGAACGCATCATTCGCGGCTACCTGGAATCGATCAAACGATATCCGACCAGTCGCGAGGCGCGTTCGCAGCGCCCGACCGGCAAGGTCGGCCTGTGGCTGGAGGTCAATCGCGACGGCTCCCTCAAGGATGCGGGCATCGCGAAAACCTCGGACTCGATCATCCTCGACAACGCTGCCCTGGCAACGGTCCGCCAGGGCAAATTTCCGTCCTTCCCGCCTGAAGCCTACGCGGGTCAGCCGTCGCATCGCTTCACCGTCTCGCTGGAATATAACCTTGAGCAGCAAAACTAGGTCTGACTAAAAAAGCTCGGCATTGCCTTTTCACCCTTGTCATCACTTCACAGGAATCCATCATGAAACTTCAACCCAAAGTACTGGCACTCGTCATTTCGAGCCTGTTCGTGTCTGGCGCCGCGCTGGCGCAGACTCCCGCTCCGGCCGAGAAAAAAGACGACAAGAAAACCACCGAGCTGGGCACCATCAACATCACCGGTGAAGGCGACAGGCTTGGTACCGGCAACATCATCCAGGAAGAAGGCACCAAGGCACGTTCCACCACCACGCGTTCAGCCATCGACAAACAGCGCACCACCGCCAATCCGTTTCAGTTGATTGAGCTGTTGCCCGGTGTGAATACGTCCAGCCAGGACGCGACTGGCCTGTTCGGCGGCTCGCTGCGCGTGCGCGGTTTCAATTCCGACCAGATGGGTTTCACGGTCGATGGCGCGCCGGTGAATGACTCAGGCAACTTTGCCGTGTTCCCGCAGGAATATGTTGACCAGGAAAACCTGCAGGAAGTATTTGTCACCCAGGGATCAGCCGACAACGAAGCGCCGCACGTCGGCGCCACCGGCGGCAACATCGGTATCGTGTCGTCCAGCCCGCTGGACAAATACCGTACCCGCCTGACGCATACCGTTGGCGGCCTCAACCTGGCCAAGACTTTCCTGCGTGTCGACACCGGCCTGCTGGGCAACTTCAAGGCGTTCCTGTCGTATTCGCATGCCCAGTCTTCCAAGTGGAAAGGCGTTGGCGGCGCGAACCGCAACCATATCGACTTCAAGGCGTTCTACAACCTGGGCAAGGGTTCCAGCCTGCAGCTGACCGCACTGTGGAACGACGCCATCAACAACAACATCCGCTCCCTCTCGCTGGCCAACATCGCGGCTGGCGGGCGTGAACTGGACTATGCCAAGGTCTGGATTCCTGATCCGGCCGCCGTTGCCGGCACCGCACAGTCGACCCCGAGCCGTCCGGACGGCTATTGGACCATCCCGATCAACCCGTTCCGCAACGCTGTCGTGACCGCCAAGGGCTGGTTCGCGCTCACCCCGACCCTGCGCCTCGATGTCGAACCGTATTTCTGGTACGGCTTCGGCAACGGCAACGGACCGGCCCCGACCGTGGTCACCCTGCGTGAAGGCACCGGGACCACCAGTCTGCGCGGCGGCTTGCTGGACATCAACGGTGACGGCGACCGCCTCGATACCGTGTCGGTGTTCCGCTCCAGCGTGACGGAGACCTTCCGCCCGGGTGCGACGGTCAAGATGAACTGGCAGATTGCCAACCACCGCATCATGGCCGGCTACTGGTTCGAGCGCGCGCGCCATCGCCAGACCCAGCCCGCGGTCAAGCTGGCCGTGGACGGCACGGTGCCGGATTACTGGCTGCAGGATCCGTCGCAGCTGCTGCGACGTATTGACGGCTCGTTCTACCAGGGCCGCGACCAGTTCACCGTCTCGTCGGCGAAGTCGTTTTTCATCCAGGACACGATCAGCCTGATGAATGACCGGCTGACACTGATCCCGTCGATCAAATTCCCGGAACTGAAGCGCTACTTCACCAACTACGCCAACGATGCGGGTGGTGCCTCGGCGATCACCTATGACCGCACCAAGACGGAAAAGAACACCAATCCCAGCCTTGGCGTGCGTTACAGCGTGACCGATGCGCACCAGGTGTTCGGTAACGTGACCAAGGGCTCGCGCACCACCAACAACTTCAACCTGGCGGCGACAGCCATCGTTGCGGGACAGCTGATTTTCCCGAATGTGAAGCAGGAAACCTCGCTGACCACCGACGTCGGTTATCGTTATTTGTCAGACGTGTTCACTTTCTCCGGCACCGCTTTTGCGACCAAGTTCAAGGATCGCATCTCGACCGCGTTTGACCAGGATCTGGCACGCCGCGTGGATACCAACGTGGGCGACGCCAACATTCGCGGCCTTGAACTCGAAGCCGGCACCCGTCCCTACAAGGGCTTCAGTGTTTATGGCTCGGTGACGTACACGCGTTCGAAGATGGAGCAGGATTTCCAGGACGCCGCGCCGACGGCAACGTTGACCAACCGGTTGCCGACCGCTGGCAAGGAATTCCCGGATACGCCGAAGCTGCTGGCCGGCATGACGGTCCAGTATGCGAATGGCCCGTTCCTGGCCACGCTGTCGAACAAGTTCACCGGCCTGCGTTATTCGAGCCTGGTTAATGACGAAGCAGTTCCCGGCTTCCACCTGACCGATCTCAGCATGGGTTATCGCCTGCCGAACACTCAGTGGATCAAGAACGTGACGCTGCGCCTGAACGTTTCCAACCTGCTGGACAAGAACTACCTGGTCCTCAGCGCCGGCAGCGGATCCAGCTTCGTGCGCAATGCACGGCCGATTGCCGGCGTGACAACCGGCAGCGGCGCGGTGTTCTACTACGTCGGTGCGCCGCGCTTCACCAGCGCATCGGTGACGATGGATTTCTGATCGCCGATTGACAGTGGCAAACGGGTGTGGCGCTGCCACACCCGTTATTCTTTTTCCCCGGGCAAAACATGACTACACAACAACTCCTGCATGACGTTACGTTCTACGGCCTCTACATCGCCGCGTTCATCGTCACCCTGATCATTATCGAGCGGATGATTTTCTTTGCCTTTACCGGACGGCAGGCAAAGAAACTGGTGGAGATGACGATCGATACCAATATCGACAAGCTGCCGGCGGAATACCTCAATCAGGACAAGGTCGCCTCCAACGCCCTGCGCGAGTTCCTCACGGCCAAGCCGACGCTGAAAAATCACATCGATGTCGAGGACTGTATCGAGACGGTCTATATCGGTCAGCGCCACGCATTGAATTCCCGCCTGTGGCTGCTGGACACCATCGTCACGGCAGCGCCACTGCTCGGCCTGCTCGGTACCATCCTCGGCATCATTGACACCTTTGCCGTTCTCGCCCAGTCGGGTATCTCCGACCCGGCCTCGGTATCCAAGGGCATCGGTACCGCCTTGTATGCCACGGCGCTGGGTATTGGCGTTGCGCTGTATGGCCTGCTGTTTTTCAACAGCTTCAACGAAAAGGTCGAGCGCATCAATGATCACCTGAAGATCCTGTTGCTGCGTGCTGGCATGGAACACAAATAAGCCTGTTGCCACCGACAGATTGCGTGGAATTTCTCAAAGCCGCCCGGCGCCACCGGGCGGCTTTTTTATCGGCCCGGCCCCGGGGGGCACGTATAATTGCGGCTGTGAAACAGCTCGTGCTCGACCTTATCCCCGCCCCGGCGCCAACCCTGGCGAATTTTGTCATTGGCAGAAATGCCGAAGCGATCGGCGCCTTGAATGCCATGCTGCAGACGCCCGCCGCGGACGTGCCGGCGAAGGTACTGTATTTCTGGGGCGCCAGTGGCAGCGGCAAGTCGCACCTGGTGCGTGCCTGCGGCTTGCCGGCGGCCAGGCTGCAGGCGGATGACGAAACGGCGCCGGAGGCGCAGTCCGGCACCGGCGTCGCCGTTGATGACGCCGCTTCGCTCGACGAACCGTCACAGCACGCCGTGTTCAACCTGATCAACCTGCAGCAGTTGTCGAGCGGATTCCTGATCGCGACCGGTAACGCTGCGCCGCGCGACCTGCCGGTACGACGCGACCTGGCCTCGCGCCTTGGGAGCGGGCTGGTATTCCAGCTTCAGCCCTTGTCTGATGACGAGAAGGCGGACGCCTTGCGGGCACATGCGCAGACACGCGGCTTCGGCCTGCGCGACGACGTGGTTGCCTATCTACTGCGTCATTCGCGCCGGGACATGGCGTCGCTGGTGGGCATGCTCGATGCGCTGGACAAATATTCCATTGAGACCGGGCGTGAGATCACGCTGCCGCTGCTGCGTGAAATTTCCCAACCCTTGCTGGTTTGAGCCTGATGAATCTTGCCTTGTTTGACCTCGATTACACCCTGCTGGCGGGCGACAGCGATCACGCCTGGGGACAGTTCCTGGTGGAGGAAGGCGTGGTCGATGGTGACGTGTTCCGGCGCAAGAACGATGCGTTCTGGGCACAGTACAAGGCCGGTACGCTGGATATCCACGAATACCTCGCGTTCGCGCTGGCGCCACTCGCCGGCAAAACGCCGGCCGACATGAAGCCCTTGCATGACCGCTTCATGACGCGCAAGATCGAGCCGATGATCAGCCGTGCGGCGCGCGAGCTGGTCGAACGCCACCGCGATGATCTGTGCGCAATCGTGACCGCCACCAATTCATTTGTCACCGGGCCGATCGCGGCGCGATTCGGCATCGCCACGCTGATCGGCTGCGATGTGGAACTGGTGGGCGGCGTCTATACCGGCAGGCCAGCCGGCCTGCCATCGTTTCGCGAAGGCAAGATCACGCGCGTCCAACAATGGCTGCAGAGCATGGGAAAGAAAATGACGGATTTTGAACGCAGCTACTTCTACAGCGATTCGCTGAACGATCTGCCACTGCTCGAGGTGGTCAGCCATGCCGTTGCGGTGAACCCGGACGCCACGCTGCGCGACCATGCCGCCACCCAGGGCTGGCCGATCATTCAGCTGGATGCACGCGCGTGATCAGAAAATTCATCCAGAAGGTGTTCGGCGGGAAGACGGCGACAAAGTCGCCGGCCGGCAAGGCGGCTGACGGCACCTGGCGTATCTATACGCAGGCGGAACACGGCATACACCGCGACGACCTGTCGCAGGCCGCCATCAGCGTTTGCGACGGCCTGCAGAAGGCCGGCTACCAGGCGTTTGTGGTGGGCGGCGCGGTGCGCGATCTCTTGCTCGGTCGGCATCCGAAAGACTTCGACGTTGCCACCAGCGCGACGCCGGAGCAGGTGCGCGGCGTGTTTCGGCGCTCGCGCATCATCGGTCGGCGCTTTCGCATCGTCCACGTGATGTTTCGTGATGAAACCATCGAGGTTTCGACGTTTCGGTCCAGCCATACCGACGTTGAGGCTGACGAGCACAATGCGCGTGCCGATGAACATGGCAGGCTGCTGCGTGACAATGTCTACGGCAACCAGCAGGACGACGCCGTGCGGCGTGACTTCACGATGAATGCGCTGTTCTACGATCCGACCCGCGAGGAAGTCTGGGATTTCGTGCACGGCGTGCCGGACATCCAGAAGAAGCGCGTGGTGATGATCGGCGATCCCGAATCCCGCTACCGTGAAGACCCGGTGCGCATGCTGCGCGCGGCGCGGCTTGCTGCCAAGCTGGATTTCACCATTGCCGCGGATACCGAAAAACCGATTCGCCCGTTGGCCGCCTTGCTCGACAACGTGCCGACCGCGCGCCTGTTCGATGAAATGCTCAAGCTGCTGTTTTCCGGCCATGCGTTGGCCGGCCTCGAGACCATGCGCAGGCTTGGCCTGCACCACGGCTTGCTGCCGCAACTGGACCGGTGGTTTGATGATCCCGCGACGCGGCCCTTTGTCATGCTTGCCCTGGAGCGAACCGACCAGCGCATTGCCGCGGACAAGGGTGTGTCGCCGCCATTCCTGTTTGCCGCGCTGTTCTGGCACCCGATGGTGGCGCGCTGGCGCGCCCACGAGGCACGCGGTGTGCGCTCG
>CAYQKN010000058.1:19479-21042 GCA_964417885.1 uncultured Burkholderiales bacterium | reverse complement strand
GCCTGGGCGCGCGCGCGCGGCCCGCGGGTGAGCGTGAACATGGCCGCCGTGCCCGACACGCTGCTGGAGGCCGAGTTCTTTGGCGTGGCCCCCGGCGCGTACACCGGCGCCGACCGCAAGGGCCGCGACGGCAAGTTCAAGCTCGCCGATGGCGGCACGCTGTTCCTGGATGAAATTGGCGACATGCCGCCGGACCTGCAGACCCGCCTGCTGCGGGTGCTGTCCGACGGCCAGTTCTACCGCGTCGGTGGCCACACGCCGATCACCGCCAATGTGCGGGTGATCGCCGCCACCCACCAGGACCTCGACCAGCGCGTCAAGCAGGGCCTGTTTCGCGAAGACCTGTACCATCGACTGAACGTGATTCGCCTGCGCCTGCCGTCTTTGCGCGAGCGGCGCGAGGACATCCCGTTGCTGGCCCGGCACTTTCTTGCAAAAAGCGCACGCGAGCTGAGCGTCGAGCCGAAGCGCCTGACCGACGCCGCGCTCAATTTCCTGGCACAGCAGGATTTTCCCGGCAATGTGCGGCAGCTGGAAAACCTCTGCCACTGGATCACGGTGATGGCGCCCGGGCAGATGGTGGAGGTCGCCGACCTGCCCGCCGATATTCGCGGCACCGCGGCGGCCGACCGTGCCGGAACGACGCTCGACAGCAACTGGCGGCGCTCGCTTGAGCGCGAGGTGACGGCCTCGCTGGCGCGCGGCGACCGGGAGATCTTCGACGGCCTCAATCGCTCGTTCGAGGCCGCCCTCATCACCAAGGCCCTGGAACATACCGGCGGCCGGCGCATCGAGGCCGCGACATTGCTCGGCATCGGACGCAACACCTTGACGCGCAAAATCCAGGATCTGGGCCTGGAGTCCTCGCCCGAGTAATCCGGCTCGGGCCCGCGCCGGCGGTGGCATCCCGCAATTGCGGGGCGTCCGCGCCGTCTGGCGGTGGTTACTGTATCTTGTCAGGTCGCGCGTCCGGCGGACGACCAGGGAGGTCGACGCCGCGATGACCGGCAGCTTGCGGAGCTGCAAGGCTTCTTGCTGCCGGGTCGACCAAGGCTTGGCAGGATCGAATTTTTCACCGACTTTCAATGCACAGAGGGGGCAACATGATCAAAGGAAAAACAGCGCTGGTGACCGGTTCCACCAGCGGAATCGGCCTGGGTATCGCCGAGGGATTCGCCAAGGAAGGCGTCAACCTGGTGCTGAACGGTTTTGGTGATGCCGCCGAGATCGAAAAGCTGCGCGCCGGCCTCGCGTCGAGATACGGGATCAAGGTGACCTACGACGGCGCCGACATGAGCAAGCCGGAGCAGATCGAGGCGATGATGACCAGGGCGGCAGCCGATTTCGGAACGTCGTGGACCTGCCCGTCGGTGATCATGATCACGCCGGCAAGGCGGTCCGGTGGCACCGTCGCCAGCGCCTTGTTGAGATCGGTGAACAACGTCGTGCCCGAAGTGCTCTCGCCGTCGGGCTTCGACGACGAGACGATCTTGACCTGCAGGCCCGGGATCTTGCCGAGCTTGCCTTCGACGTCGGCGCGGATTGCAGCCATCTGCTCCGGCC
>CAYQKN010000058.1:0-19469 GCA_964417885.1 uncultured Burkholderiales bacterium | reverse complement strand
GGATGAGGACCAGGGCGGGAGCCGATTTCGGCGGCGGCGACATCCTGGTCAACAAGGCCGGCATCCAGCATGTTTCCCCGGTGGAAGAATTCCCCACCGCCAAATGGGACGCGATCATTGCGATCAATATGTCGTCCACCTTTCACACCACAAAAATGGTGGTGCCGTACATGAAGTCCAAGGGCTGGGGGCGCATCATCAACATCGCCTCGGCGCATGCCATGGTGGCCTCGCCATTCAAGTCGGCCTACGTGGCGGCCAAGCACGGCGTGATGGGCTTCACCAAGACCATCGCGCTGGAAGTAGCCGAAAAAGGCATCACCTGCAACGCGATCTGCCCCGGCTATGTGCTGACCCCGCTGGTGGAAAAGCAGATTCCCGACACCGCCAAGGCGCGCGGCATCACCGAGGAACAGGTCAAGCGCGATGTGCTGCTGGCGGCGCAGCCGACCAAGCAGTTTGTGACGGTCGAACAGGTGGCCGGCACCGCCATCTTCCTTTGCAGCGATGCGGCGGCATCCATCACCGGCACCAACATCATGGTGGAAGGCGGCTGGACCGCGCACTGATTCTGCCTGTAGCGATTCGCCATACCCGCAGCCAAACCGTCATGAAGCCGCCGATGCGGCTGGGAAGGTCATTCCAATGAAATCCAGGACCATTGCAGCAACGGCAAAAAAAGCGGCAGTCAAAACCGCCGCCAAGCCGGCCACCAAGGCCGCGGCCAAGCGCACCGCCACCCGCACGCCTGCACGCAGCGCGAGGAACGCGCCGGTTGCCGCCTCCGCCGACGGCGTCAAGAAAATCAACCTCGCCCTGCAGGGTGGCGGCGCGCATGGCGCGTTCGGCTGGGGGGTGATGGACAAGTTCCTTGAGGACGGCCGGATCGAAATCGAGGGATTGTCGGGTACCAGCGCGGGCTCGATGAATGCCGTGGTCTACGCCTACGGCAAGCTGAAGGGCAACGACGGTGCCCGCGAGGCCCTGCACGATTTCTGGAAGGCGATTTCCGACGCCGGGCAGAAATTCGCAATGCCGCGCATGCCCTGGGACATGGGCATCAAGGAAAACCCGATGCAGGACATGATGAAGTCGATGATGAGCGTGTTCTCGCCTTACCAGCTCAATCCGATGAACTACAACCCGCTGCGCGAAGTGCTGGAGCAGCAGGTTGATTTCGAAAAGCTCGAACGCAGCCAGGGGACCAAGCTGTTCCTGTGCGCAACCAATGTGCGCACCGGCAAGGTGCGGATTTTCAATACGCCCGAAATCACCGCCGACGTGGTGCTGGCCTCGGCCTGCCTGCCGCAGGTATTCCAGGCGGTCGAGATCGAGGGCGAACACTACTGGGATGGCGGCTACATGGGCAACCCGGTGCTGTACCCGCTGTTCTATCACACCAAATCACGCGACGTGGTGATCCTGCACATCAACCCGATTGAACGGCCGGGCCCGCCGACCACCGCTGCCGATATTGCCAACCGGCTCAACGAAATCACCTTCAACTCGTCGCTGATCAAGGAACTGCGCGCGGTCTATTTCGTGCAGAAGCTGCTGGACGACGGCTGGATCAAGGATGAGTTCCGCGAAAAACTGAAGTACGTGCTGATCCATTCGGTGCGGGCCGACAACGCGATGTCCGACCTGTCGTCGGCCAGCAAGATGTCCAGCGACTGGAAATTCCTCACCATGCTGCGTGATCGCGGCCGCGCCCTGGCGACCGAGTGGCTGGCACACAATTTCGATCACCTGGGCGTACGCTCGACGGTGGATCTGAAACGCGAGTTTCTGTAGGCAACCGAAGCAGGACAATAAAAACGGCGAACCGGTCAAGCCGGTTCGCCGTTTTGATTTTGCCGGCTTACTTTGCCAGGTAGTCGTGCAGCACGCGGCCGTACGGCAGGGTCATGTCGGTGACCATCTGCAGTCCGCCGATCACTTCCCGTACCGGCAGATCGGCGAGCGGACAATTGACCGCCGGGACCAGGTCAAGGCGCGCGGCGCCGGACCATGCCCCCTTGATCACGACATCGGAAAAATTGATCCCGACCAGCTGCGCGATGGCCGGCTTGCCGTCGATATCCGGGATCAGCTTCAGTGTCACCTGGGTACGCGACAGCAGCTCCTGCTCCTTTGAGTAATCCTTGCGGAACGCGTCATGCTTGTAGACCATGGTGCCGATGGCGACCTCCTGGCCGGCGTAGCGCAGGGATCCCTTGAGCGTGTCGCCCTCCACCTTGAGCACCGCCTTGCCGTACTTCATCGGATAGCCCCAGATTTCGCGGCCACCGGCCAGTGGCGGGGAGTTATCGACGTACATCTGGCTGACGAAATTGCACGGCTCGCCCTTGAAGGTGCAGGGAATGATCTGCGCCGCTGCCGAATAGGCGCCGAAGCCTTCGCCGTCGGGCAAATCCAGCCACTGCACCGCGACCGTGTCGCCGACCGGCTCCAGCGGTTCCGGCAGTTGTTCGCGCATCACGGCGGGGTCGGTGCGATAGCTGATCACCAGGTACTGACGGTTGAAAAACTTGTAGGGTCCGCGTGGATAGGTGGGGCTCTGCAGCGGCATTGACGCGAGGCCGATGACTTCTTTCTTGTTCATGTTCTGGTCTCCCGATCAGGCGTCTTTGAGGTAGTCGAACAGCACCCGGCCATGCGGCAGCGTGAGGTCGCTGATGAAATGCTTGCCGCCGACGATGCGTTTGATCGGCAAATCGGCGGCGGGCGCGTTGACGTGCGGAATCAGGTGCAGTCGCGCCGGCGACAGCCAGCAACCCTTGACGGTAATGTCGGTGAGGTTGTAGCCGACCAGCTGGCAGATCTTCGGGCTGCCGTCGACGTCCGGGATGATTTTCAGGTTGCACGAGGTGCGCGTCATGCCCTTTGCCTGCGCCGCCACGCCTCCCGGCGCCTCCTGGTGCTTGTACGCCATGGTGCCCATCGCCACCAGCTGGCCGGCGTAATGCAGGGTGCCGGTCAGGGTATCGGAACAGACTTCCAGCTTGGGCAGCGCATATTTTTTCGGGAAGCCCCAGATCTCGCGGCCGGCGGAGATCGGCGGCTCGTCGTCCAGGTACATCTGCGCGGTGAAGTTGACCGGCTCGCCGTTGAACAGGCAGGGAATCACCACGCCGCTCTCGGTGTAGTCGCCAAAACCGGAGCTGTCCGGCATGCGGATCCACTCATACAGCACGTGGCCATCGGGATTCGGTTCCAGCGGTTCCGGCACCGCCTGCCGCAGCAGCTCGCGATCGGTTTCGTAGGTGACGATCATGAATTCGCGATTGATGAACCGGTAGGGGCCCATCGGATAGCTGGGGCTGGCCGCCGGCATCGACGGCAGCTTGAGGATTTGCTCGACTTTCAAGGTGACTCTCCCGTTTTAATGCTGTGAAATCGAAGGCCCGGAAAATGCGATGCAGAACCGCAAGGCGTGCAGGACCAGGACAGGGTCGATGATGGCGTAAAGCCGTCAACGCGTAAATAGCGGAAACAGGGTAGCGCCGGACAATCAGGCGGTCTCGGTCTCCGCCTGCTGTGGACGCCACTTGAGCAGCTTGTTTTCGGCAAAGGACACGACGAAATCCAGCAGCAGCGCGAACACGGTCAGCACCAGGATGCCGCCGAAGACGGTGTTGATGTCGAACGCCCCCTCGGCCTGGTGGATCAGGTAGCCGACGCCCTTGGCGCTGCCCAGATACTCGCCGACCACGGCACCGACGAATGCCATGCCGACCGAGGTGTGCAGGCTGGAGAACACCCATGAGGTGGCAGAAGGCAGATAGACAAAGCGCAGCAGTTGCGATGCATTGGCGCCGAGCATGCGCGCGTTGTTGAGCACCACCGGCGAGACTTCCTTCACACCCTGGTAGACGTTGAAAAACACGATGAAGAACACCAGCGTCACACCCAGCGCCACTTTCGACCAGATGCCGAGGCCGAACCAGACCATGAAGATCGGCGCCAGGATCACGCGCGGCATCGCGTTCATCGCCTTGATATAGGGGTCGAGCACCGCCGAGGGGGTCGCCGACAGGCCCAGCCACAGGCCGATCACCAATCCCAGCACGGTGCCGATGACAAACGCCAGCACCGTTTCCTGCATCGTCACCCACAGGTGCGCATAGATTTCGCCCTCGGCGAACCAGACATAGATCACGCTGAATATCTTCAGCGGCTCGCCGAAGAAAAACGAGGCCTTGTTCTCGTTGTCGAAGAAGATCGGCGGGATCAGCCCGGGTACCGTCAGCAGGTGCCAGACGACAAAAATGGCGACCAGCAAGCCGATCTGCCAGGCGAGAATTTTCTTTCTCATGCCAGCACCCGGTTTTTGGTCTGTGCATACCCTTTCAATACTTCCGCCTTCATCGTGTGCCAGATCTGTTCATGCAGTTCCAGAAAGTGCGGCGTCATGCGGATTTCGGCCACGTCGCGCGGCCGCGGCAGGTCGATGACGAATTCGCCGATCGGACGCGTGGCCGGCCCGGCCGACAGCACGATGACGCGGTCGGACATCGAAATCGCCTCTTCCAGGTCGTGGGTGATGAACAGCACCGACTTCCGGTCGCCGCCCCACAGTTCGAGCAATTCGTTTTCCATCAGCTGGCGGGTCTGGATGTCGAGCGCCGAAAACGGCTCGTCCATCAGCAGGATCTTCGGGTCGAGAATCAGCATTTGCGCCAGCGCGCAGCGCTTGCGCATGCCGCCGGACATCTCGTGCGGATAACGATTGCCAAAACCGGCCAGGCCGACGCGCTCCAGCCAGGCTTCGCCTTTGGCCCTGGCCGATGACGCGTCCTCGCCGCGAAACTGCAGGCCGGCGGTGACGTTGTCCAGCGCCGAGCGCCACGGCATCAGTGACTCGGCCTGGAACATGTAGCCCGCCTTGGCGTTGAGGCCGACCAGCGGCTCACCGAACACCTTCACCACACCGGAGGACGCCTTCACCAGTCCGGCGCCGATATTAAGCAGGGTCGATTTGCCGCAGCCGGTCGGCCCCACCACCGATACAAACTCGCCATCGGCAATGTCGAGGGTGGTGTCCTTCACCGCGGTATAGCCGGCGCCGCCGGATTTGCCGGTGAAGGTGACGGTGATGTTTTCCAGCGAAAGCGCGATGCTCACATCAAAACTCCAGCACTGGTGCGGCTTCCAGGCCGAAACAGGCTGGAACGGCGCGCCAGTGCTTGAGTTTCACTTGCGCAACACCGGCAAAGGTCATTTGTACTTCGCCGCCGCTTTCTGTGCGAACGAATTGTCGAACGTGGACGCCAGGTTGATCGAACTGCCGGCCGCGATCACCGACGGCTCAAACTTTTTCAGTACGTTGTAGACGTTCTGTGCCGCTTTCATATTCATCTGCCCGTCGAGCGAATAGCCGACCATGTTTTTCAGCAGCGCCGCCTTGTAGACCGAGCGATTGCCGGCCATGTAGGCCTCCGGCACCACCGCCATGATCTGCTCCGGCGTGGCCTTGGCGATCCAGCGGTTGGCCTTGACCATCGCGTTCACCACCGCCTGGGTGGTATTGGGGTTTTTCCTGACGAACTCGTCGGTGGCATAGATGCAGGAAGCCAGGTAATCGCCGCCGTAGATGTCTTTCATGCCCTGCTCGGTGCGGCTGTCGGCCACCGCGACAAACTTGCCGGTGGATTCAAGCTGGCTGATGACCGGGTCCAGGTTGGAGATCGCATCGATCTCGCCCTTCTCCATTGCGGCCACCGCGCCGGCCGAGGCGCCGACGCCGACGATCGATACGTCATTCGGCTTCAGCCCATCCTTGGCCAGCAGGTTGTTGACGAACATGTTGGTCGACGAGCCCGGCGCGGTCACGCCGATCTTCAGTCCCTTCAGGTCCCTGGCCGATTTGTATCGGGCCGCCTTGTCCTTCGGCATCAACAGCACGATCGACGAGTAGCTGGCCTGCAGCACCACGGCGCGGATCGGCTGCTTCTTGGCCTGCATGTTGATGGTGTGTTCGAAGGCCCCCGAAACCATGTCGGCGCTGCCACCGACCAGCGCCTGCAGTGCCTTGGCGCCGCCGGCGAAATCGGGAATCTCGACCTCCAGCCCCTGCTCCTTGAAGTATCCCTGGCGCTCGGCAATCGTCAGCGGCAGGTAATAGAACAGGCCCTTGCCGCCGACGGCGATGGTGAGCTTCTTTTTCTCCGGCGCCTGGCCGTGGGCCGTCGCCATCATCAATGCCGCCGCCAGTGCCATCGCGGCACCCAGTATCTTTTTAAACATGTTGTCTCCTCGTTATTTTGGAATTGCCGTCCTGCCTAGAACCTGAAACCGACCTTTGCCGACAGGCTGGTGTTGTCACCCATCTTTTCCGCTTCGACCGCGATGTTGCTCAGCAGAAAGTTGGCGTTCACGCCAATGAACAGGCGCGATTTGTCGATCGATTCCTTGCGCAGGCTCGCCACGTCGGCATTGCTGCGGGTGCGTACGGTGCCGGCGCCGATGTACGGGGTGACAAAGGTGAGTTTTTTCGACAGCATGGCGTCCAGCGCCATGGTCGACAGTTCCAGGCTGCCGACGCCGGAAAGCCTGGTGCCGGACAATCGCACCGCCAATGCCGGCGTGGCGATGCCGTCGTCAAGCAGCGCATAACGCAGCTCGGCACCGATCAGCGTGCCGCTGACGCCGGATACCTGGCTGACGAAGGCGCCGATATCGAATCCCAGCGGCAGGCCCTTGTGAATATGCAGCTTCGGGATATACAGGTGGTCGAGATCGCCGGCACCGGCCTGGCGGAACGCGGCGCCGCTTTCGATCGACGTCTGGGTGAGCTCGATGCCGATATCGAACCCGGTGATGCCGAGCGGCGTCGCCGGCGTCACTCCCTTGTACGACGCGGCCGCCCCGAGATCGGTCGACAGTTTCAGGAACTGGCTTTGTGCCAGCGTCCCGAGCTGGTTCAGGTCGCCGCCACTGGCGCCGGTGGAAATGAACCAGGTGACGCAGGCGATCGCGCTGATGCCGCGTTGGATTCGATTCATGCCGTTCCCTTTGTTTGCCAAGGTCGTTTCGCTCATCGGGTATACAGTTTTTCCGGCACCGGGTGCAGGTGCATCGTCTTGCCGGCGCGCATCACCTGCCCGGTCACCTCGTGGCCGACAATGGCCGGCACCTTGACCGCCGCCGCCAGCAGCCGATCGAGGTCAACACCGGTGTCGTAGCCCATGTCCTCGAGCATGTTGACCATGTCCTCGGTGCAGATGTTGCCGGTGGCGCCGGGCGCGAACGGACAGCCGCCCAGACCGGCCAGCGATCCGTCGTAATGGGTGATGCCGGCGCGAATGCCGGCCACGACATTTGCCAGGCCCATGCCGCGGGTGTTGTGGAAGTGCAGCGTCAGCTCGGCCTTGCCGCAGCGCTGCACCGCCGCGGCGGCAAGGCGTTCGACTTGCGCCGGATTGGCCATGCCGGTGGTGTCGGCCAGCGTCACGCCGTCAAAGCCGAGCGCCAGGTAACGTTCGGCAAAGCCCAGCACGCGCGGCTCCGGCACCGCGCCCTCGAACGGGCAGCCGAATGCGGTGGAGACGGTGCCGTTCATGCGGATGCCGGCATCCTTTGCCATCGTGATCATCACAGCAAAATCGGCGAACGACTCGTCACAGGCGCGGTTGACATTGGCGCGGTTGTGCGTTTCCGACGCCGACATGAACACGTTGATTTCGTCGATGCGGCCGCGGGTCAAGTGCGTTTCCACCGCGCGCTCCATGCCCTTCAGGTTCGGCACCAGCACGCTGTAGGTCACGCCGCGTACGCGGCGGATGTTGGCCAGCACGTCCACCGCGTCGGCCATGTTCGGCACCAGCTTCGGATGCACAAACGAGGTGGTCTCGATCTTGGCGATGCCGGCTTCCGACAGCGTATCGATCAGCGCGATCTTGGTCTCGGTCGGGATGATGTTCTTTTCAATCTGGAACCCGTCGCGCACGCCGACGTCATTGATGTAAATGCGCTGCTTCATTAAATGATTCCCCGTTTTCTCAGGTCCGCCTGCGCCGCGGCGTCATAACCGATGGCGCCAAGCACCTCAGCTGTGTGTTCGCCGAGCCTCGGCCCGACCCAGCGCGTACCGCCCGGTGTTGCCGACAGTTTCGGCACGATGCCCGGCAGCCAGACCTCGGCATTATCCCCGAGTTTGTGTTTTTCAATCATGCCGCGTGCCTGGAACTGCATGTCGGCGACGATATCCGCGATCGAGTAGATGCGGCCGGACGGGACGTCGGCCTGGGCAAGGATTTCCAGCACGTGGTCGAGCGTGTTGGCGCCGGTCCAGGCGCCGATCGCATCGTCGAGTTCCTGGGTGCGCCGCGTGCGCCCGGCGTTGTCGGCCAGCGCCGGATCATGCGCCAGGTCGTCGCGGCCGATCGCCAGCATCATGCGCCGGAAAATGGAGTCCCCATTGGCGCCGATCACCACGTACTGGCCATCGCCGCACAGGTAGGTATTCGACGGCACGATGCCGGGCAGGCTGGCACCGCTGCGTTCGCGCACGAATCCGGTCATGCCGAACTCCGGCAGCATCGACTCCATCATCGAAAACACCGCCTCATACAGGGCCACATCGACCACCTGCCCGCGACCGGTCTTGTGGCGCTGGTGAAGCGCCATCAGCGCGCCCATCGCCCCGTACATTGCTGCCAGCGAATCGCCGATCGAGATGCCGACGCGTACCGGCGCACGATCCGGGTAGCCGGTGATATAGCGCATGCCGCCCATCGATTCGCCGATGGCGCCGAACCCGACCCGATCCTTGTACGGACCGGTCTGGCCGAAGCCGGATAAGCGAACCATGATCAGCCCGGGATTGGCCGCGGCCAGCGCATCGAAGCCGAGGTTCCATTTTTCCAGCGTTCCCGGCCGGAAATTCTCGACGATGATGTCGGCCTCCTGCGCCAGTTTGCGCACGATGTCCTGACCTTCCTTCTCGCGCAGATTGACCGTCACCGATTTCTTGTTGCGCGCCTGCGCGTACCACCACAGCGAGGTTTGCTCGCCCTCCGCATCGTGCAGCTTGCGCCACTTGCGCAGCGGGTCGCCCTCGCCCGGGGTCTCGAACTTGATCACCTCGGCGCCAAATTCAGCCAGCAGGCGGCCGCAAAATGGTCCGGCAATGAGCGTGCCCATTTCAAGGACTTTCAGACCGTCAAGCGGCATCGGGTTCATGGCACAGGCTGGCGACAGGATGGATTGCCCGTAGCCTAGCATGGCGCCTGCGGGCGGGTGCCGCGGCTAGCCGATTTGCGCATCCTGCCTGGCGAGGTCATCGAGGATCGGGCAGTCCGGCCGCTGGTCACCATGGCAACAGGCGGCAAGTTTTGCCAGCGCCCTGCGCATTTCCTGCATTTCGGCGATGCGCGCGTCAAGATCGGCGATATGCCGGGTGGCCATTTTTTTCACGTCCGCGCTGGCGCGCGCGCGGTTGTTCCACAAGCCGAGCAGGGTCTCGATTTCCTTGATGGTGAAGCCGAGGTCGCGCGAACGGCGAATGAAGCGCAGCACATGAATATCCGACGGCTGGTAGATGCGGTAGCCGGCCATGGTGCGGCCGACTTTCGGCAGCAGCCCGATATCCTCATAGTGGCGAATCATTTTGGCCGACACACCGGAGCGCTCGGCCGCTTCGCTGATGTTTGAGAGGCCTTCCTTTTTGGCTTCGCCCAGTTCGAAATACTTCGCTGTTTTTTGCATCGTCGCTCCCACGAAAATACTCACTTTGACGGCCTCCAGCGTTTCAGCAGCAGCGCGTTTGACACCACGCTCACGCTTGAAAATGCCATGGCAGCCCCGGCGATCATCGGATTCAGCAGGCCGAATGCGGCAGCCGGGATGCCGACGGCATTGTAGAAGAACGCCCAGAACAGGTTTTGCCGGATCTTGGCGTAGGTTCGGCGCGAGATATCCAGCGCATCGGCCACCAGCGCCGGGTCGCCGCGCATCAGGGTGATGCCGGCGGCATGCATGGCGACATCGGTACCGGTCGACATGGCAATGCCAATATCGGCGGCGGCCAGTGCCGGCGCATCATTGATACCGTCACCGACCATCGCCACTCGCCGGCCGCCGGTTTTCAGCGCGGCAATGATGCGCGCCTTGTCGGCCGGAAGGACCTCGGCGTGCACCTCGTCAATGCCGAGCAGCTTGGCCACCGCCTCGGCGCTGCCCCGGTTGTCGCCGCTGATCAAGGCGGTTTTGACATGCAGCCGGTGCAGCCGGGCGATCGCCGCCTGGGCGGTTGCCTTCAGGCTGTCGCCGAATGCCAGCAGGCCAAGGATCGCCGGCTGGTCGACGTCGATCAGCCAGGACACGGTGCGGCCGTCGTGCTGCAGTGCGGTCGATTGATCCGCCAACGCGGTCGGCATTGCCAGCTTCAGTTCCATGATGTGGCGGCTGCTGACCAGCGCCAAGGTGCGACCGTCGACCACTGCCTGCACACCGCGGCCCGGCAGGGCCTTTGCATCCTGCGCCGGTGCAATGTTCCCGCCAGCGGCGGCGTCCATCACCGCGCGCGCCAGCGGATGATCGCTGTGCTGCTGCAGGGCCGCGGCCAGTGCCAGCAAGGCCGGGTGGTCGCCGTCGGCGGCAACGCTTGCAACCAGGGTTGGCTTGCCTTCGGTCAGCGTGCCGGTCTTGTCGAAGGCGACGATGCCGACCTGGTGTGCGGTTTCCAGCGCCAGCGCATCCTTGATCAGGATGCCGTACCCCGCCGCCACGCCGGTTCCGGCCATGATCGCCGTCGGTGTCGCCAGACCCAGCGCACACGGGCAGGCAATCACCAGTACCGCGACCGCGTTCAGCAGCCCCTGCTGCCAGTCACCATTCCAGGCCCACCAGCCGATGAAGGTCAGCAGAGCCAGCCCCAGCACCACCGGCACAAACACGGCGCTGACCCGGTCCACCAGTCGCTGAATCGGCGCCTTCTCCGCCTGTGCCGATTCGACCATGCGGATGATCCGCGCCAGCGTGCTCTCGGCGCCGATTGCCGTGGTGCGTACCACCAGCAGGCCTTCGCCGTTTACCGCGCCGCCGGTGACGTGATCAGCGGCGTGCTTGGCGACCGGAAGGCTTTCGCCGGTGACCAGCGATTCATCGACATGCGAGGCGCCCTCGACCACCTCACCGTCCACCGCCACGCGTTCGCCGGGCCGTACCACCACCAGGTCGTCGAGCTGTACCGATTCCATCGGCAACTCGGTATCCACGCCGTCGCGCCGCACGCGGGCGCGCTCGGGCCGCAGTGCCTGCAGCGCGCGGATGGCCTCGGTGGTCTGGCGTTTGGCGCGCGCTTCCAGCCACTTGCCCAGCAGCACCAGGGTGATGACGACTGCTGCCGCTTCAAAATAGAGATGCGGCATCGCGCCATCTGCCGCGCTCCACCACTGGTACAGGCTGAGCCCGTACGCCGCGCTGGTGCCAAGTGCCACCAGCAGGTCCATGTTGCCGGCCCGCGCCATGACGGCTTTCCAGCCGGCGCGATAGAAACGTGCGCCCAGGTAGAACTGCACCGGTGTCGCCAGCAGAAACTGGAACCAAGCGGGCAGCATCCAGTGCCGGCCGGCAAGTTCGGCAAGCATCGGCAGCACCAGCGGCACGGTGAGGATTGCTGCGACGATCACGTGTGCGCCCTCGCGGCTGCTGCGGGCAACCACGGCTGGCGAGGTCGCGCTGATGGTGGCTGCCTCGTAGCCGGCCGCCTGCACCGCGGCGATCACCTGGGCAGCGACCACCGTGCCCGCATACACCTGCACGCTGGCGCGCTCGGTGGCGAGATTGACCGTGACCTTCTGCACACCGGGCAGTTTGCCGATCGCCTGCTCGACTCGGCCGACGCATGAGGCGCAGGTCATGCCGCCGATGGAGAACTCCAGCGTTTCTTGCGGCACATCGTATCCGGCCTGCGTGATCGCGGCGGCCGCGCGCTTGAGATCGATCGGCTGGTGCGCGCGCAGCGTTGCTTTCTCGGTCGCGAGGTTGACCTGCGCCGACTCGATCCCCGGCAGGCGTGACAGCGCCACCTCGACCCGCGTTGCGCAGGACGCGCAGGTCATGCCGCTGATCGACAGGTCCACCGCCTCTGCCGGCGGTTGGTCGCGTGTCGGTTCAGGCATGGCTGCCGTCCGCGCGACCGGCAACGGGCGTTGTGCTCACGATGCAATTTCCGGGTGGTAGCCGGCGTTACTGATGGCCGCCACCACAGCGGCGGTGTCGAGCGGGGTGTTGATGCTGACCCGTCGGGCTGCGACATCGGCTTCCAGCGTCGCGTTCGGATCGAGGCCCTTTACCACCCGGGTGATGCTGGCGACGCAACCGCCGCAGGTCATGTCGTTGATGGTCAGTGTAATCATGGTGTGCTCCAGTTGGTTGTTGAGTCAGGAGCAGACACGATAAACCTTCCCATGATGGGAAGGTCAAGCTTTTATTTTTTAGCCCGCAATTTCAGCTGGCGCTGCCTGGAACACGGGCCGGAAGCCGGCCGATGGTGTCGGCAAAGGCATCGACCTGCGCCCAGTCGGTAAAGTCGATCACGGCGCTGCGGTCGGTCGGTCCGTCGGTCAGCCACATGATGAGGCGGATGATCTGCCGGTCCAGGAAATCATAGCGGGGATAGTCGATCTTGCCGGCGAAAACGGCGGCCGCCGCCGGCTGCCATGACAGTTGCCTGAGCAGTTTGCGCATGTAGGGATTGGTGTCGGGCTGGTTTTTCGCCGGCTTGCGGGCGACCAGGTTGACGCTGAACAGCGCGGTCGGCCGGCTGTTCAGGGCCGGACCGTGTCGCTTGAGGAAATCAACCAGCTCCGGCCGGTGCTTGCCATAGCGGATGCTGGCGCCGATCACGACCTTGTCGAAGGCCGCCAGGTCGGTGCCGTTTGCATCGGCGACGGTCATCATCGTCAGGCGGCAGGCGGCATTCTCCAGCCGTTGACGCAGGCGCTGGCAAATTTCGAGCGTGTGGCCGTCGATGGTGGAATAAACGATCAGGATGTTCATGGTGGAGGGCGGACTTCCGGCGCCGGCCGGGACAACGGCCAGCCGGTGTTTCAAAGCAACATGATGGGCCAATCGGGGCACCGGTGATTGAGCAGGGTCAAATTCTGGCACCGTGGCGTCGCGTGCCGCCGGTTGCGCGCAGCCTGCAGACCGCTTTTTATTGCCGGGGCTTGATGCGCATCAAAACCCCGGCAGTCGAAAGCGCGGACAGTGTTTTCTGGGGTATGGCCGCAATCGCGCGGCCGGCATGCGCGCTGGACCGCATCCCATGCCGCACCAACCGTGCCCCGTGCATCCGTCATACCCAACGCGGAGAGACGAACATGAAGAACCGATCAGCAGTCGAAACACAGTACGCATCCCCGGTCAGCCGCAAGATCACGCTGGCCGCAACGGCCATTCTGCTGGCAATGGCCGCCGCGCCGGTCGCCGCTGCCGAGCGCACCGGCAAGGACGTCGTCAACGCGTCCTGCGCCGCCTGTCACGCCACCGGCAAGGACAATGCGCCGAAAATCGGCGACCGGCAGGCATGGGGCAAACTGAGTGCGCGCGGGCTGACCAGCCTCACGCAATCGGCGCTGGCCGGTATCCGCAAGATGCCGGCACACGGCGGCAGCGCGGACGCGACCGACCTGGAGATCAGCCGCGCCATCACTTACATGATCAACCAGTCCGGCGGCAAATGGGCCGAGCCGGCCGGCCGGCCGGCCGTGACGCCGAAGCCGGTGGTGCCGGTCGAGCGCAGCGGCATGGACATCGTGCAATTCCAGTGCGGCAAATGCCACAGCACCGGCGAAAGCGGCGCGCCGAAAATCGGCGACCGCGATGCCTGGGTGCAGCGGCTCAAACGCGGCATGGACGAGGTGGTGCGTTCGGCGTTCAACGGCCACGGCCCGATGCCGGCGCGCGGGGGCCTGTCTGACATTACCGTCAACGAAATGCGCGGCGCGATTACCTATATGTTCAATCCTGCCAGCGCGACCATGGTGGCGCCGGTCGCGCTGCCCGCCCTGCCGCACGACCCGTTCCACAAGGTGGTCGGCAACACCGAGATCTTTTTCGGCGTCGCCTCGGCCGACGCGATCCGGACCGCGCAGAAGAACCGGCGCGACACCGCCATTGCCGACGTGCCGGATGGCAGCGACTACTATCACGTCAATGTGACCCTGCGCGACCGGATCACCAAGGCCACCGTGACCAATGCCAAGGTTGAGGCGCGGGTCGAGGACCCGGCCCAGCGCGGCGAGTCAAAACCGCTTGACGTCGTCGCCATCAACAAGGGCATCAGCTACAGCAGCTTTTTCAGGCTGCCCACCAAGGGCCACTACAACATTACGGTCACGATCCAGCGTCCGGATTCGACCGGTCCGGCCGAGGCCCGCTTCGAATACAACCGCAACTGATGATGAACTGCGGCCAGCCGCCGGCGAGGCTGCCGGCGGCTACTGCCGGACTTCCTGCAGGATCTGCGCAACGTTGATGTTGCGCGCCTTTTCGCGGATCGCCGGCAGGTACTGCCCCTGCATGCCCTTTGCTTCGCCGAGCAGGCTGGTGTAGGTATCTTTCAGCACCGCGGTCGAGAATGTCCGTCCGCCGGCGTAGTAGCGCTTGGCCAGGTTACCCAGCGCGTACGTGGTGGCAAACGAAAATCCGGAACTGACCGTCTGCTTGGCCAGGCCACCCAGCAGGCCGCCGATCAGGCCGCCGCCGAATACCTTGCCGATCAGCTTCACGCCGATCTGCTCGACGTACTGCGAGGCCATGCCAACGCCGGCGGTAGCCAGGAAATCCTTGATGTGGCCACGGTCGAGTTCGAAGCCGTATGACTTGCCGATGCGGTAGACCATCTTCATCTGCAGCGGGATGATCGCCATTGACGCCAGCGAGTCGGGCAGCAGCTCCAGCGCGCCGTTCAGGATGGCGTAGTTGAGGATCAGCTTGTCCTGCTCGTCTGCGCTCAGGGTGCTGGCAAGCATGGCCGGCTCGAACGATGTGGCCTTGCCCAGTGGCGCGGTGGCCAGCGCATCAGCGCTGGCGGTGAAGGTATTGGCGGTCGCGGTTGCCGCCGGATCGAGGTTGAGCCGGTTGCGCAGGCCGGTCAGGAAAGCACGCTCGGCATCGCCCTGCAGGCCATCCGCATCGCAGACGCAGACCGCGAGCTCATACGCCAGCAGTTTCGCCTCCGTCGTGACCAGCGCCGCCACCGCCGCGTCAATCGATGCGCGCTTGAGCAACACGTCCTGGTACAGGGCCGAGATATTGACCTCGCTGTCCCGCGACAGCGATTCCGCGATGCGCTTGACTTCCGCGCGCTCGGTTTCGTTGTTGTGGCCGTCGGCAAATGCCGCCAGCAGGGCAATGGTAATGAGGCTCTTCTGTTGCTGTTCGTTCATCTCGCTCATGGGTTACTCCAGAATAAAGGCATCGATTGGACTGCTGCCGGCCGGATAGTTCACCGCTCGCCCGGCGACGGCGGCCTGACCACTTGCAGCCTTGGGCCGCCGGCAAAACTCCAGCACTGGTGCGGCTTCCCAGCCATTTTCGGCCTGAAAGCCGCACCAGTGCTGGAGTTTGACTGCTCGGCGGCTTATCCTGTGCTTACAACGCGATTGCGGCCGCCTTGTTTGGCAACATAAAGCCGATTGTCCGCCGCCGCGATCAGTGCTTCGCCGCGACAGGGTGCGGTCAGCTCTGTCGTGCTGGCCACACCGACGCTGATGGTGACCGCCAGGCCGTGCTGAATTCCGTCCCAGTAAAACGCGCTGACGCTGTGACTCAGCCGCTGCGCGACGTCGATTCCAGTGGCCAGATCGGTTTGCGGCAGGGCCAGCACAAATTCCTCGCCACCGTAGCGCGCCGGGAAATCGGCATAGCGGCAATTCTGGCGCATCAGGTCCGCCAGCTGGTGCAGGGCACGGTCGCCGATCGCGTGCCCGAACCGGTCATTGACCTGCTTGAAGTGGTCGACATCGATCAGCAGCAGTGTGGCCGGTTGCGCGACCGTGGCGCGCGACAAAGCCGATTGCAGCCACTGCTCCAGCGCGCGCCGGTTGGGCAGCCCGGTCAGGCTGTCTTCCTTGGCCAGCTTTTCCCACTGGTCGGAATACTGCTTGACCGACAGCAGCAGCTCGCGCCGTTCGGCCGCTTCTCGCGCCGCCTGGTCGGTCAGCTCGGCCTCGAGTGTCCGCACCTTCTTCAGCGCGCCCAGCGCGGCCAGCGCATCGCCCATCATTTCATGCGCCTGCGAGATGCCGGCGTAGGCATCGCGCTGCTCGCGCTTTGAGCCGTCCTCCAGGTGCCACAGCGCATTCTGGTGCGCGGCCAGCGCATCGGCATAGCGCCGGAGGCGGAAAAGCACGGTGCCCATCTCGTTGAAGGTGATGGCGATGTTGGCGCGCATCGTGAATGCCTGGTACTGCCGCAACACCACCGCCAGCGTATCCAGCGCGCCTTCATAGTCCTCGACGTAGCGTTGCGCGATGGCGTAATTGCCGCGCGCCACGGCGCTGATGCGCGCGGCGCCGGCCGCCAGTGCCTCGCTGGCGAGCGCATCCCACAACGGCAGGAAAGGTCGATAGGCCTTGACCAGTTCGGCGCCGGACAGCGTGGCGTCGATGCGGCGGTTGTGGGCATTGAGCAATGAATTGCGGGCGGCAAACCAGTCGGCGCCGCCGCCCAGTGCCGCGCAGGCCTGCACGCTGCGCTCCAGCGTGTCCACCGCCTGCGCGTGACGGCCGATGATCGAGGCCGATATGCCAAGCCGGCGCCAGATCCTGGGCTCCAGCTTGCGCAGGTCATTGCGAGTGGCAAGCTGTTCGGCTTCCTCGAACACCTTGATGGCGGCGGCGTGGTCTTCGATCAGCTGCAGTGCCTGGCCACCATGCAGGATCGCCTCCGCCTCGCTGGCCACGTCGCCGTGTGCCTGTGCCACGCTGCGCGCCTCGGCGGCGACGCGGGCAAACGCCAGCACATCGGCGTTGGCGCCATGCAGATGCGCCAGGGCATTCAACACCAGCGCCTGATCGGCGGGCGCGGCGCGCGCAAGCAGTTGCTCGGCGTCCTGACGCGCACTGCCGGCCTCACCGGCATCGATGGCGAGACGAATGCGGGCGACCTCTTGCTCAATGGCGGGACGCGGCAGGAGATCCGCTGCGGGTGAGGTCATTCCGACCTACAGCGTCGGCGCGCCGGCGCGCTTGCGTGGCTGCGCGTGGCTGATGGCGGCAACGGCCTGGTCCAGCCGCACCAGCGTGCCGGCCAGCTTGATGCCGGTCTCCTGGTGCAGTCGCGCCGCCTCGGCGCGCAGCGACGGCAGGTCGAGGGCGAGCCGTTCACCCACCGCCGCGAACACGATGGCATTGCCGCCGTGGTTGTCCTCGTCGATCGGCGACAGCGCCAGCACGCGATCATCGAAGGCCGCACGCAGGTTTTCGATCTGCCGCCTGTAGCCGTGGGTGCGGCCGAACAGGTTCAACACCAGCATCCCCTGGCGCGTCAGCCGTGCACGGCAATCACGGTAGAACTCCTCGGTGCCCATCGCACCGAAACGGGCGTTGTGGTCGTAGCCGTCGATCATGATGCAATCGAACCGGTCCCTGCGTTCTTCGCGCATCCAGGTGACGCCATCGGCGATGTGGATATCGATGCGCTCATCATTCAGGGGCAACTTGAATGCCTGGCTGGCCATCGCCACCACCGCCGGATTCAGCTCGACAATGGTCTGGAGCGTCCGTGGCCGGTAGCGGTACCAGAACTTGGTCAGCGAGGCCGCGCCCAGTCCCACCTGCAGCACCCGTCGCGGCCAGTCGCCGTCTGCCCGCAGCAGCAGGCAGGCCATCATCTCGCGGGTGTATTCGAGTTCCAGCGAATACGGTCGCGCCACCCGCATCGCACCCTGCACCCACTCGGATCCGAAATGGAGAAACCGGACGCCGGCCTCCTCGGACATTTCGATGCTGTGCCGCGGCACAGGCACGTTCGCGGCGCGACTCACGGCGCGGCAAACAGGCGCTTCACATCCTCGACGCCGAATCGATACTCGAGATTGCAGATATCATCCTTGACCACGATTTCACCCTGCTCGACCAGTGTCGCCTCGACCTCCTCGCGGCCCAGCGAGCGCAGCATGTTTTCCACCTTTTGCTGATCGCGCCGACAGGCATAGGTGACCGTCTTCGGTTCATACAGCCGCACGTCCTCTTCGGCAAACAGCCGGCCGAGCATCTGCTCGGCCGGCAGGCCGGTCAGTTCCGCGTCCGACACGCTGGCCGCCAGGTGCTCGACCCGCGCCCAGCCATCGGCGTCGCGCAAATCGGCATGGGGCAGTTTCTGCAGCAACAGCGCACCGGCGCCGTGTTCGTCTGCCGCCAGCCAGAGGTGGGTCGGCAGCTGTTCGGACTGGTCAAAGTAATGCTCGAAGCACTCCGCCACGCTCAGGCCGGACACCGGCACGATGCTCTGGTAGATCTGGTTCGAGTTGGTGTAGGTAAGGGTCATCGCCAGCGTCGCGCCATCCACCCAGTCGGAAAATGCCAGCGCGCCGCGGGCCGGGCCGGCTTCATCGTGCGCCATGCCGCGCAGGCCAAGTGCCTCGGTGCAGTCAACCACTGCCAGCGGCCCGGGGTAGACATCGTCGTCGCGCTTGCGCTGGATTTGCAGGGCGGCGCGGCCGGGCTGCTTCAGCCCGGCGCCGACCAGCACCGCAACCGCGGCCATTTCGCCCAGGAAGCGGCGGATCGGGGTTGTGTAATGGCGTCCCGCCTGCATTGCCTGCCACACGCCGGTAAGCTGTACCACCTGGCCGCGGATATCAAGATTCTCAAGCGTAAATCGACGGCTGTAATTGATCGTATCGGTCATGCCAGCAGTTTATCAAGTTAGCGGCTCGCCATGACCCGGCGTAAGGATCGTCAAAGCGGCCTGACCAACCCAATCCGCTGGCGCGGCCAACGCTGTCGCCGGAAGAGTCAACGGAAGGAGTGGCAATGATCGACAAACGACTGTACCGGGATCCCCCGTTTCTGCTCAGCATGGCAGTACTGCTGGCGCTTGGCGCCGCCGTGGCATGCGCGGGCGAGTACAACGAGAGCGACGGTGTGGCGATCCGGGGCTATGACCCGGTGGCCTACCAGACCGAACAAAAGCCGGTGCCTGGCGAGGCCGCGTTCACCGCCGCACACAAGGGTTCAACGTTTCGATTCCGATCGGCGGCCAATCGCGATGCCTTTCTCGCGCAACCGGACAAATACGCCCCGCAGTTCGGTGGTTTCTGTGCCTTCGGCGTGTCGCGCGGTTACAAGGCCGATATTTCACCGGATGCATTCAGCGTGGTGGACGGCAAGCTCTACCTGAACTACAACGCCGAGGTAAAGGCCAAGTGGTCTGGCGATATCCCGGGCTATCTGGCCAAAGCCCGCGACCAATGGCCCGCGGTGGAAAAAACCACCAGGGTATTGCGCTAG
>CAYQKN010000057.1:0-21082 GCA_964417885.1 uncultured Burkholderiales bacterium | reverse complement strand
AGCTGGCGATGTTGCGGATGGTGGTGGTGCCGTCGGCAAACAGCGCGCACATGGCAATCGTCATCGCCGCGTCCGGTATGTGATTCAGGTCAGTGTCGATGGCGGTCAGGCCGCCGGAAGCCGGCGAACGCGCCTCAATCCAGTTATCACCCGTTTCAATTCGCGCGCCCATCTGCGCCAGCGTTTCGGCGAAGCGAACATCGCCCTGGATGCTGGCTTTGCCGACGCCGATTACCCTCACCGGCCCGCCGGCAATGGCACCGGCCGCCAGGAAATACGATGCCGACGAGGCGTCCCCCTCGACCTGAATGATGCCCGGGCTTTGAAAACGCGAGTTCGCCGCGACGCGAAATGAGCGCCAGCCGTCGCGCTCCACCGCAATACCAAAGCGCCCAAGCAGGTTAAGGGTGATTTCAACGTAGGGTTTGGAGATCAGTTCACCGACCACCTCCACCGACACCTCACGCCCGAGCAGCGGCAGCGCCATCAGCAATGCCGACAGGAACTGGCTGGAGACATCGCCCCGCACCCGGATCACGGCAACCTCGCTCGCCAGGCGCGGCTTGATTTCCAGTGGCGGGAAACCCGCCGACTGCAGGTATCGAACCTGGCAGCCAATTTCCGTCAGCCCCTCGACCAGGTCGCCAATCGGCCTTTCATGCATGCGCGGCACGCCGGACAGCGTGTAGTTTCCGTCACCCAGCGCCAGCGCAGCGGTCAGCGGCCGGAAGGCGGTGCCGGCATTGCCGAGGAACAGCTCCGCCTGCTTCACCGGAAACTCGCCCCCGCCGCCGCGGATGATGATATCGCCCTCACCGGTGGCAAACAATTTGATGCCCAGCCTGGTCAGAGCATCCAGCATCACGTCGGTGTCGTCGGACTTGAGCAGCCCTTGCACGCGGGTCTCGCCATCGCATAGCGCAGCCAGCAGCAGCGTGCGATTGGAAATGCTTTTCGAACCGGGCAGCTGGACGCTGCCGCTCGCCGCGCGCAGCGGTCCGAGCGTCAGTGTTTCCAGTTGCGCGCTCATGCGGATTCATCCTTGAAATAGTCGAACTGGCCCGCCAGCCACTGGTTGCGCGCTTCGCGGGCGCGCGCCATCACGGTCTCAATTGCATCGGCATCGCCGGACGCCACCGCATCCCGCAATGCCTGCGCGCGTGACAGGTATCGATCGAACTCGCGCACCAGCGCGACGCGATTGTCCAGTGCGATATCGCGCCACATTTCCGGCGATGAGCTGGCGATGCGGGTGAAATCGCGAAAACCGGAAGCCGCAAACGAGAACAGCGACTTTGCATTGGGTCGGTCAGCCAGCTCATCCACCAGCGCAAAGGCCAGCAGATGCGGCAGATGGCTGACTGCCGCGAACACCGCGTCATGTTCAGCCGCAGGCATCTCGATGACATTGGCGCCACAGGCGCGCCAGAGACTGCGTACCCGTTCGACCGCTGCGGCGGTGTTTTCCGCGAGCGGGGTCAGCACCACATTTTTGCCGTCGAACAGTTCCGAAGCCGCGGCCGCCACACCGCTATGTTCTCGGCCGGCGATCGGGTGACCGGGAACAAACTGGCCGATCCGGTCGCCCAGTCCGGCTCGCGCCTCGGCAATTACCGCTTGCTTGGTACTGCTGGCATCGGTGATGATCGTGTCCGCGGACAGTTGCCTGCCCAGCTGCAGCAGCAGTGCCGGCATTTGTCGAACCGGCACCGCCAGCAGCACCAGCTCGGCATCGCCAATGCCGGCCAGCTCCGCCGCCTCATCGATCACCCCTCGGCGCAATGCTGCATCCAGATTGGCGTCGTCCCGATCAACGCCTATCAGGCGGACATCGGGCTGCGCTGCGCGAATCGCCAGCGCAACCGAACCGCCGATCAGCCCGACGCCGACGATGGCAATTTTCTTAAGCTGCATTGACCGGACAACCATTGCTGGCGCACCACGCGTGCATCCGGGCGGCGGCCGCCACGGCGCACACGATTGAAGATATCGCGCGCATCGGCTAGGCGGCCTTCAGCGTCGCCTGGTCCAGGGCAGCCAGAAAGCGGGCGTTTTGCGCGGCCGTGCCGACGGTGACCCGCAGCCATTCCGGCATGCCGTAACCGGCCACCGGTCGCACAATCACGCCTTGCTTCAAGAGCGCCTGGTAGACGGCTTGTGCATTGCCGATCCGGAAGGTGATGAAATTTCCGTACGACGGAATCACCTCGATGGCACGGCGGGCGAATTCCGCATTCAGCAACGCCAGCCCGGCCGCATTCACCGCGCGGCTCCTGGCGATGAATTCGTCATCGCCAAGCGCGGCGGTTGCCGCCACCATGGCGAGATGGTTGACGTTGAAAGGCTGGCGCACACGATTCATCAGGGCAATGATCTCCGCCGACGCAAAGCCGAAGCCGACCCGCAGTCCGGCCAGTCCGTAAGCCTTTGACAACGTGTGGGAGATGATCAGGTTCGGAAATTCGGCCAGCCACGGCACGCTGTCGTAGGCATCTTTGTCAGCGAGGTATTCGCCATAGGCTTCGTCGAGCACCACCAGCACCGTCTCCGGGACTTGCCGCAGGAATTCGTGCAACGCCGCGGCCGTCACGAATGTGCCGGTCGGATTGTTCGGGTTGGCGAGGAACAACATGCGGGTATCGGCGCGAATCGCCGCCAGCAGAGCGGGCAGATCGTTGCCGAAGTGCCTGGCCGGAACCTCGATGCCGATGGCACCCACCGCCTGTGTCGCCAGCGGATACACCGCAAACGCATGCTGTGAATAGACTGCCGTGGTGCCGGCCGTGAGGAAGGTCCTGGCGGCAAGCTCGAGTACGTCGTTGGAACCGTTACCGAGAATGACCTGCTGCGGCAGCACACCAAACTTGCGACAGATGACTTCCTTCAGTGCAAAACCGCCGCCATCGGGATAGAGCGCGAGCTCCGGCAGCGCGTGCCTGATCGCTTCAAGCGCCTTGGGTGACGGGCCAAGCGGATTTTCGTTGGACGCCAGTTTGATGATGTCGGCTTCGGCCATGCCGAGCTCGCGGGCGACGTCGGAAATGGGCTTGCCGGGCTGGTACGGCGCAATGTTGCGAATGTATTCTGGCGCGAGCAGGCTCGGGTTCATGGTGGGAATCTCGGCGGCAATGGGGTTTCATGGAGGAAGCGGAAGCAACGGCGGCAAAAGCAAAACTCCAGCACTGGCGCGGCGTTTCAGGCATTTTTGCCCTGTGAGCCGCGCCAGTGCTGGAGTTTTTCCTCAGCCGCTCATATCACGGCTGTCGGGTACGAACCGAGCACTTTCACGTAACCGGCGATGTTGCGGAGTTCGACCAGCGCTTCGGCGACATTGGCATCTTCCTGGTGGCCGTCAATGTCGACAAAAAACAAATATTCCCACATCGCGACTTTGGACGGTCGCGACTCGAATTTGCTCATTGACACGCCGCGCTTGGCAAACGGCGTCAGCATTTCATACACCGCGCCGGCACGATTGGCCGCCGACAGCACCAGCGAGGTCTTGTCCTTGCCGGTCGGCCTGGGCTCGTAGTTGCCCATCACCAGGAAGCGCGTGGTGTTATTCGGCTCGTCTTCAATGTTCGATGCCAGAATCGTGAGCTTGTAATGCTCGGCGGCCATCTCACCCGCCACCGCCGCCGAAAACGGCTCCAGCGACGCGCGACGCGCCGCCTCCGCGTTGGATGCCACCGCCACGCGTTCGGCGTGGGGCAGATTGGCGTTCAGCCATTCGTGGCACTGGGCCAGCGACTGGCCGTGTGAAAAGACCTTCTGGATTGATCCAAACTGGATCAGGTCGGTCGCCATCAGGTGATGATGAATCCGGATCAGCACCTCGCCACAGGTCTTGAGCGGCGTTTGCGGCATCAGGTCCAGCGAGCGCCCGACCGCACCTTCGGTCGAATTCTCCACCGGCACCACGCCGAAGTCAGCCGCGCCGGATTCAACATGACGGTAGACCTCGTCGATGCTGGCGCACGGCTGCACTTCGGCAGCCTCGCCGAAATGCTTGCGCGCCGCGCGTTCGGAAAACGTACCCGGAGGCCCGAGGTAGGCGACGGTAACCGGTCGTTCCAGCGCCAGGCAGGCGGACATGATCTCGCGGAAAAATCTCGCCACCACTTCGTCCGGCAGCGGGCCCTGGTTCAACTTCTGGATGCGCCGCAGTACCTCTGCCTCGCGCTCCGGACGATACGCCTGGCCGACCTTGAGTGAACCCACCCGCCGCGCCAGCGCCGCGCGCGCATTCAGGCTGGTGAGAATTTCCCGATCCAGCGCATCGATCTGGCTGCGAAGTTGTGAAAGGTCGTCGGACATCGAAATCGTTATCGTTTGGCGCCGAACCCGGCCGGCAACGCGCCGCGCAGGGACAGGCCATTAAACCGCAAATTACCGCACGAGCGCATCGCAGCGCCCGGCGACATTTTCACCTCAGCCATGCCGCTTGGCGAAATCACGCATGAAATCGGTCAGTGCGACCACGCCGGCCAGTGGCATCGCGTTATAGATCGACGCACGCATGCCGCCCACCACCTTGTGCCCCTTCAGCGCGGCCAGGCCCGCCGCCGCCGATTGCTCGAGGAACAAAGCGTTGAGCGACTCGTCGCGCAGAAAAAACGGCACGTTCATGCGCGAACGGTCCTCTACCGCGACCTCGTTGCGATAAAAACCGCCGGACTGGTCGATGCAGCCATAGAGCAGCGCTGCCTTCTCGATGTTGACTGCCTCGATGCCCGCCAGTCCGCCTTGCCGCTTCAGCCACTTGAAGGTCAGCCCGGCGAGATAGACGGCAAAAGTCGGCGGCGTATTGAGCATCCAGTCGCTTGCCGCCTGCTGCGTATAGTCGAACACCGACGGCGTCATCGGATGGGCGCCGCCCAGCAGGTCGTCGCGCACGATGACGAAAGTCAGTCCCGACGGTCCGATGTTTTTCTGCGCGCCGCCGTACAAGCAGCCGAATTTCGACACGTCAAGCGGCCGAGACAGGATATGCGACGAGGCGTCCGCCACCAGCGGCACGTCATCGTCCACGTCGGGTGTCCAGGAGTACTCAACGCCATGGATGGTCTCGTTGGTGCAGATGTGGCGATACGCAGCGCCGGCATTGGCCTTCCACGCCGACTGCGGCGGCACATAGGTGAAATTGCGGTCCGCGCTGGACGCGATCACGGCGACCTCGCAGTACTTCTGCGCTTCCTTGATCGCGCCGGTCGACCAGTGTCCGGTGTTGACGTAATCGGCCTGGCGCTTGCCACGCAGCAGGTTCAGCGGCACCAGCGAGAACTCGCCCTTGCCACCGCCCTGCAGGAACAGGACTTCATAGTTGTCGGGGATCGCCAGCAACGCACGAAAGTCCGCTTCCACCTCCGCCGCGACTTCCATGAAAATCCTGCCGCGATGGCTCATCTCCATCACCGACATGCCGCTACCGCGAAAATCGAGCAGCTCTGCCTGAGCCTGCTGCAGGACCTCCGCCGGAATCGCGGCGGGACCGGCCGAGAAGTTATAGACGCGAGTCATCAGCGCGCTGCCGCCCCGCCCTTTGCCTTGCCCTTCTCAACCTGCGCCACCAGGTCCTTGGCAACTCTTTCCGCCATCGCGTTCATCCGCGGCGCCATCATCGCCATCACTTCCGGCATCGTCTCCTGCATCATTTTCGGCATGACGGAGAGCGCCTTGCGTCCGGCTGAACTGGTGTAGAAAGCGCTGGTTGCGCGGATCTCATCCAGCGTGAAATGCCGCGCGTAGGCGCGGGCCATGATGTCCTCGAATGCCTGGACAAACTGCGGATCGTTATACATCTCGATCAGCTGGCGCGAGGAACTTGACTGCGCGTCCCGCGCCAGCCGGCGCGCCTCGGCCTTCTGCTCATCGGTCAGTTTGCCGCCACCCGCCATGCCGTCGATCATCTGGTCCAGCATCTGCGGCATCTGCTGGGCCATCACGCCGGCCATCTGCGACATGATCTGCTTGAAGTTCATGGCATCAAGCAGTTCCTTGACGGCGGCCTTCTGCTCCGATTCTGCCGGCGTCTGGGCCATGGCGGCACAGGACACCAGCAACAGGCCGGCCACCACAACTTTCAGTGATTTCATGCTTCGTCCTCCTCGTCGGATTCAACCACTTTCTGCAGCCCGGTCAGGGTTTGTCCCTGGTCCAGATTGATCAGCGTCACCCCCTGGGTAGAGCGGCCCATTTCACGGATCTGCTTCACCTTGGTGCGAATCAGCACGCCGCCGGTCGTGATCATCATGATCTCGTCTTCCGGCCGCACCAGTGTCGCCGCAACCACCTTGCCGTTGCGATTGGAGGTCTGGATGGCGATCATTCCCTGGGTGCCACGTCCGTGGCGCGTGTATTCGGTGATGGCGGTACGTTTGCCATAGCCGTTTTCGGTCGCGGTCAGCACCGACAACTGCTCGTCCTCGGCCACCAGCATCGAGATCACCTTGCCGCCCTTGGCGAGGTTCATGCCACGCACGCCGCGCGTGTCGCGGCCCATTGAACGCACGTCGCTTTCCTCGAACCGCACTGCCTTGCCCTCGTTGGAGAACAGCATCACGTCGTGCTTGCCGTCGGTCAGCGCCACGCCGATCAGGTTGTCACCCTCGTCCAGCGCAATGGCGATGATGCCGGCCTTGCGCGGATTGCCGAAGTCCGACAACGCGGTTTTCTTCACCACGCCCTCGCTGGTGGCAAAGAACACAAACTTGTCCTCGACAAACTCCTGGACCGGCAACACCGCGCTGATCTTCTCGTCGGGCTGCATCTGCAGCAGGTTGACGATCGGCTTGCCGCGCGAAGCGCGCGAGCCCTGCGGAATTTCGTATACCTTGACCCAGTAAACGCGGCCCTTGTTGGAAAAACACAGGACGTAGTCATGGGTCTTGGCAATGAACAGGGTCTCGATGAAGTCGTCCTCCTTCATCGCCGTCGCCTGCTTGCCGCGGCCGCCGCGCTTCTGTGCACGGTAGTCGGCGACCGGTTGGTACTTGATGTAACCGGCGTGCGACATGGTCACCACCACATCCTCGTTGGCGATCAGGTCCTCGATCGACATCTCCTGGCCGTTGGCGACGATCTCGGAGCGCCGCTTGTCGCCGAACTGCTCTTTCACTACCCTCAATTCGTCGGAAATGATGCTGGTTACGCGTTCCGGGCGGGCGAGGATATCGAGCAGATCGGTGATTTTTTCCATCACCTCGCGATACTCGGACAGGATCTTGTCCTGCTCGAGTCCGGTCAGGCGCTGCAGGCGCAATTCGAGGATTGCCTGCGCCTGCGCTTCCGACATGCGATAGCCGTCCTGCTGCAGGCCGAAGCTCTTTGGCAGGCCGGCCGGCCGATACTGGTCGGCCATCGCGCGCGCCAGCATCTCCTCGACCAGCTTGGAACGCCAGATCCGGGTCATCAGGCCCTCCTTGGCGACCGCCGGCGTCGCCGACTGCTTGATGAGCAGGATGATCTCGTCGACATTCGACAGCGCCACCGCCAGGCCTTCCAGCACATGGCCGCGCTCTCGCGCCTTCTTCAGTTCGAACACCGTGCGGCGTGTGACCACTTCGCGGCGGTGGCGCAGGAACACGTCGATGAACTGCTTCAGGTTCAGCAGGCGCGGCTGGCCGTCGACCAGCGCCACCATGTTCATGCCGAACGATTCCTGCATCGGCGTCATCTTGTACAGATTGTTCAGCACAATCTCGGGCACTTCACCGCGCTTGAGTTCGATCACCGCGCGCATGCCGGACTTGTCCGACTCGTCACGCAGGTCGGAAATGCCCTCGATTTTCTTGTCACGCACCAATTCGCTGATACGAATCAGCAGGTTGGCCTTGTTGACCTGGTAGGGCAGTTCATCAATGATGATCGACTGGCGCCCCCCCTTGTCGAGGTCCTCGAAGTGGCAGCGAGCGCGCATGATGCAGCGGCCGCGCCCGGTGCGATAACCGTCCCGCACCCCGTCGACACCATAAATGATGCCCGCGGTCGGAAAGTCAGGCGCCTTGATGATCTGGATCAGTTCCTCGATATCGGTTGCCGGATTGGCCAGCACCACCTGGCAGGCATCGATCACGTCCGAAAGATTGTGCGGCGGAATGTTGGTCGCCATGCCGACAGCGATACCGGTCGCGCCATTGACCAGCAGGTTGGGAAAGCGCGCCGGCAACACCAGCGGTTCCATCTCCTTGCCGTCGTAGTTGGGGCCGAAGTCGACCGTTTCGCTATCGATATCGGCCATCAATTCGGACGAAATCTTTTCCATCCGGCACTCGGTGTAACGCATTGCCGCAGCGCTGTCACCGTCGATCGAGCCGAAGTTGCCCTGCCCGTCAATCAGCGTATAGCGCAGGGAAAATGGCTGCGCCATGCGAACCAGCGTGTCGTAAATGGCATTGTCGCCGTGCGGGTGGTACTTGCCCATCACCTCGCCAACGATACGCGCACATTTCACATATGACCGGTTATGGACGTTGTTTGATTCCTGCATTGCATAAAGCACCCGGCGATGCACAGGCTTCAATCCGTCACGCGCGTCCGGCAGCGCACGGCTGACGATCACGCTCATCGCGTAGTCGAGAAAGCTCTTGCGCATCTCCTCTTCAATGCTGACGGGTACGGTTTCTTTGGCAAACTGCGGCAATTGCGGTTCAGTCACGAGTCAACTCTTTTTAAGTGCTTGATTTATAAGTTATTTGCCGAAAGGCAAGCTGGAGATTTTAACACAAGCGCCGGCCAGAAAACACTGTTGCTGCCAAAACCACAACAAGTTTGGTATTGGGTGGCAACCCGTCCACTACTGCTTGTGGTTGTTCGCCCGCGACAACCCATGCCGCGTTTTTGTTGTTTATTTGCAACCCGAACCGCCTGTGTGTTGCATAACTGCGGCCCGAAGGTTGTGTGTGGCAAATCGATTCGTGTATGATTTATGGAGTAATTGAGCCTGTTTCGCGCCCAAATTCCGCTGTTAACGACAAAAAAATCTTTTAATTCTCGTGGGAGTACGAAATGAAGAGTTCCCTGATCGCCAAATTCCTCGCTGCCGGGTCTGTCATGGCTGTGAGCGTCGCCTATGCCGGCGTCACACCTAACCTGACTGACTCTGCTGGCAACCCTGTCCGCGACGCCTCCGGCGCCTGCGTGCAGTCCAGTGGCATCGAACACCCCGATTGCGTCGCCAAGAAAGCCGAGCCGGCCAAGCCTGCCGCGCCTTCCGCACCTGCCGCACCCGCAAAACCGTCTGGCCCGGCAACGCCCGCTGCAGCAGCGGCCGCACCGAAGTCGGTCAAGCAGGCCGTCACCATCCAGGCAGAAGCGCTGTTTGACTTCGACAAGTCGGTGTTGAAGCCTGAAGGCAAGAAGTCGATTGACGACGCCATCGCCAAGATGAAATCCATCGATGTTGAAATCGTCATCGCCACCGGCCACACCGATTCCATCGGTACCGATGCCTACAACCAGAAGCTCTCCGAGCGCCGTGCCACTTCCGTCAAGGAATACATGGTGTCCAAGGGTGTTCCGGCTGCCAAGGTCACGACGCTCGGCAAGGGTGAAACCCAGCCGGTCGCCACCAACAAGACCAAGGAAGGTCGCGCGAAGAACCGTCGCGTCGACATCGAGTTCAAGGGCGTGTCGAACAAGTAAGCGCCTTTCGAATCACATCAAGCCCCGCTTCGAGCGGGGCTTTTTGTTTGTGCCCCTGCCTGGAGCCATAACTGCCGTGACGCAACTCATTTCCCCTCGCTGGATCGCCCCCGTCGAACCCGCCAATACGGTGCTCGACCACCATTCCGTGGTGCTTGATGGAAGTCGCATCGTTGCCATCCTGCCGACAGTGGCAGCCCGTCTTCAGTATGCCGGCGCTGCGGAGACACTGCTGCCGCAACACCTGCTGATCCCGGGCTTCGTCAACGCCCACACCCATTCGGCAATGACCCTGATGCGCGGGCTGGCAGACGACACTTCGCTGATGACCTGGCTGTCCGAACACATCTGGCCGGCGGAATCGAAATACCTGTCCGAGGAGTACGTTTTCGACGGCACCGAGCTCGCCATCGCTGAAATGCTCCGCTCGGGCACCACCTGTTTTGCCGACATGTATTTCTATCACCACGTGGCGGCGCGGGCGGCGGCGCGATATGGCATGCGCGCCGCACTGGGTGCCGCGAT
The DNA here is from genome assembly GCA_964417885.1 of uncultured Burkholderiales bacterium. GTDB lineage: Bacteria > Pseudomonadota > Gammaproteobacteria > Burkholderiales > Usitatibacteraceae > UKL13-2. The sequence continues at coordinate 10,915 of CAYQKN010000057.1, read as the reverse complement.
CATCGAGTTTCCGACGCCGTATGCTGCCGATGCCGAGGGCTACATCGCGCGCGCGCTGGAAACGCGCAGCGACTTCGCCAGCAATTCGCGGCTCAAGCTGATGCTGGGTCCGCATGCCCCGTACACCGTCAGCGACCGCACCTTTTTGCGCGTCGCCACCATCGCCGAGGAGGCCGGTTTCCCGGTCATGCTTCATGTGCATGAGACCCGCGACGAACTGGCGCAGGGTGAAAAGGAATACGGCGTGCGGCCGATCGCCCGTCTCGACCGGCTGGGCATGCTGACGCCGAACCTGATCGCGGTTCACTGCGTACACCTGAACACGCTTGAAATCGAGCTGTTTGCCCGCTCCGGCGTGCACGTGGTGCACTGCCCGGCCTCCAATCTCAAACTTGCCAGCGGCTTTGCCCCGGTTCGCGCCATGCTCCAGGCCGGGGTAAATGTCGCCATCGGTACCGACGGTTGTGCCAGCAACAACCGCGTGGACATGATTTCCGAAACGCGGCTGGCTGCATTGCTGCAGAAGGGCCTGTCGGAAGATGCCGCCGCATTGCCGGCACAACAGATCCTCGCCATGGCCACGCTGCACGGCGCCAAAGCCATCGGCTGGGACCAGCAGATCGGTTCCCTGCTGCCCGGCAAATGCGCCGACATGGCCGCAGTCGACCTGTCGGCAATCGAAACGCAGCCCTGCTATGACCCGGTTTCACACCTGTTCCATGCTGCCGGCCGGGAAAACATCTCACACGTCTGGGTAGACGGGGAACTCTTGCTGGATAATCGGGTTCTGACCCGCATGGACCCGGTCGAGCTGCAGGCAAAGTCCTTGCTGTGGCAAAACCGCTTCGCCAAATACTGACCATGGAAACCAACACAATCAACGTTGACCCGGCCGAACTGGCAAAATTCGGTGCGCTGGCCGCCCGCTGGTGGGACCCCGATGGCGAATTCAAGCCGCTGCACGAAATCAATCCGCTGCGGCTTGATTTCATCGACCAGCGGGTCAAACTGGCCGGCAAGAAGGTCATCGACATCGGTTGCGGCGGAGGAATACTCGCCGAGAGCATGGCCGCACGCGGCGCCGACGTCACCGGCATCGACCTGTCCGAAAAGCCACTGAACGTCGCCAAGCTGCACCTGCTGGAAACCGCGCAACAGGTCAACTACCGCCTGGTATCGGCTGAAGACATGGCGCGCGAGCAGCCCGGAACATTCGACTGCGTCACCTGCATGGAAATGCTCGAGCATGTGCCGGATCCGCAATCGACCGTGCGCGCCTGCGCGGCGCTGGCCAAACCCGGCGCCTGGCTTTTCTTCTCGACCATCAACCGCAATCCGAAATCGTTCCTGTTTGCCATTATCGGCGCCGAGTACGTGCTGAAGATGCTGCCGAAGGGAACCCACGAATACCGGCGTTTCATCACGCCCGCCGAACTGTCGGCGATGGCGCGGGAAGCGGGCCTGACGGTAGCCGGATTCACCGGCATGACCTTCAATCCGTTCAACAAGCGCTATGCCCTCGGTGACGATGTGTCCGTGAATTACATCGTTGCCTGCAGAAAACCGGCGTAGCCGCGCGGGCCACCATCAATGAACTCCTCGCGCCGACATTTCCTATCCCTGGCCAGCGCGGCGCCATTGCTGGGCCTGCCATGGGTGCACGCGGCCGCCCAACCGGCGGGGGCCAAGCTGCTGGTAATGGTCTATCTGAAAGGCGGCAACGACAGCTACAACACGCTGGTGCCATTTACCAGCGAGCGTTATGCCCGCTTCCGTCCCACCATCGCGATCAAGCGCGACCAGGTCATCCGCGTCAGCGACACACACGGATTCCACCCGTCGCTGGCCGCGCTGTTGCCGATGTGGGAAAGCCGCGAGCTTGCCCTGCTGCAGGGCATCGGCCAGCAGGAGATTACCAACCAGCATTATCGCGACGCAGAGATGCAGTTCACCGGCGCCAGCCTTGACCAGTACCTGACCGATGGCTGGGTCACGCGTGCGCTGGCAGCAGCCGATCGCGGCCGCATGGGAGGAAGCCTCGATGCACTTGCCTTCGGCGACCTCGATATCCGCGAAGCCGACCCGATGGGCCCGTTCCGCGGCGACAAATTGCGCGTGATCAACATGCAGCATCCGTCCGAATGGCTCAGCGGCCACCAGGTAGAAGGCACCAAGCACCTGACCAGCCGGCCCGGGCGCGAACCGGCGAAGTCATTCCGGCAACCGGACCCGGTGGCACTGAAGACCGCATTCCCGGCTGACGAATTCGGCGATGCCATGAAGGCCACCGTGCAACTTGCCGCGGCCGGGCTGGCGCCGCCGGTGATCCACGTCACCCTAAACGCCGCCAGCGGCGACCAGCACGATGCGTTCGACACGCACTGGAACCAGCTCAAGTTTCACGGCAATGCGCTGTCGCGCCTGGCAGAGGGCCTCGCCGCACTGCGCGCCGGCATGCGCGAAATCGGCCAGTGGGATCGCACCCTGGTCGCGACCTACGACGAGTTCGGCCGCTGCCCGAAGGAAAACGAGGACCGCGGCACGCACCACGGCTGGTCGTCAGTGCATTTCGTCGCCGGCGGCCGGGTGCGCGGCGGGCTGTTCGGTGAGCCGATGCCGGTGGTCGATGTGTTCGCCATCGACGGGCCGCCGCCGGTGATCGACTATCGCACCCTCTATACCGGCATCATCCAGGACTGGTGGGGTTTGCCGGCGCGCGGTGTGTTCGACCGGGACTTCAAGCCGCTTGACTTGTTGCGCAGCTGACACCAGCGGCCATGCAGCGCCCCGCCGCAGTCGTCCGCGCCGTCCTGTTCGACCTCGATGGCACCTTTGCCGACACCGCGCCCGACATGGCCGGCGCCCTCAATCGGGTGCGGGCGCGACACCGGTTGCCGCCGCTGCCGCTTGACGCGGTGCGGCCGCACGTCTCAAACGGTGCCCGCGGCATGGTTGCAGCAGGGTTCAACCTGCTGCCCGAGCACGAAGGCTATGTTCCGCTGCGTGACGCCTTTCTGGACGAATATGCCAGCGCCCTGTGCGTCGAGTCACGCTGGTTCGACGGCATGGCAGCGCTGGTTGAGCAACTCGAACGGCAGCAGATTCTGTGGGGTATCGTCACCAACAAGGCAGCGCGTTACGCGCTGCCATTGATGGATGCACTGGATGTCACCGGCCGCGCCGCCTGCGTTGTCTGCGGTGACACCTGTGCCCGCGCCAAGCCGCATCCGGACCCGCTGTTGCACGCGGCCCGTCTGATCGGCATTGAGCCGGAACATTGCCTTTACGTGGGCGATGACCGGCGCGATATCGACGCCGCCAACGCCGCCGGCATGCACGGTGTCGTCGCACTCTATGGCTACCTCGGCGTCGCGCCAGAACCGGCGTCCTGGGCCGCGTCCGCCATGGTTGAAACCCCGGCACAGATCGCCACACTGCTCTGACCTGGCGGCGGTATGGCGTCACATTCGACCGCTGCTGCGTCAGCACAGTCGAACATGCCTGCGCGTTGTTGTCGCCGCGAGACAATTTTCGCGCCATCGCCGCGAAAAAAAGTTCCCGCCGCCGAAAAGCCGGCAATCGCGATCGCGCAAGACACTGAAAAACAAACGGAATAAATTCCCGCGTCACATCACGCCACTTCGTGCCACGACGCGTCACGAATGACGCGCGTTCTGCGTCAAAACAGCACAGAGCGCCATCTCTTTCTGCGTAGCATCCTCGGCTGGCACTCGGCAACTTCCCCTGCGCAGTGCTGCAATCGCATCCGAATAACAGACGAGGAAATCCATGCACAACAAGCAGAAAACACTGGCCAGCGCATTGCTCGCCATCGGCGCCATCGGCGTTACCCAGGTTGCCGCCGCGCAACAGGCGGCCGCGCCGCAACGGGTGGAGAAAATCGAAGTGACCGGCTCCAACATCAAGCGCATCGACGTCGAAGGCGTCGCGCCGGTGCAGGTGATCACCAAGGCAGACATCGAGCGAACCGGAAAATCCACCGTTGCCGATGTATTGCGGTCGATATCGGCCAACTCCGGCAACAGCCTGAACGAAGTCTTCACCAACAGCTTCTCGCCAGGCGCGTCGGGAGCTTCACTGCGCGGCCTCGGGCAAAAGAATACCCTGGTGCTGGTGAACGGCCGGCGCCTGGCCAATTACGGCTTCGCGCAGAACCTGCAGGACACCTATGTTGACCTGAACACGATTCCGGCCACCGCGGTAGAGCGGATAGAAGTGCTGAAAGATGGCGCCTCGGCGGTCTACGGCTCGGATGCCATCGGCGGCGTGATCAACATCATCCTGCGCAATGACTATCGCGGCGCCGAAATCGGCGCCAGTGGCGGCACCTCGTCCGAGGGTGGACTCAATGAATACCGTGCAAGCCTCGCGGCAGGCATCGGCGACCTGGCGCGCGACCGTTACAACTTCCTTGCCACCCTGGACTACTACAAGCGCGATTTGTTGCTGGCTTCTGAGCGCGAATTCACCCGCGACCAGGATACCCGGGCCTACCCCGGCGGTGCGCTCAACTGGGCAAGCATCGGCACCTACCGCACCACGCCGCGCCAGCCGTTTGCGACCTGTGGCAGCAGCATCCCCGGCGTACTGGTGCCGGGCGCCCAGCTGGCCTCGACCGGCACGCTTTGTGCCTTCAATCCGGCATCGCTGATCACCCTGTTTCCGAAGACCGAGCGACTCGCGCTGCTGAGTCGCGGCTCGTTCGAGTTTTCGCCAACCCTCTCCGCCTTCGTCGAGGCCTCGTACAGCAACAACAAGACTTTCCAGACCCTGACCGCCGCCCCGCTGTCGAATACCTCGGTGGCGTATAACCCGGCGACCGGCGGCGTGCGGATCATCAACGGCACGCTGCCGGTCGGCAACTCCAGCAATCCGTTCTCGACCCCGGTAGCCATCAACTACGCCTTCCTCGATGTCGGCCCGCGCAACACCGACATCAATTCGAAGTCCTATCGCGTGCTGGGCGGCCTCAAGGGCAATGTTGGCAGCTGGGATTGGGAAAGCGGCCTGGGTCACGCGGAAAACAAGGTTGAGCAGATCAACTACAACCGGGTCGACGCATTCAAGCTGACCGCCGCCATCGCCAACAATACCTATAACTTTCTCAATCCGCGCAATGGCACGGTGACCGCCGACACCTTGCGCATCAATCCGCGCCGCGACTCGCTATCCAAGCTGGATTTCGTCGATTTCAAGGTGTCGAGCGAGATCGCCACCCTGCCCGCTGGCGGCGTCGGGTTCGCCGCCGGACTCGAGTACCGCAAGGAATCGATCAATGACCGGCCAGACGCGCTGCTGACGTCCGGAAATGTGCTGGGCCAGGGGTCGACCGCCACGGATGGTTCGCGCAACAACACCGCCGGTTTCTTCGAATTCTCGATCCCGGTGGTCAGGAACCTGGAATTTCAGATCGCGGGCCGGCAGGACAAATACAGCGATTTCGGCAGCGCGTTTTCGCCAAAATTCGGCATCAAGTGGAATCCCTCCCGCGAACTGATCGTGCGCGGCACCGTCTCGCGCGGTTTCCGTGCGCCCACCCTGCCGGAGAACGCGCGCAGTTCGGCGACCTTCTTTACCAGCGTCGTCGATACCTTTGCCGGTTCGCCCAACGTCGGGCGCAGCGTCAACATCGCCGGGGTCTTTGCCGGCAACCCGGCGCTCAAGCCGGAACGATCGCGCAACACCAACTTCGGCATCGTGTACGAGCCCGCGGCCGACCTGAACATTGGCGTCAGCTGGTACAAGATCGAGCAGAGCAACGTGGTCTCGTCGAACGGCTTCCAGACCGTGGTGAACAATCCGGACCAGTACCCGGGCCAGATCCTGCGCGGCGCCGACGGCACCCTGATCGCCGTATTCGACCGGTTCCGCAACCTGGCGCTGAACGAAACCTCAGGCATCGATCTCGATTTCCGCAAATCGTTTACCACTGCCAACATGGGCAAATTCACGCTGAGCGGTGACTGGGTGTTCGTTTCCACCTTCAAGAGCCAGCCTGCCGAAGGCCAGGATATCGTCGATTACGTCGACTCGAACGGTTTCCAGGGTGGCGGCGTGCCCCGCTACCGGGGACGGGTCGGGCTCACCTGGGACAAGGGTCATTTTTCCACCACGCTGAACCGCTTGTACAACCATTCATGGGACCAGCAGCAGGTATCGGTACCGCCCGCACAGGAACGCATTGGCGCCTATACCCAGTATGACCTGTACCTGTCGTATGGCGGCTTCAAGAACCTGAAGCTGTTCGCCAGCGTGCAAAACCTGCTGGACACCAAGCCGCCGTTTGATCCGCAGAACGGCGGAACCGGCACCACGGTGCAGTACGACATCTCGCAGAACGACTTGCGCGGGCGTTACTACACCATCGGCGCGAAGTACACGTTTTGAACGCCGCGACCTGCCGCCGCCCTGCCCGCCGGGGCGGCGGCGGCGTTGCGATATTTCGCTACACAATGCTACACAGCTGCACTTTTCCCCACGTATCCTCGATAATTGGTCAATCTTATCGGAGGCAGCCATGCTGCAAGGATACGAAATGCGGTCTTCCACCCCCCATACCCCCAAGATCAATCCCGACCTCGAGTCCGACGTGATGCAAAGCCCTGCCGGCCAGGCCTACCGCGTGCTGATCGTCGAAGACGATGTCGAACTCGCCCGGCTCACGGCCGAGTATCTGGAAAAACGCAATATCAAGGTTTCGATCGAACACCGTGGCGACGAGGCGCTGGCGCGGATCGCGCGCGAGCAGCCCCATCTGGTGGTGCTCGACGTGATGCTGCCCGGCATGGACGGCTTCGATATCTGCCGCGAACTGCGCAACCAGGGCTCCGACTTGCCGATCGTGATGCTGACCGCACGCGATGAAGACATCGACCAGGTGCTTGGCCTGGAGATGGGTGCCGACGACTACCTGGCCAAGCCGGTCCAGCCGCGCGTGCTGCTGGCGCACATCAAGGCGATCCTGCGGCGCTCGACCTCGCAGGAGAAAATCGTCACCGACGGCGACTCGCTGCAGTTCGGCCAGTTGCGCATCAGCAAGATTGCGCGTGAGGTGAAAATTGGCGCGGACAACATCGACCTCACCACCGCCGAGTTCGACCTGCTGTGGCTGCTGGCCACCAATGCCGGCCGGGTTCTGCCGCGCAACGAAATCCTCAAGTCGCTGCGCGGCCTCGACTACGACGGCATCGACCGCTCGATCGATTCCCGCGTCTCGCGCCTGCGGCGCAAGCTGGGCGACGATGCTGTCGCGGCAGCGCACATCAAGACCGTCCGTCCGCACGGCTACCTGTTCAGCCCGACCGGCTGGTAGGGGAACTCCCGTTGGGCAAGCTGTTCCTCAAGCTGTGGGTGTTCATCCTGCTCACCTCGCTGACCTCGTTCCTGATCCAGCGGCAGATTTTCGACAGCACCAACCGGCAGAACATCGCCACCGCCGGACAGGAGCGGGTGCGCCGTACGTTTGTTTTTCTTGAAGAAGCGTTGCGTCCCTATCCGCAGGCCGAATGGCCGGCACGGGTGGAAATCCTGCAAAAGCGCATCGGCTCCCCGGCCCATTTGCAGAAGCTCGAAGCCCTGACCTTCAGCGGTGAACTCGACAGCGGCGCGGTCGAACAGATTGCCGGCGGCAACGTCTACCTGCGCACGCTGCCCGACGGCGGCGGCCTGACCATGTACCGGACCCTGTTTGACACCGACCAGGTGGCGGTGCTGGTGGCGCCGGCGCCGCCGCAGCCGCTGGTGTTCGGCCTGTTCCGGCCGATCGTCTTCACCTGGGTGGTCGAGTCCTCGCTCTACGCCATCGCCCTGCTGCTGTGGCTGCGGCTGTTCTGGCGCGACATGAAAAAGCTCGAGGCCGCCGCCGAAACCGTCGGCGAAGGCCAGTTCAAGATCGCGCTCAAGATTCGCGCCGGCTCGGCGTTGCGGCCGATCGCCGACTCCTTCAATCGCATGGCCGAACGTATCGGCAAACTGGTCGATTCGCAGCGCGACCTTGCCAATGCCGTCTCGCACGAGCTGAAAACGCCGCTGGCCCGCCTGCGCTTTGCGATCTCGCTGGCCGAAGACGCGCAGACCTCCGGCGAGCGCGAGCAGTTGCTGAAAAAAATGCACCAGGATGTCGATGAACTCGACGCACTGGTGCAGGAGATGCTGCTGTACTCGCGGCTGGAACGCAATGCGTCCGCGCCGCAAATCGCACTGCAGCCGGTGCCGGTCGAAAGCTGGCTGCCGAACGCGGTGGAGGACGAGATCGAAGCCGCGCAGGCCAGCGACATCAGCATCCCGGTGGCGGTCGATTCCAGCGTCGCCGACGCCGCCTGCGAGCCGAAATTCATGGCGCGCGCGGTGCAGAACCTGGTGCGCAATGCGCTCCGCTTCGCCAAAACGCGGGTCGAGGTGCACGTCGATTCGCACCACAACCGCTACTACATCCACGTCGATGACGATGGCCCCGGCATTGCCGCAGCCGACCACGCCAAGCTGTTCTTGCCGTTCGCGCGACTCGACGAAAGCCGCGCCCGCCATTCCAACGGCGGCGGCACCGGGCTCGGCCTCGCCATCGTCCAGCGCATTGCCGAATGGCACGGCGGCAAGGCGGTCATCTCCGAGTCTGCCATGGGCGGCGCGCGCATCACCATCGAGTGGCCGCACCGTTACATCGGTAACCCGAACGCCGGCACGGCTTGAAATTCTGGCCCCGGCCCCGATATAGACGTAGAATCACCACTCACAACGAATTCGGGGCCGACCTGGTTTCGACGTGGGCTACAAAGCAGAACCGTGCATACCGAGGGGTGGTCACCTCGTAAATACAACCGCAAACCAATAGTCGCAAACGACGAAAACTACGCTCTGGCCGCTTAATACCGGCTGGACTCTGCACTGATGGGCCTCAACGTCAGGTGTAGCAATACACAGCAGAGTCATTAACGAGGATCGCTTCATGCCGGGTCACTTGGCACGAAGTTAAATCAAGGTGACCCGCTGCTCACAAGCCCGCCCCTTGGCGTGTGAGCGGTCAGAATCAAATACGGGGATCTAAGTATGTAGAGCGGCCTGTGGAGGGCTTGCGGACGGCGGTTCGATTCCGCCCGGCTCCACCATCAAAGTAAAACGCCACCCAGCTTTATCGGGTGGCGTTTTGCTTTGAAGCTCGAACTCGGGCGGAATCGAATTGCCGTCCGGTACGGACGCGGGATGAGGCCGGACACAAAACATGCCCTGCGGCATGTTTTGTGCCTGCCGAATCCGAGCGCCCTGCAGGGCGCGAGGGTGAGAGCGGGGTTTCACGAAGCAATGCTTTGTGCCGGTCGAACCGGTTTCGCATGCAGGCGAAACCGAGGCTTTTTCGCCAACGGCGAAAAAGGATTCCCGCCTCGTACCTCTGACCATCAGGCCCCCAATGCAGGCACAAACCCCAGCACCCGCGCGCCTCCCAGGCCAAAACTGCCTGAAACACCGCACCAGTGCTTGAGTTTCGCAATCAAATCCACGCATAAACGGAACCCGGACCACACTTCCAGCCGAACCGGAATCAGCGCATCCCCTTCACCCGCGCCAAACCCACCCAGGCAATCCCGGTCCACACCAGTACGCGGAAAATCATCGCCGCAACAGTACGTGATTCGAACTCGCCGCCATTGAAGACATGAACGCCAAATGCGGCAAAAACGATCAAGGTCGTCAGTGCAATCAGCGCCGACAGTGCCACCGCCCAGCGTTGCCGGAACCACAGGCCAACCCCCGCCACAACGTAGCAAAATCCGGCAAGAAAATTGAACCAGAGGACAAACGAGACGGTGGCGCCGGCGGCCGCTCTCGATGCATCACCGCCGAACAACACGCGTCCGCCGGCCGCAACCGTCACGGCGCCAAACAGGGCACCGGCAATGGCGGCGGCACTGAGCAGGCGATCGCGTCCGGATGCATTCATTGTCGTTCTTCCTATAAGACCCGGCCTTCGCCGGCCTCTTCGAATGTCCGGCCGTCGCGAATGTGATAAATGCGCTTGAAGGTCGGGATGATTTTTTCGTCGTGGGTGACGACGATGATGGCGGTGTCATGCTGCGTGGCCATCTGTTTGAGGATACGCATCACCGCCAGCGCGCGTTCGCTGTCCAGCGGCGCGGTGGGCTCGTCGGCCAGGATTACCGGCGGGCTGTTGGCCAGCGCGCGCGCGATTGAGACCCGCTGCTGTTCGCCACCGGATAGCTCGGACGGCTGGGCGTTCGCGCGATGACCGACATCGAGCGCGTCCAGCAACTCGCGCGCGCGCGCGCGCGACTCGGCATTGTTGTGACCTGCCAGCATCGGCAACAACGCGACATTGTCGGTCACATCAAGGAACGGTATCAGGTACGGTGCCTGGAAAACGAAGCCGATACTGTCACGGCGCAGCGCGCGCAGGTCCGGGATCTTCCAGCCGTTGTCGTAAATCGTCTGTCCGCCCAGGACCATGCGTCCCGCCGTTGGCTCAATCACTGCGCCCAGGCACTTGAGCAGCGTGGTCTTGCCGGACCCGGACGGGCCGACCAGGCCCACCACTTCGCCCGGTGCCACCGACATGGTCACGCCCTTGAGTGCGTCGACGGCCGTATCGCCCTCGCCATAGCGCTTGCGCAGGTCTTCGACGAGGATGCCGTTCACCGCCAACCTAGCCGCCGATCGCCGTGGCCGGGTCGACCTTGAGCGCAACGCGTATCGCCAGCGTGCTGGCCAACGCGCAGATCACCATCACCGCCACCAGCCCGCGCACGGCATCGCCGGATTCCAGCAGCACATATTTCGGAAACACCGGTGCCCAGAACGTCGCGGCCACCTTGCCGACGATGAAGCCGATCACACCCAGTCCCATGGCCTGCGTCCATTGCCCGACGGGGCCGTGCGGTCCCAT
>CAYQKN010000056.1:0-21126 GCA_964417885.1 uncultured Burkholderiales bacterium | reverse complement strand
GTGCGCGCACCGCGCTCTACGCCTGGGCCTACGCCCGCCGCCACGGCGGCCAGTTCATCCTGCGCATCGAGGATACCGACGTCGAGCGCTCCACGCCGGAGGCGGTGCAGGCGATCCTCGACGGCATGAAGTGGCTGGGCCTGGAGCACGATGAGGGCCCGTTTTTCCAGATGCAGCGGATGCCGCGATACAAGGAAGTGATCGCACAGATGCTGGCCGCCGGCACCGCCTACCCCTGCTACACCACGACAGCCGAACCGGACGCCCTGCGCGATGCGCAACGCTCCCGCGGCGAAAAGCCGCGCTATGACCGCCGCTGGCGGCCCGAGCCGGGCAAGGCGCTGCCGCCGGTTCCGCCCGGATTGAAGCCGGTGATCCGGTTTCGCAACCCGGTCGGCGGTGCGGTGGCCTGGGACGACGGCGTCAAGGGCCGGATCGAAATCGCCAACGCGGAACTCGATGACCTGGTAATCGCCCGCGGCGACGGCACGCCAACCTACAATTTCTGCGTCTGCGTCGACGATTGGGACATGAAGATCACCCACGTGATTCGCGGTGACGACCACGTCAACAACACGCCGCGGCAGATCAATATCCTGACCGCTCTGGGAGCGGAGGTTCCGGTCTACGCCCACCTGTCGATGATCCTCGGTGACGACGGGCAGAAGCTCTCCAAGCGGCACGGCGCGGTCTCGGTGATGGACTATCCGGCCCGCGGCTACCTGCGCGATGCGGTGCTGAACTATCTGGCGCGACTCGGCTGGTCGCATGGCGACGACGAAGTGTTTTCGATGGAGCAGTTCTGCCAGTGGTTCGACCTCGATCACATCACGCCATCGGCCGCACAGTTCAATACCGAGAAGCTCAACTGGCTCAATCACGAATATCTGAAGAAGACCGAGCCGGCGGCGCTGGCGACACTGCTAGCCCCGTTCCTGGTCGCGCGCGGCATCGATCCTTCGGCCGGCCCGGTTTTATCGCGGGTGGCCGAATTGCTGCGCGATCGCACGCCCACGCTGGTGGATATGGCGGACGCGGCGCGCTATTTCTATCTGCCACCGGCGGCCAACCCCGGGCTGCTGGCCGAACATCTGGTCGACGCGGCCAGGCCGGCGCTGGCTGAATTGCTTGAAACGCTGGTGACAACCACATGGGCCAAAGCCGAGATCAGCGCCGCCATCAAGGCCTGCGTCGCCAAACATGGTGTGAAAATGCCGCAATTGATGATGCCGCTGCGTGTTTTGCTCACCGGCCAGACCCAAACGCCGGCAATCGACGCCATCATGGATGTCCTGGGACGCGATCAGACCCTGGCACGGCTAAAAAACGGCCTTTCCAGCTGAATTTCGACATGTGCAGGCTTTGCAAAACGGTGATTCTCCGGCTATAATGCGCCTCTTTCCCTGTGGGGGTATAGCTCAGCTGGGAGAGCGCTTGCATGGCATGCAAGAGGTCATCGGTTCGATCCCGTTTACCTCCACCACAGAATTTGGCGTCTATCGAGTCGTTCAGCGGTTGGCTGTTTCAACTGCGCCGCAGCAATTTGTTTCACCGTAACAAGACGTGTGAGTCCCCATCGTCTAGAGGCCTAGGACATTGCCCTTTCACGGCAGTAACGGGGGTTCGAATCCCCCTGGGGACGCCAAAATACAAACGCCACCTTCGGGTGGCGTTTTTATTTGGCGGCGCCAGAACGAGCCAATTGCTTGGCTCGTTTGGGGGTTCGTATTGCGAGGACGATGCTGATGATCCGAACACTTGTTTGCTGAAACTTCGCCACCTTGCCAAGTTGCGCGAAAAGATACTATCAGCGAGAACCGGCATTTATTCCGTTGCAGCGGCCGTTTCAAGTGCAACCAATGCCGCTGTCCGACTTGCAGGGAACTCAATCGGTGACGGTCTTCGGATGCTCAAGGAAGAAGCGCAGCATTTCACGCGAAGCATCGGGCCCCCTGCGGTCCGTATACGAACCCCGGGCGTCACCACCGGACCAGGCGTGTCCGGCACCGTGCACCAACCAGTGTTCGGCGATCGAGTCGCCGCCTTCACCTGCATAGGTGGAGCGAGTGTAACGAAGCCCCTCGCCTGTCACACCACGCTCCACCCGCGGACTGACCACTGGCGCCGCACGGTCCAATGACGCGGCGATCACCTGTTCGCCGTTGCGGGGATGCACAGTGCGGTCCTGGTCACCATGGAACACGATGGTCGGCAGCTTTGCCGACGGCCGCGGTTGGGCCGGCCTCGCGAAATGGACTCGCCTCACTATGCCGGGCCGCGCCGCGTCCGGCATGCCGCTTTTCATCACCTTTAGTGCCTCGCCCAAGTCGCCGGCGGCACCGCACGGCAAGCCCGAATGCACTCCTACTGCCGCGAAGACATCCGGGTACGCGGCGGCGACGATTGCCGCCATCGCACCGCCCGCTGAAAGGCCGGCGATGTAGACCCGTCGCGGGTCGATGCCGTGTTGCGCGATTACCGCGCGCGCCATGCTTGCCAGCAGCGCCGGTTCGCCCGCTTCGCGCGCCTGATGTTGTTCGCTGAACCAGTTCCAGCAGCGCGACGCATTCGCGCCGCGCGACTGCGCCGGGTACAGCACGAAAAAGTCTTGCTCGCGGCCAAGTTCGTTCATGCCGGTGCCGGCGGCGAAGTCATCCGGGTCCTGGGTACAGCCGTGCAGCATCACCACCAGTGGCCGCGTGCGACCGGTTCCGCTGGGAGGCACGTACAGCTTGAAACCGCGCGTCTGGGATGCGTAAGTGTGTAAATGCGCGGTAAAGCTGCCGTCACCCAGCCGAGTCGGTCGTGCGCCGTGCTCCGCGGATACAGGCACCGGGGATGGCGCGGGCCAGCTGGCAGATCCTGCGATATGGGCGGGGCGGGGCAAGGCTCTTATCGGTGCGCCGGCCTGAGAATCGGCTTCCCACGTTGCGACAGCCATTTCAGCAGTTCCGCCTGATGCGCTCGTTCCGCGACCGAGCGCGCGCTGAATCGCAGCGGTCGCTTCGGTCAGTTTTCCGGCTTGTGTCAGACGCGTGGCATCGCGCATAAGTCGTGTAAACGAGTCGTTCATTGGTGTGCTGTCTTTCTGTGGTCGAAGTGGCTCAAAGAATGCGCGCGGACAACGCGGCCTTCACCTGCGGGCTGGCGTGCAAGGCACCCAATACGCGCACTGATTCAATGGTGGCCAACGCCAGTTCGGGCGTCACGTCGTCGGCGATGGTGGCGAGGCCAAGGACCCGAATCTGCAGCTTTTGTCGCGCCGCTTTCACCGCTTGCAAATCGGCCGCAGTCAGATGCTGAAGACCCAGCACCAGCAACTTGCGCTCGGCCACTTCCTTGACTGCGTCGGCGTGAATGCCAAGCTGATTGCGGATCGCCGTCCGAATGAAATCGCTGCGGTTGCCGTAATAGTGCTCAGCCACCAGCAGGTCGATCTGTCCAAGATCCACAAAACCCAAATTAATGGTGATTTTTTCGGATTCGGCTGGCTTGGATTTACCTGGATTCCCTGTCGTGTTTTTCGCCATGGGCCATCTTATCACCATCCATACAGATGGTATACGGATGTTTTTTTGGAGCACATCACCATTTAAGCCATGTTGGGATAACCCCCACGGCGCCAAGTTGACGCCAAATCCGCGACCATGTCTTTTAGTAACGTGTTACTCGCCGCGCGACACACAGCCTCAGGCACCATCAACCTGAAAGCGGCCTTACAAGGAACACATTTGAGACGAGCAGGAGATGCCCCTTGGGGCGCCCAAATCAAACAAACGGGTTAGCTTCGGCTAATCCGTTTGTCTTTTTACATCTGGATTGTGCCAAGAAAGGCAGATCGCCATTCGGCGCGCCTCGCAGGTCAAAAGGGTCCGCGAAAGCGCACCAGTGCTTGCGTTTCGTGCCTCGTTCACCAGCCAAGCCCACCATTCGGCTGTCAGGCTGCCTCACGCGCAGCCACACGCGCCGTGACTTTCCTGCGTAACAGCAGCCATGCAAGATAGCTCGCCACCGTGATGTCGTAGGTCGAACAGAACAGGGGCCACCAGGCAGGCACGCCGGGATTCGCAATGATGTGGCCGTGTACGAGGTCAAACACGCCGTGGCCTGCCAGCGCCGCTACCAGCAGCCACGGATTGAAGCGAAAACCCAGCGCCGCGATCAGCACATACCCGGCGATGACCGCGCATTCCGCGATCAACGCATCGCGAGACCCTCCCATGACTGCGAACAGCCCGTAGTACGACGCGACCACAATCGTCACCGTGGAGTAGAAGGCCCGGTCGCGGTCCAGGCCGACAACAGTTGCGAATATTGAAACCGCGAGTGCCAGCAGAGCACCTATGAAGATTTCCATGTCGGTCTACCTTTCGCTGGAGTCGATGATGGGGCCGGACAGGCTGCCGAGGAAGGCCACGATGTCGCGGATCTCCTGATCCGTCAATCGGATGGGTTGGCGTTCGGTATGGCCGGCGGCGCCATGCGCCAGTTCGGTGTGACCAACCTGTGCCGCCGGCGCCTTGACGTAGTGTTCGACGACCTCCTGCAAGGTGGCGAACTGGCCGGCGTGCATGTAGGGCGCGCGCAAAGCCACACCGCGCAGGCTGGGTGTCTTGAAAGCCGCGTCCAGCGACTTGTCTTCCTTCACGATGAACCGCAGCTCGGTGCATTGTTCCGGCAAGGCGTCGCTGAACGGTCCCAGGCAATTGAATTCATCTGCCTTGACCTTGGCGATGGCGGCGAGGCGCCCGTGGTCCGGCGTGGCCAGGTCGCGTTGCGGCACGGCGGTGTTGTGAAACTGCCGGTCGGTCAGCAGCGGACCGTTGTGGCATGTCACGCATTGACCCTTGCCGATGAACAGACGCAGTCCGTTCTGCTCCTCGCGGGTCAGCATTGCTTTCGCGCGCGCCTCACCCCGCAGGGCGGCTTCCACATAACGGTCAAAGCGCGACTCGCCGTGCACCAGGCTCTTTTCGTAGGCGGCAATCGCTTTGCCGATGTTGGCGAACACGCGGGAGACATCCTGGCGGCGCTTCGGGTCCAACGCATTCCACGCTGCCTGCTCCGCCGGCGTTCCGGCCGGCCCGGCGTTCGGCGGCACCATCGACAAATCCGGCATCGGCTGGAAGATGGCTTCGTACTCGGCGCGGTAGTGCGCATTCATCAGGTGTGCGTAGCGGCCGCGGTTGCCGCCGTGCTCCACGGCATCCTCCAGCGGACCGAGCGCCTGCGACCAGACGCTGTCCTTGCGCCCGTCCCAGAACAGCCAAGGTTGATAGCCCACGCCGACAATGGGCATGGCGCGGCGCGATCCCGTACCCACGCCCTTGCTGACCGGCAGGCCGTCCTGGAACTGCTTGTTCCGGTCGTGGCAACTGGCACAGGAAACCTGCTGGTTACGGCTGAAGCGCGCATCGTTGAACAAGCGCTTGCCCAGCGCGATGGCGGCCGGGTTGCGTTCAAACGCGTTTGACGGGTCCCTGGGGACGGGGCCGAGTGCACGCAGCCGTAGCGTGGCCAGAATGTCGAGCTCTTCCTTGCTCCAACTGGCCGTATCGGCCGTGCCTTGCTTGACGGGTGTCACCGCGGACGACACCGCCGGCGACAGGGCCGCCAGCAGCGCGATGACCCAGACCGATGCGATCGACACGAATTTGCGCATGACGTTCTCCTTGATCATCTAAGTGGCGGACTAGCGGACCGCGCTCGGTGCGCTGACCACAGTGTTGAAGGTCACCTTGTCGGTGGCCGACGGCGTCTCGATGGCGAGCTTGATTTCCCACCAGCCCGTCATGCTGAATTTCATGCCTTCGAGCAGGTAGGTGCCGGCGGCGATTTCCCGCGTGACTTGCGGCTGTGTCGGCAGACCGTGTCCGTGCTGCGGCATGCCGCCGTCCACCTGGAATCGCGCCTGGCTGACCGGCTGCCCGGCGGGCGAGGTCAGCTTGATCTGCCACGCATGCATCTGGTTCAGCGCGGCCGGTGGCGTTGGCGGTTGCAGTGCGACCACGAATTTCTTCTCGGCGGTCGGGTGGGTCAGTGACATGTCGAGATTGCTCGGCGGGCCAGCACAGGCGGCGACCGACAACATGGCGAGAAGGGAAAAAGCTGAAGCAAGTTTGCGATGCATGGTGATGACTCCTGATGATGTGGAAAAAGTAGGTGACTGGTGCGAAAGGCGTTGCCGGCGGACGGATCGAGCGGCCTAGGCAATGAAGCGACGAAGGTCTTCGGGCACCGGCATCGGCTGGAACGCACTGACGCGCGCCCGTCCGGTATTGCCCACCGGCACCCAGATGCGCGAAAACAGCAGGGATGCCAACATGCGCGGCAGCTGGCCGACGGCTTCGCGCAGGTCGCGCCGGTGCAGTCCGGCCACCAGCATCCGCCAGTGAACGTTGAAGTGCCTGGCCGTCATGCGCTGCGACAACACGTGCGCCCGTTCCAGGTGCGCAAAGCAGACGGAAAAAGTGCGGCTTTCGAGCGCCACTTGCGCCCGCCAAAGTTCGTTGTGATACGCGTCAATCATGGGAAGTCCTCCTGTCCGGCGGAGGTGACATACCGCCGCTGAGGTGAACTTTGGGCGAGCGCCCCTTGTGCCGCCAGCGATCTGCGACCAGCCGTTTTGTTTTGTCCGGGAACGGTTTATGGCGTCGACCGGGCGGTTGGCCGGTTGCGAGGTTTTCGTCGGCGGTCCAGTGCGGAGGCACAGGCTGAACCGAGCTTCATCTTCCCGTCTGCAGCGCGGGCGCTGACGCGGGCCGGTTCAACGATTCGTGACGGGCAACGTCGGCGCGCACGAGAACCGGCCGCAAGGGCCAGATGGTGATTCGGAATGCGCGGGAGGTGGCCGGCGCAGCGGCGCCGGCGACCGCGGCGGTGAGCTGCCTGGTTTGACTACATCGCCCGGAACAGGTGTCCGAACGCGCGGCTGACCTTCATCGGGCGCGCCAGGCCGCGCAGGGTCAGGCTGTAATAGCCGGACTCGTCGCGGGTAGCACTGACAATGGCGCTGGAGTTGACCATGACGCTGCGGTGGACCTGGATGAAGTCCGCTCCTTCCAGCCGTGACGCCATTTCGCGCAGGCTCATGCGCACCAGTGCCTCGCCGGTGGCGGTGATGACGTTGACGTACTTCTCGGTCGCCTCCAGGCACAGCACGTCGGCCACCGGGATCATGCGCACCGTGTTGCCGACGCCAGCGCGGATGACCTTGATGCGCTCGGGATCACCGGCCCCAGGTGCTGAACTGGACTGGATGGACTGGACACGCGCCATCAGCGAGGCCATGTCGCCCGACTGTGGTGACGCCGCGCGCAAGGCGAGGCGCTGCTTGAGCCGCTGCACGCTTTGTTTCAGCCGTTCGGCGGTGGCGGGCTTGAGGATGTAGTCGACCGCCGCGTGCTCAAAGGCCGAGACGGCAAACTCATCGAAGGCGGTGACAAAGACGAACAGCGGCTCGGCGCGTGTTTCCGGCCAGTCGTCCGCGACCGTCTCCGCCACCTCCAGGCCGGATCGTCCGGGCATCTTGATGTCCAGGAACATCACATCCGGCGTGTGCTGGAGTGCGAAGTCGACGGCCTTGATGCCGTCGTCGGCGATGGCCACGACATCGAGTTCAGGCCAGACCTCGGCCAGCAGCCGCGTCAGGGTTTTGGACAGCATCGGCTCGTCTTCGGCGATGACAGCGATGGGGCGGTAGGCTTGGGTCATGACGTAGTCCTCAGGCGGGCTGTGGCAACGCGCCATGGCCGCGCGCGCCGGTTGCGGTGGAACTCATCGGGGAATGGTGATGGTGACGCAGACACCGTTCGGACTGCGTGGCCGGATCTGCATCGACGCGCCGGCGCCATACACAGCCTGCAACCGCTCGCGCACATGCACCAGGCCATAGCTGCCGCTGGTGCTCTGCGGCATTGCCGACGCGCCGCCTTCTGGCGGCAGGCCGAGACCGGAGTCATTCACCAGGATCTCGATGCCGGCATCGCTGTGGCGCGCGAGCACGTCGATGCTGCCCGGGCCGACCTTCGGCTCGATGCCGTGCTTGATGGCGTTCTCGACGATGGGCTGCAACAGCATCGGCGGAATGGTCGTCGCCTCCAGCGACGCCGGCAGGTCGAGGCGATACGTCAGCCGCGTCCCCATGCGGATCGACATAATGTCCAGGTAGGCGCGCAGCTGGGCGAACTCGCCGGACAGGGTGGTCGATTCGGTGCGCGACGCGGCCAGCGCACTGCGCAGATACACAATGAGCCGGTCGATCATCACCTCCGCCTGGGGCGGGTCTTCGGTCATCAATGAGCGCAGATTGGCCAGCGTGTTGAACAACATGTGCGGTTCCAGTTGCGCTCGCAGCATGCGCAGTTGAGATTCGGCCGCCAGCAACTGCGCCTCCGAGCGCACCGCTGCCTCCTTGGCCAGACGTTCCTGCATCGCAAAGTAGTACAGCGCACCGGCCGCTGCCAGCACCGTGAAGAGGAACGGCACCAGCATGTAATGGCCCGGCTGCATCATGTGCATCGGTTCGCTGAGGATCAGGAACGCGATGAAATGGCCCAGCACGAAGCCGGTGGGGATGGCGATCACACCGGTCAGCACCCAGTCGACCAGGGTGGTGCTGGAGCGGAACCAGCGCAGGCGCCGCAGCAGGATGAAGATCGCCATCATCGCCAGTCCGCTGCATTCGGCGAACAGCATCAGCCGTCCGTACGTCTCCAGCCCCGGCGACAGGAAATACAGGATGGTCGCGGCCAGCGCCCAGAAAATGGCGGCGCCCACCATCTGCTTTGCCGCCATGCGCCACCTGGCGGGGGATGGCAGCGGAGGGACGGGAATGGAGGTGTTCATTTGATCGTGGCGGCTCAATGACAGGTTCGTGTGGGACGCAGGGGGTAGCGCCTGGCTCACACTGTAGGCGGTCAACCTGTGCCTGCCAAGTACGTTGGTTCCCGGTCCGCCGCGGATGTCCCCCAGCTGTCGATTTCGCCTACCGAACGGGGAATTCCCTGTCGGCCGGCGTCCGGCTGGTGGGCACGTATCGGCACCTGGCCCTGGCCTCCCCGCGGCGGCACTGCCTCAGAAGGTCCCTAGCGCGGCAGCGGCGCGCTGGCCAGCCATTCTTCCAGCGCCTGGTCTGCTTCCGCATAGAGACGCCGCACTTTCTCGAACAGCTTGTCCAGATCGGTCTGGGTCACCTGCACCGCTGAGTCGCCCTTTTCCATCGCGCGCGCAGCCAGTTCGAGGTCCTTGCAGACGGCGGCAACGCGGGGAAACCCCATGCTCGCCGACGCCCCGCGCAGGCTGTGCGCGGTCTCCGACAGGGTGTGCCAGTCGCCCTTGGCGAGCATCGCTTCAATCAGCTCCATGCGCTCGATCGCCTTGCTCTGAAACAGCTGGATCAGGCTGCCGACCGGGCCGGATTCGCTGCTCGCCTCGCCAGGCGCAGCTGGCAGGTAGCACAGGTCCTGCAATTGCTCGATATCCAGCACCGGCAACGATTCACCGCCGGACGCCTGCGAGGTGCCGGCTTTTTGCGCGGTGGGGACGGCAATTGCCCGGTCCTGGTCGCGATCCGCCCACGGTGCGGCCAGCACTTTGTTCCGGACGCGTTCAAGCAGACTGGCGAGCTCGGTGCTGCGTATCGGCTTGGCGATGTAATCATCCAGGCCGGCGTCCAGGTAATGCTCGCGATCGCCCGCCATCGCGTGCGCGGTCATGGCGACGATCGGCGGACAGGTATCGCCCACCAGGTGCCGGCGGATTTCTCGCATGGCGCCGATGCCGTCGAGTTCCGGCATGTGGATGTCCATCAGCACCAGGTCGAACTGCTCGGCGATCGCGGTATTGACCGCGCTGCGGCCGTCACCGACCACGGTGCAATGGTGGCCCATGTTGTTGAGCATGCCCTGGATCACGCGCTGGTTGACTTCGTTGTCCTCGGCGATCAGCACGTTGAGCGCGAATTCGCCGCGCGCCCGCGCCGACTCCTGCACCTGCTTGAGTTGCGCCAATCCTTCCGCATTCGACTTCGGTTCCGCCGTTGCCGTGCCCGCCTGCATCAAGGACTGGAAGCCATGATCGTAGGTCGGCTGCGCGGTGAACGGTCGGGTGGCGATATCCTGGTTCTGTTCATGCAGCACCGCGCGCATCAACACGTCGAACAGTCTCGCGCGGCCGGCCGGACGCATCACGAACACGTCGTGCCGCAGCGGCGGCCGGATGCCGCGCTGGGACAGTTCGGCGCGCGAGATGGTTGACTGCAGAACCGAAACCAGCAGCGGCTCGCCGCGCGCGGCGCGCGCGCGGTCATCGTCATCCATCGCCTGCTTGAGTTCGCTGGCCTCCGGCGACGGCAGCACCATGTCGGTCAGCAGGACGTCGAACCGTGGCCCGTGCCGGAAGGTCTCGGCGGCCTCGTCCGGACTGACCACCACCACCTGGAATCCCCAGCGTGAGTAGCGCTTCATCTGGATCGGCCGCCGGCCCGGCGTGCGTTCGACGATCAGCAGACGCTTGCCGATGAAGTCGAAAACATCGCGCTGCATGTACGGCTTCAGTGGCCCGCGCGCGGGCTGGGTGCGAATGGTGAAGATAAAGCTGGAGCCCTGGCCCTCCACGCTTTCCACCCGGATATCGCCACCCATCAACTCGGTCAGCCGCTTGCAGATGGCGAGACCGAGGCCGGTGCCGCCGTATTTGCGTGTCGTCGAGGCATCGACCTGGGTGAACGGCTGGAACAGCTGGCCGGCCCGTTCTGCCGGAATACCGATGCCGGTATCGGCGACGCGGCCCTCGAGTTCCAGTCCGCCGTCGGCGGTGCGGCGCGAGGACAGCGTGAACTTGACCTGGCCGCGCGCCGTGAATTTGATCGCGTTCGACAGCAAGTTCAGCATGATCTGGCGGATGCGGGTCGCATCGCCCAGGATGTAATAGGGAACATCGTCCTGCATGTCGAACAGCAGCGCGAGGTCTTTCTCGCGCGCCTTTTCCGCCACCAGTTCAAATGCCTCCTCCACCACCGGCACGATTTCGACCGGCACCGATTCCAGCGCCATGCGGCCGGACTCGATCTTGGAAAAATCAAGCACGTCGTCAATCAGCCGCAACAGGGTGTCGCCGGAGGCGCGGATCAGGCGGATGTAGTCGCGCTGCTCGTCGTTGAGCGGCGTTTCCGTGAGCAGGCTGGTCATGCCCAGCACGCCATTGAGCGGGGTGCGGATTTCATGGCTCATGGTGGCCAGGAACGCTTCCTTGGCGCGGGCGGCCTCGGTCACCCGCACGTTGGCGTCGACCAGTTTCATTTCCGCCTGCTTGCGGTCGGTCACGTCGGAGATAGAACCGACAAATCTGGTCGCGCGGCCGCTGGCGTCGCGCTGGGCAATGGCGCGGGTTCGCACCCAAACGTACTCGCCGTCGCGGTTGAGCACGCGCGATTCAATGTCGAACAGCGGTGTCTCGCCTTTGAAGTGGCTTATCATGTGCCGGCGAAACGCCGGCAGGTCATCGGCGTGGATCGCGGTTTTCCAGTCGAACCGGGGCGGGAAGCCGCCGTCGCCGTAGCCGAGTATTTCGCGAAAGCGCTGGGAGAAATAGGCCTCGCCGTCCGGCTTCAGGTCCACGTCCCAGATGCCCTGCTGCGAGGAGCGGATGACCAGGTCCAGCTGTTCGCGCTGGCGCGCCAGTTCGCGCTCGAGCCGCTTGATCGGGGTGACATCGGTGATGGTGCCGATCAAGCCGTCGACCCGCCCGTCCGAACCGCGCAACACCTGTTTGGCAACGATGGTTTCGAACTGCCTGTCGTCGGCGTTGGTGATGAACGCCTCGGCCATTTCATAACCCGTTTCGGAGGTCAGCAGTTTGCGGTCCAGTTCTTCATTCTGCTCGGCAACATCAGCACGCTGGAATTCGCGGTAAGACTTGCCGAGAATGTCACGGCGATCGCGGCCGGCGAGTTGCTCCCAGGCCCGGTTGACCGAGACAAACCTGCCAGCCGCATCCTTGCGGAAAATCGGGCTCGGGTTGAACTCGATCAGGTCTTCGGTGAATTTGGTCTGGTCCTGCAACTTGCGCGTCATGCTGGCGGCCAGCGCCTCCGCCTGTTCCCGCAATCGCGTCAGCAACCAGATCAGGCCCGCCAGCAATACGGTACCGAGCACGCCGATCAGCAAAATGGTGCGCGGGGTATTGTTCCGCAGCCGCGCTTCCAGCGCCGGCGTCGAACTGGTCAGGAGGCGCAGCGTCCGCTTGCCGGCCTCGATCTGTGTTTCCGCCGTCATTTCCGCCACCGCGTCCGGTGCCCCCGCCTGCGACTGGTAAAGCAGCTGCTTGCCGTCGCGCAATTCCAGCTCGACCGGAAACAGGCTGCGGGCGCGGATCCGCGCCACTATGGTGCGAAAGTCGACCAGTGCGATCAGATACCCGTCGCGCGCAGCCGATACCGCTGGGCCGGCCTTGCGCGGCGCTGTGGCAGCCAGCGAAATCACCAGCGCAACCGGCGACTGCAGCCCGGGGATGCCTGCCAGCGCGGGGAGCGGCGGCGTCATGACCAGGCCGCGGGTTGACGCCGAGCGGGCGATGGCGTCGGCAATCTCCGGCGTGCGGCTCAAGTCAGTCAGGTCAGCCGAGCGATTGGCCGTCAGCAGTACCCGCGTCAAGGGCGCGAATCGCTGACCCGCGGCCGGCGCCAGCTGGATCGCCACCAGTCCGTCATAGTCCTCCGGCACCGGCATGCGGGCGTCAAAAAAAGTGTTCCAGGCGGCACTGTCGAGGTTCGGCAAAGCCTGCGCCAGGGCCGCGGTGCCGTGCAGCAGGTCTTCGAAATCGTGAATCTGCCGGGCAATGGCCCGGGATTCAACCTGGCTGATTTCGGCAAAGCGCGCATTGGCGTCGGCCTGCAACTGGCGCGAATTCTGGTAAGCGGCGAAAAACGTGGACACCAGCAGCGCCGCCAGGATGAACCAGGGCAACTCGATCTTGCGCAATGAAGCGGTAAAAGTAGACGATGTCGCCGGGGTGGGGCTTTCCATGGGTGTAGATTACAGGAACGGTTGACTGGAAAAAAGGTCAGAAGACTGTCTGCCCATCGACAAGCAGCAAAAAATAGTTATAAAATTCAAAGAGTTTTATTGTATTTCTCGAATCTGCCCGATTATCCATGAGCCAAACGCGTCCAACCTGCTCCGCACCCGTCCGAACCGCACTAGCCGTTGCGGTCGGGTTTGCCTGCGCGCTCGCCGGGACGACAGCAACCGCCAACATCTATTCATTCAAGGATGAAAACGGCGTCACGCACTTTTCCAACATGCCGCACCTGGACCGGCGCTACAAACTGGTCTATCGCATTCCGGCGTCCGGGCAGTTGCGGCCGAACGCGTGGTCAGCGCGCGCGCCCGCGTTCGTCGATATTTCGCGGCTGGTGCCGATCATCAACGATGCCGCCCGCACCCACGGCCTCGACCCGCGGCTGGTTCATGCGGTGATTCGCGCCGAATCCGGCTATAACGCCAACGCCGTTTCGTCGAAGGGCGCTGTCGGCCTGATGCAGTTGATTCCGGCAACGGCGCAGCGTTACGGGGTGCAGGACAGCTACGACCCCGGCCAGAATATTCACGGCGGCACCCGTTACCTGCGCGACCTGCTGAAAATGTTCAATGGCAATCTTGAACTGGCCATCGCCGGCTACAACGCCGGTGAAAACGCCGTGATCCGGGCGGGAAACCGCATTCCGCCCTACCCCGAGACCATGGCCTACGTTCCCAAGGTCATGAGTTTCTATCGCAGCCCGGAACTGAACCGCTTCTAGTCGCTGGCGGCATGCGCAGCGTGGGCGTCGGCTATCCTCGCCTGGTCGGCCAGATGTTTGCTGTGGCTCAGATCGCGCGCGAAGATGGTATAGAACGCCGGCACCACCAGCAGTGTCAGCAGCGTGCCGAGTGTCATGCCGCCGACGATCACCCAGCCGATCTGTGCCCGCGCCTCGGCGCCCGCGCCGCTGGCCAGCGCCAGGGGTGCGGCACCGAGTACGGTCGCGCCGGTGGTCATCAGGATCGGCCGCAGGCGCAGGATGGCTGACTCGATGACCGCTTCCCGGATCGGCTTGCCCTGTTCCTGCAACTGGTTGGCAAACTCGACGATCAGGATGCCGTGCTTGGTGATCAGCCCCACCAGCGTGATCAGGCCGATCTTGGAAAATACGTTCAATGAATTGTCGGTCAGCATCAGCGCAATCAGCGCGCCGGTGATCGACAGCGGCACCGTCAGCATGATGATGAATGGATCGGCAAAGCTCTCGAACTGCGCGGCCAGCACCAGGTAGATGAAAGCCAGCGCCAGCGCGAAGGTGAGCAGCAGCGTTGACGCCCCCTCCTTGAATTCGCGCGACTGGCCCGAGACATCGGTCTGCACGTTGGGCAGCACACGCGCCGCCGCGTCGGACATCGCCTTGAGGCCTTCGGCAAGGCTGTAGCCGGGTGCCAGTTCCGCGTTGACCGTCGCCGAGCGCAGCCGGTTGAAGTGATTGAGGTTCTTCGGCGACACGCCTTCGCGCAGGCTGGTGACATTGGCCAGCGGCACCATCTCGCCGCCGCGGGCGCGTACATAGATATCGGAAATATCCGTCGGCGTATTGCGATCGGTATTCGCCACCTGCACAATCACGTCGTATTGCTCGCCGCCCTGCTTGAAGCGTGTGACCACCCGACCGCCCAGCATGGTTTCCAGCGTACGCCCGACCGAATCGACCGGCACGCCCAGGTCGCCGAGCTTCTCGCGGTTCACCGTCACCCGCAGTTCAGGCATGTTGAGCCGCAGGTCGCTGTCGATATTGGCCAGCGCCGGGCTCTTGCGCGCCTCCTCGGTCAGCCGCTCCACCATCCGCGCCAGCTCCGGATAGGACTGCTGGGTCATCAGCACGAAATCGACCGGCTTGCTGCGGCCACCGCCCAGCGACGGCGGCGTCAGCGGAAAAGCATTGATGCCGGGAATGGCGCGCATCTTGGGCCGCATCTCGTTGGCGATTTCACTGGTGCTGCGGGTTCGCTCGCGCCAGTGCTTCATGATCGCCACCGAAAAACCGGCGTCGGGCGTCGGATTGCCGGCGTTGACAAAAAAACGCGAGGTTTCGGGGATGCTGCGATACACCTCTTCCATCATCCGCATGTATTCCGCGGTGTACTCGACGGTCGAGCCCTCCGGCGCCGTGACCGGGCCGAAAATCACGCCGCGGTCCTCGATCGGCGCCAGCTCGGACTTCAGCGTCAGGAACATCGGCACCGAAATGCCCGCGAATACCAGCCAGATCAGTCCGGCGATCCAGCGGCGCTCGAGCGAAGCCGCCAGCACCCGCCGATAGCTCTCGGTCAATGCGGTGAACGCGCGCTCCACGGTGTTATAGACCACACCGTGCTTCGGCTCGTGCCGGAGCAGCTTGGAACACATCATCGGCGACAGCGTGAGCGCGATGAAACCCGACACCACCACCGCACCGGCCAGCGCCAGCGCAAACTCGATGAACAGGCGGTCGGTGCGGGTCTGGCCGAACGCCAGCGGCGCATAGACCGCGGCCAGGGTGATGGTCATGGCAACGATGGCGAAGCCGATCTCCTTCGAGCCCACCAGTGAGGCCTCGAACGCCGACATGCCCTTTTCCATGTTGCGGTAAATATTCTCCAGCACCACGATGGCGTCATCCACCACCAGGCCGATGGCGAGCACCATGGCCAGCAAGGTCAGCACGTTGATGGTGAAGCCGGCCGCATACAGCAGGGTAAAGGTGCCGATCAGCGAGATCGGGATGGTCACCAGCGGGATCAGGGTGGCGCGGACATTGCGCAGGAACAGGAAAATGACCATCGCCACCAGCAGGATCGCCTCGACGATGGTGACGAACACCTTTTGCGTCGATTCTTCAATGAACACCGACGAATCGTAGGAGATGGTCAGCTTCATCCCTTCCGGCAGCGTCTTGTTGATCTGCGCAACCTCGGCGCGCACGGCAAGCGCCAGGTCGAGGGTGTTGGCGGTGGACTGGCGCACCACGCCCATCGAAATGGCCGGATTGCCGAGGAAGCGGGCGATCACCCGTTCCGAGGCCGGGGCCAGTTCGACCTTTGCCACATCGCGGATGCGCACCGCATAACCACCGGCATCGCGGATGATGATGGCACCGAATTCATCCGGCCGCGCCAGGTCGGTCTGCGACAGCACGTTGAACTCGCGGCGCGTGCTTTCAATCCGGCCGGCCGGGATCTCGGCGTTCTGCCGGCGGATCGCGTCCTCGACCTCGGCCGGGGTGATCTTGTAGGCGGCTAGCTTTGCCCGGTCGAGCCAGACCCGCATCGAGGTCTTGCGCTCGCCGAAAATGCGCACATCGGCCGCCCCCGGCAATGTGCCGAGCCGCGGCCGCAAATAGAGGTTGGCGTAATCCGAGGTCTCGAGTGCGCTGTGGCGATCGCTCGAAAACGCGATGAACATGATCGGGAACGCATCCGCCTCGGTCTTCGAGATTACCGGTTCATCGATGTCCTGCGGCAGCCGTCCGCGAACGCGCGAGGACTTGTCGCGCACATCGGCCGCCGCCGAATCCGGGTCGCGCGACAGCTTGAAACGTATCGTGATGTCGCTTTGCTCGGCACGCGACGATGATGTCATCACATCCACGCCCTCGATGCCGGACAGCGAATCCTCCAGCGGCTTGGTCACCTGGCTTTCCATCACGTCGGCCGAGGCGCCGCGATAGGTGGTGGTGACGGTGACGATGGGCTCGTCGATTTTTGGCAACTCGCGCACCGGCAGGCGGAAATAGGAAATCATGCCGACCAGCAGGATCGCCAGCGATAGCACGCTGGCAAATACCGGACGCTTGATGCAAATCTCGGAAAGGATCATGGCTTGGCCTACAGCTTGGCGGCGGCAGGGGGAACCGCCGGGCCGGCTTTGGCGGCCGGCACCGACGGGGCGGCGGTAGGCCGGTTGGCAACCTGAATGGCAGAGCCGTCACGAATCTTGATCTGCCCGGCGGTCACCACCACGTCTCCGTCCGACAGGCCGCGCACAATTTCGACAATGCCGGCCTGGCGCTGGCCCAGTTCGACCCGGGTACGCAGGGCCTTGCCGTCCACCACCCGGAACACATAGAAGTCATCGCCCACCGGCACCACCGACTGTTCCGGCACCGTCATGGTATCGGCGGTCGTCTCCGTCAGCAGACGCACCCGCGCAAACATGCCCGGCCGCAACCTGGCGTCGGGATTCTTGACCACGGCGCGCACCACCAGCGAGCGGCCATTGGCATCGAGCAGCGGGTTGATGGCAAACACCTTGCCGGGGATAACCTGCCCGGGGACGGCGTCCAGTGTTACCTGCAGGTTCTGGTTCACCGCCACCTGCTTCAGGTAAATTTCCGGCACCCGAAAATCGACCTTCAGCGGATCCACGCCCTCCAGGTTGGCGATGTCCTGGCCGTCCTTGATGTAGTCGCCGACGCTGACCTGGCGCAGGCCGATCAGGCCGGCAAAGGGCGCCTTGATTTCGAGCTTGGTCAGCCGGGCCGACGCCAGGTCGAAGGTGGCCTGCGCGACGCGGAAATTGTTTTCCGCCTCCTCGCGCGCCTGGCTGGAAATGAAGCCTTTTTTCTGCAGGTCGATGGCGCGGTCGAACTTGCTCTTGCTGAGACTGAGGTTGGCCTTGGCCTGTTCAAGCTCGGCACGCTGCACCGAATCGTCGATGCGGATCAGGACCGCGCCCTGCTCGACCCGCTGGCCCTCGCGAAAGCGGATTTCGGCGATGCGACCGGATACTTCCGGCCGCAGCACCACCGACTCGTCCGAGCGCAATGATCCGACCGCGGTGATGCTTTTGGCGAGTTTGGCCATGGTCACCGGCGCGGTTTCAACCGACACGCCGGCCGGCGCCTTGGCTGCCGACGGGGGCGCAGACTTGGCCGGGTTGGACGGCGCCGCCGCACCGGAATTCCTGCCTGCCCAGAAGCTGGCGGCGCCAATCGCGAGAACGCCGGCCACTGCACCGGCCATGATGACTGTTTTATTCATGGCAATCTTGTTGGAAAAGTACGCAGCCAAATTGACCGAGCGGACAATTATCAGCTGGTTCGAGTCGGCGTGTCACGACGCGGGTCAAGCAGCTTCGCGGCGCAGTGCGCGTCTATCGACAGCAGCAAGGCCAGGCTGGTTCCCGCTCAGGCTGAAATATCCGGCGTCAGCTGCCCTTCGAGGAACGAAATCTGGTCTTTCAGCAGCAATTTGCGCTTTTTCAGCCGTTTCAGCTGCAGCTGGTCGTGGACCGGATTGGAAACCAGCGCATCAATGGCCAAGTCGAGATCGCGGTGCTCCAGCCGCAACTCAATGATCCGGCGCTCGATTGCTGCCATCGTTGCGGAAACTTCAGTTGTCATGGCCCACCATCAGCGCACTATACCGCCGGCCACCGGATTTTGCACGCCTGCGTCCCCCATATGCGGTAGTTGATTTTTTTGTGACCGCATAGTCAAATGCCCAGTTAACAGTACCCGGCAACCGTGACATGCGCCCAGCGGCAAATGTTGCCCGCCACGAGTACCATGACAAGAACGGGCATGCCAACGGGAGAAGGTATTGACCATGCAGGTACGGCGCAACGATTTTGATGTCACCAACCGGATCCAGACCACCGATCCGGCGGCGGTACAGCGGGAAATCGCCCGGCTGTTCAGATTGCTGTATCCAGGTGCCGCCCACGGCCCGATGGATACCGCCTTCGCCGACATGACGCGGCTTTATCGCGGCGATTATCCCGGCTACATGGCCTGCGACACCGCCTACCACGACCTGCAACATGTCATGGATGTCACGCTCGCCATGGCACGGCTGATGGACGGCTATGAGCGCTCGCGACGCTCCACCCCGGCGCTCGGTGTCAGGCTGTTCCAGCTGGGCATCATCACAGCGCTGTTCCACGACATGGGTTATATCCGCGCCACCAGCGATACGTCGGCGCGGAACGGGGCCGAATACACCCGCTGCCACGTCTCGCGCGGTGCCGCCTTCCTCAAGAGCTACCTGCCGCAGGTCGGCATGGGCGATGTTGCCGCGGCCGGTTCGGAACTGATTCATTTCACCGGCTTCGAAAAGCGGGTGGCCGATATCCTGGTGCAGGATCCGCTGCTGCGCATGCTCGGCAGCCTGCTCGGCTCGGCCGACATCATCGCGCAAATGTCCGATCGCTGCTACCTGGAAAAATGCCGCGACCGGCTGTACGGCGAATTCATCGCCGGCGGCATCGCCATCCGGCAGACTGCGCACGGCAAGGAAGTCGTGTTCGATTCCGGTGACGACCTGGTGCGCAAGACCCCGGCCTTTTTCGATACCGCGGTCAATCGCCTGGAACAGGACCTCGGTGGCGCCTACAACTATGCCGCCACCCACTTCGGCGGGTTCAACCTTTACATGCACGCCGCCACCAAGAACGTGCATTTCGCCAAGCAGATCAGCGTCAGCGCCACCTACAGCCTGCGCCGCTCGCCGCCCGAGGCACTGACCGGCTACAGCCGCTAGCCTCGCGGCTGTTTGGCTTTTTATTGCGCTGCGTCAAATGTCGGGCTACCCACGCGTGAATGCTGGCTGTAACATGGCCCGTGCAACGCGAGTTTTCCGACTATTCCGCGCCCGTCCGGGCAACCGAAAGATCGGGTAAAACCGCGGCCGTCCACCGCGAACTGGAGAGCCTGTTGAAACCAACTGATATTCGCCACCCCGACTATTTTCACAAAGTCGTGGATTGTCAGTGGGCCTGCCCGGCCCACACCCCGGTACCCGAGTACATTCGCCTGATCGCCGCCGGCCGATACAGCGACGCGTACATGATCAACTGGAAGTCCAACGTGTTCCCCGGCGTCCTCGGCCGGACCTGCGACCGGCCATGCGAGCCGGCCTGCCGGCGCGGACGGGTTGAGGAAAAAAATGCCGAGAAACCGGAGCCGGTGGCGATCTGCCGGCTGAAGCGGGTCGCCGCCGATAACAAGGACGATATCCGCGACCGGCTGCCCACCGCGCCGAAAAAAGGCAACGGCAAGCGCATTGCGTGCGTCGGCGCCGGCCCCGCCTCACTGACCGTGGCGCGCGACCTGGCGCCACTGGGTTACCACGTCACCGTATTCGACGGCGACACCCGCGCCGGCGGCATGATCCGCAGCCAGATCCCGAAATTCCGCCTGCCGGAATCGGTGATCGACGAGGAGGTCGGCTACATTCTCAACCTCGGCATCGACTTCAAGAGCGGCCAGCGCATCGACAGCATGAAATCGCTGCTGGCCGGCGGTTTTGACGCCGTTTTTGTCGGCTCCGGCGCGCCACGCGGCCGCGATCTCGACATCCCCGGTCGCAAGGAAGCCGCCGCCAATATTCATATCGGCATCGACTGGCTGGCATCGGTTTCTTTCGGACACATCGAAAAAATCGGCAAGCGGGTCATCGTCCTCGGCGGCGGCAATACCGCCATGGACTGCTGCCGGTCT
This sequence comes from uncultured Burkholderiales bacterium, assembly GCA_964417885.1. Classification (GTDB taxonomy): domain Bacteria; phylum Pseudomonadota; class Gammaproteobacteria; order Burkholderiales; family Usitatibacteraceae; genus UKL13-2. The sequence continues at coordinate 620 of CAYQKN010000056.1, read as the reverse complement.
TCGCGCCGGCTCGGCGGCGATGACGTCAAGGTCATCGTCCGGTCCGGCTTCGACGAAATGAAGGCCAGCCCGTGGGAAAAGGAAGATGCGCAGCATGAAGGCATCCCGATCATCAACTTCCACGTGCCGAAGGCGTTCACGCATGACAACGGCCGGCTCACCGGCGTCACGTTCGAAATCGTCGAGGCAAAATACGACGCCAATCACCGGCGCACGCTGGTACCGTCCGGCCGGCCGGATGTTCACTTTGAATGCGACGACGTGCTGGTCGCCGTGGGCCAGGAAAACTCCTTCCCCTGGATCGAGCGCGACCTGGGCCTGGAGTTCGACAAGTGGGGCATGCCGGTGGTCAGCAAGGAAACGCTGCAATCGAGCCTGCCCAAGGTGTTCTTCGGCGGCGATGCCGCGTTCGGCCCGAAAAACATCATCTGGGCGGTCGCGCACGGCCACGAGGCGGCGATTTCGATCGACAAGTTCTGCATGGGCGAGGACGCAGCCGACCGGCCGCCGCCGATGATGAACCTGATCAGCCAGAAAATGGGCATCCCCGGGTGGAGCTACGACAACGCGGCCGCCAACGACACGCGCTACAAGGTGCGGCTGAAGGATGTCACGCGGGG
>CAYQKN010000055.1:21146-21432 GCA_964417885.1 uncultured Burkholderiales bacterium | reverse complement strand
AAAGTGGTCGGCGCCTACCTGGAGTTCCACGGCGACGGGGCCGCCGCACTGACGCTGGGTGATCGCGCCACCATCTCCAATATGGCACCGGAATACGGCGCCACCGCGGCCATGTTCTACATCGATCGCCAGACCATCGATTACCTCAAGCTGACCGGCCGTGAAGATGCGCAGGTGAAACTGGTTGAGCTGTACGCGAAACACACCGGCCTGTGGGCCGACGCGCTGAAAACGGCCGAGTACGAGCGCGTGCTTGAGTTTGATCTGTCCACCGTGGTGCGCAACA
>CAYQKN010000055.1:19966-21136 GCA_964417885.1 uncultured Burkholderiales bacterium | reverse complement strand
GACCGCGTCCGCACCTGGAAATCCATCACGTTCGGCACCGTGGTCCAATCCAGCATGCGGTAGTCCTTGAACGCCGGGAGAAGGTCCGGCGCCGTCATCATCGCCGCCATTACCTCTTGTACCAATACGAGCAATCCGCGCAACGTGATTGCGGCTGCCCTGCTGGCGCGAAACGCAAACCGGCGAGGCCTGACAAGAAAGCCATGGGTGAAGACATCGCTCGCGCCTGGCTCGAAAGCGGTGCAGCTGTACCTCGAAGAAGCGAAACTGCTCCCGGAACTGGAGCAGTTGGGCTTTGGCATCGTGGCCTTTGCCTGCACCACCTGTAACGGCATGTCCGGCGCACTTGATCCCGCAATCCAAAAGGAAATTATTGACCGCGATTTGTACGCCACCGCGGTGCTGTCGGGTAACCGCAATTTCGATGGCCGCATCCATCCCTATGCGAAACAGGCTTTCCTCGCCTCACCGCCGCTGGTGGTTGCCTACGCGATTGCGGGCACGGTGCGGTTCGACATCGAAAAGGATGTGCTCGGCACCGATGCCAATGGACAGCCGGTCACGCTCAAGGACATCTGGCCCAGCGACGCCGAAATCGATGCGGTGGTCGCTTCCAGCGTGAAGCCCGAACATTTCCGCAAGGTCTATGAACCGATGTTCGCGCTCAAGGCCGACAGCGGTGCCGCCGTCAGCCCGCTTTACGCATGGCGACCGCAAAGCACCTACATTCGCCGCCCGCCGTATTGGGAAGGCGCGCGGGCGTTGGCCGTGCTGCCGGACAACATCACCACTGATCACCTGTCGCCATCCAACGCCATCCTGCCCGACAGCGCGGCCGGCGAATACCTGGCGAAAATGGGCTTGCCGGAAGAGGACTTCAATTCCTATGCCACCCATCGCGGCGACCACCTCACGGCGCTTCGGGCGACGTTTGCCAACCCGCAACTGATGAATGAAATGGCAGTGGTCGACGGCAAGGTGAAGAAAGGTTCGCTCGCCCGCATCGAGCCGGACGGCAAGGTCACACGCATGTGGGAGGCGATCGAAACCTATCTGGAGCGCAAGCAGCCGCTCATCATCATCGCCGGCGCGGACTACGGCCAGGGCTCCTCGCGGGACTGGGCGGCAAAGGGCGTGCGTCTGGCGGGTGTGGAAGCGATTGCCGCCGAG
>CAYQKN010000055.1:17502-19868 GCA_964417885.1 uncultured Burkholderiales bacterium | reverse complement strand
CCTGACACTGGTGATCCGGCGCAGGAATGGCGACACGGTTGAGGTGCCGGTGACCTGCCGACTGGACACGGCCGAGGAAGTTTCGATTTACGAAGCCGGCGGCGTATTGCAGCGGTTTGCCAAGGACTTTCTTGAATCGCGCAGGGCAGCCTAGAAAAGTCAACATCAAACGAAACCGGAAATGTCTCACCCACCACAAATCAGAATTCCCGCCACCTACATGCGCGGCGGTACCAGCAAAGGCGTGTTCTTCCGCTTGCAGGATTTGCCGGGCGTCGCGCAGATCCCCGGCGCCGCGAGAGACGCTTTGCTGCTGCGCGTCATCGGCAGCCCGGACCCTTATGGCAAGCAAATCGATGGCATGGGTGCGGCGACATCCAGTACCAGCAAGACGGTAATCCTGTCGAAAAGCAGCAAGCCGGACCATGATGTCGATTACCTGTTCGGACAGGTGTCGATCGACAAGGGATTTGTCGACTGGAGCGGCAACTGCGGCAACCTGTCCGCCGCCGTCGGGCCGTTCGCCATCAGCAATGGCCTGGTGGACGCGGTCCGCATTCCGCGAAACGGTGTTGCCGTCGTACGCATCTGGCAGGCCAACATCGGCAAAACCATCATCTCGCACGTGCCGATTACGGATGGACAGGTGCAGGAAACGGGTGATTTTGAACTCGACGGTGTGACCTTTCCTGCCGCCGAAATACAGCTGGAGTTCATGGATCCGGCGGCCGACGAAGAGGGTGCCGGCGGCGCGATGTTTCCGACCGGCAACCTGGTGGACAATCTCGAGGTGCCCGGCATCGGTACGCTCCAGGCGACCATGATCAACGCCGGCATTCCGACCATATTCGTCAACGCCGAGGCAATCGGCTACACCGGAACCGAACTGCAGGACGCCATCAATGGGGACGCGCGGGCGCTGGCCATGTTCGAGGCACTGCGTGCGCACGGTGCCGTCCGGATGGGCCTGATCAAGCACATTGATGAAGCGGCGAAGCGGCAGCACACGCCGAAGATCGCATTCGTCGCCAAGCCTGCCGATTACATTTCGTCCAGCGGCAAGAAGGTATCGGCGGCCGACACTGATCTGCTGGTACGCGCGCTTTCAATGGGTAAGCTGCATCACGCGATGATGGGAACGGCTGCCGTCGCCATCGGCACAGCGGCGGCGATTCCGGGCACGCTCGTCAACCTGGCGGCGGGCGGCGGCGCAAAAACTGCAGTGCGCTTCGGCCATCCATCCGGCACGCTGCGTGTCGGCGCGGAAGCAACGCTGGTCAACGGCGAGTGGTCGGTCACCAAGGCGATCATGAGCCGCAGCGCGCGGGTGCTGATGGAAGGCTGGGTGCGCGTGCCGGGCGACGCGTTCTGAGAACGCCAGGGCGCGAGGAACTCTGTTCTCCCGGGCGCTTGCGCCCGGTCAAATGCCGCCGCCGTACCGGATAACTTGATTCGCACTAAAATAGCTTCCACCACCGATTCCACATTGCACCGCGTTCGTGGTGCTTCCCAAAGAATAAAGGATTCTTCATGCCGCATAATTCCTTCAACTCGCTGCAAACATTTTCCCTCGCCTCCGGCAAGACCGGTCAGTTCTATTCGCTGCCCGAGCTTGCCAAAACCTTTCCCAACGTCAACAAGCTGCCGGTGTCGATCAGGATCGTGCTGGAGGCGGTGCTGCGCAACGTCGACGGCAAGAAGGTGTCCGAAGAACACGTCAGGCAGCTCGCCAACTGGGGTGCCAACGACAGCCGCGAGAATGAAATTCCGTTCATCGTCGCTCGCGTGGTGCTGCAGGACTTCACCGGCATTCCGCTGCTGGCCGATCTGGCGGCGATGCGAGGCGTGGTCAGCAAAATGGGCAAGAACCCGAAAGTCATCGAGCCGCTGGTGCCGGTTGACCTGGTGGTCGATCACTCGGTGCAGATCGACAGCTACGGCAGCAAGGATTCGCTGGACATCAACATGAAGCTGGAATTCCAGCGCAACGAAGAACGTTACCAGTTCATGAAATGGGGCATGCAGGCGTTTGACACCTTCAAGGTCGTGCCCCCGGGTATCGGCATCGTGCACCAGGTGAACCTCGAATACCTGGCGCGCGGCGTGCATAGCAAAGGCGGCGTGTATTACCCGGACTCGCTGGTCGGTACCGACAGCCACACCACCATGATCAACGGTATTGGCGTGGTCGGCTGGGGCGTGGGCGGGATCGAAGCCGAGGCCGGCATGCTGGGACAGCCGGTCTATTTCCTGACCCCGGACGTGGTCGGCGTGAACCTCACCGGCAAGCTGCGCGAGGGCGTGACCGCTACCGACCTGGCGCTGACCGTGACCGAGATGCTGCGCAAGGCAAAGGTGGTCGGCGA
>CAYQKN010000055.1:15720-17492 GCA_964417885.1 uncultured Burkholderiales bacterium | reverse complement strand
GCCCTGCCCGACCGCGCCACCATTGCCAACATGGCGCCGGAGTACGGCGCCACCATGGGTTTCTTCCCGGTCGATGACACCACGGTTGCCTACATGCGCGGTACCGGCCGCACCGCCGAGGAAATCGATGCCTTCGCCAGCTACTTCAAGGCGCAGGGGCTTTACGGCGTGTCGAAAGCGGGCGAGCTCAATTATTCGCAGACACTGTCGCTGGACCTCACGACGGTCACCGCGTCGCTGGCCGGGCCGAAACGCCCGCAAGACCGGATTGAACTCGGCAAGATGAAATCGCAGTTTGCGTCGCTATTCTCCAAGCCGCCGGCCGAGAACGGATTCTCGAAGCTGCCCGAGGACCTTAACAAGCGCTTCACCAGCAAGGACGGTATCGATATCGGTTCGGGTGATGTGCTGATCGCGGCCATTACCAGTTGTACCAACACGTCCAACCCCGGCGTGTTGCTGGCTGCCGGCCTGCTGGCCAAGAAAGCGGTTGAAAAAGGCCTCACGGTCAAGCCGCACATCAAGACCTCTCTGGCCCCCGGTTCGCGCGTCGTCACCGATTACCTGACCAAGGCCGGGCTGCTGCCATACCTCGAAAAGCTCGGCTTCTACCTGGCTGGCTACGGCTGCACCACCTGCATCGGCAATGCCGGTGACCTGACAGCGGAATTCAACGAAGCCATCACCGGCAATGACCTTATCGCCGCCGCCGTGCTGTCCGGCAACCGGAATTTCGAAGCGCGCATCCACCCCAATCTGAAAGCCAATTTCCTTGCCTCGCCGCCATTGGTGGTTGCCTATGCCATCGCCGGTACAGTGTTGAAGGACCTCGAAACTGAGCCATTGGGTCAGGGCACCGACGGGCCGGTCTATCTCAAGGACATCTGGCCGACCAGCCATGAAGTTGCGGCCGTGATGGGCTACGCAATGGATCCCGCCACGTTCCAGCGTCTCTATTCCAACCTCGGTGCCGATCTGCCGCTCTGGCAGCGTATCAAGGGTGTGACCGGCCAGGTCTATGACTGGCCAAAGTCCACCTACATCGCCGAGCCGCCGTTTTTCGGCGCCGACTTCGGCATGCACGCCGGCACCGCCAAGGATGTCAAGGGCGCGCGTGCGCTTGGCCTGTTCGGCGACTCCGTCACCACCGACCACATCTCACCGGCCGGTTCGATCAAGGACACCTCGCCCGCCGGCAAGTACCTGATTGAAAACAAGGTGATGAAGGCCGATTTCAACAGCTACGGCGCACGACGCGGCAACCATGAAGTGATGATGCGCGGCACCTTCGCCAATGTCCGGATCAAGAACCTGATGCTGCCACCCAAGGCTGACGGCAGCCGCGTCGAAGGTGGCGTGACACTGTTCCAGCCGTCCGGCGAACAGATGGCGATCTATGACGCCGCGATGAAGTATGTCGCCGCCGGCACGCCGACCGTGATTTTCGGTGGCGAGGAATACGGCACCGGGTCATCCCGCGACTGGGCCGCCAAAGGCACGCAGTTGCTCGGCGTCAAGGCAGTCATTGCCCGAAGCTTTGAACGCATCCATCGCTCCAATCTGATCGGCATGGGCGTGCTGGCCTGCCAGTTCAAGGGAGGCGAGTCGGCCGAGTCACTGGGGATAACCGGCGAGGAAACGTTTGACGTGACCGGGCTTGAAGCGGGCATCAAGCCCCAGATGGATGTCACGCTCACCATTACCCGCAAGGACGGCAGCAAGAAATCCACGCAGGTTTTGCTGCGCATCGATACGCCGATCGAGGTGGACTA